>JBAPRX010000112.1:0-22406 GCA_049281335.1 Promineifilaceae bacterium (SeqCode)
GGCCATTTCTCCATCGGCCGCTTCGCCGCAAAATTCAAATCCACTTGCCTGCCAATCTACATTATCCCTTATTCCCTCACGAGTAATGATTTCATCTTCAACGAAAAAAACCTTGTATGACATATTATTCACCCTTTGGCATTTTTATCGTTTTTATGCCTAACAGAACTCTCCCGCACAATCAATGAGGGCAGCAAAACAGTTGATTGAGGTGTGTCGGGTTCTTTTCCTTGCCAACTCCGCTCAATAATCTGAATGACTTCTTGAACTGCTATACGTGCAAGCTCATATTGATCTTGTTGAATCGTAGTCAGAGAAGGATAAAAATAAGCTGATTCGGGCATATTATCAAAACCAACAATCGCAATATCTTCTGGGATACAAATTCCTCGCTTATGCAAGATTTGCATGGCGCTTAAAGCCATCTGATCGTTCGCCACAAAAATTGCGTCCATTTCGGGGTATTGGGCCAGGAGCTTTTCAACTGCGTCTGTCCCACTCGCCGAAGACCAATTCCCCTCAGTCCAATGGATCTCTTTTACAGGTAGACTCCGTTCAACTAAGGAATCTTTCCAGGCGGCTAATCGTTGGCGTGCCTCCCACCAATCTAATGGCCCGGCAATATGCCCAATGTGGTGGTACCCTTGCTCAAATAGATGGGACATCGCCAGTTTGCCGCCATAATAGTTGTCAATTGAAACGGCCGTTTCTGTTTCACTCGGCTCCATCGTCAGAAAAACAATCGGCATCTCAGGCGATAGGGAAGCGTCGCCCACCCATTTATGATTGTCGCCTATCTCCGCAACGGCCCAGATAATACCGTCCACATGACGGGAGAGAAGTTCCTGAAATACCGGTGTGACATTCGCAATTTGATAATTTGGGAGTTCTTTGAGGAGTAAGGCGTAACCCGTTTCTTCGGCTATGCTGGTAATTCCGTTCAGGATGCGGGACGGGCCAATATGTTGAAGCCCGGCAGTGACAACCCCCAATGTATAACTTTTCTGCTGAATCAGACTGCGTGCAACAGCGCTCGGCCGATACTCTAACTCTTTGATGATTTTCTTGATCCGCTTGCGCGTTTCCGTAGAGACATCCGGGCGATCATTCAACACGCGCGAGACGGTCATCGTCGAAACACCGGCGGCAGCAGCAACTTCTTTAATAGTCGTTCTGGTGGATTTAAGATTCATTGTTATCGTTAACGTTATCGTTAACATGTTAACAAAAACTTAATTTACCGTCAATAGTATCCAAATAAATTTCACGATTTATGTGCTGATTGCACAAGTCGTATATATACGTTCAAAAGATTGTTTTTGTGCTAGGCTGGCTCCATTTATCATTCGGAAAAGCCCTCCGATTACGGCCGTATTCCTCCCTTCAATCGTTCCAACCATCCCACATGGACAGTGTTTTCTGTCCATGTGGGATAATCCGTTTGTCGTCCAATCGTCCTAAAACTGGCGGCTCCATTCCTTCGGCCAACGTTCAACCACAACCTTTGTTTGAGTATAAAACTCAACACCATGATGGCTTTGACCGTGCAGGTCACCAAAAAAGCTATCATTCCACCCACTAAAAGGGAAGTAGGCCATTGGGGCGGCAACACCGATATTGATGCCTACATTTCCGGCGTTCGCCTCATAGCGGAATTTTCGGGCCACTGCGCCGCTGTTGGTAAAGATGCAAGCCATATTGCCAAAAGCGCGATCATTTACTAATTGGATAGCCTCATCTATATCATTAGCCCGCATAACACTCAAGACAGGCCCAAAAATCTCCGTGCGGGCGATCTCGCCTTCAGGATGGACATGATCGAGGATGGTTGGAAAGATGAAATAGCCGTCATCATAGCCGCTGACTCTTTTGTTTCGGCCGTCTACAACCACGCTGGCCCCTTCCTGCACCCCTTTGCCAATCAACCCTTCGATCCGGGCTTTGCTGCTGCCATCAATGACCGGTCCCATCTCCGTCCCTTCATCCAGACCGTAACCTACTTTACGAGAAACGGCCGCGTCCGCGATTCGCTCTACAAAATCATCCTGGGCCGCACCGACGGCAACGGCAACCGACGCCGCCAAACAACGCTGCCCGGCACAACCAAAGGCCGAGTCAGCCATAATCTGGGTCGTCATTTCCAGATCAGCATCGGGCATAATGACAACCGGGTTCTTAGCGCCACCCTGACACTGCGCCCGCTTGCCGTTAGCGGCAGCCCGACTGTAGATGTATTTGGCGACCGGCGTTGAACCCACAAAGCTAATCGCTTTCACACCTGGATGATCTAGCAGGGCGTTGACCGTCTCTTTATTTCCATTGACCAGTTGCAATACCCCTCCGGGAAAACCTGCCTGCTCAATCAACCCAAACAACTTTTGGCTTGACATCGGTACTTTTTCGCTTGGCTTGAGGATGAAACAGTTGCCCGTTGCGACGGCGTAGGGCAGGAACCAGAGCGGAATCATCGCCGGAAAATTGAAGGGGGTGATAGCTGCGACAACGCCCAGGGGCTGACGAACCATATGCTCGTCAATGCCGCGAGCGATGTCCTCATTGTTTGTGCCTTGCATCAATATCGGAATCCCACAGGCCACCTCGACATTCTCAATGCCCCGTTGAATTTCACCAACGCTCTCTTTATAGGTTTTGCCGCACTCATTGGTGATTATCCGGGCCAACTCATCTTTGCCATTGTCCAGCAGCGCCTTCAACTTGAATAAATATTGAATGCGTTCCCCAGACGGTGTTCGCCGCCACTCGGTGAAGGCGGATTGAGCTTTTTGAACGGCCGTATCCACCTCTGCTCCCGGACTCATCGGCACAGTCGTCAACGTTTGGGCCGTCGCCGGGTTAATCACATCCAGATACTCCCCGGCCGACGAACGCACCCAATTTCCGCCTATAAAGTTTAGCAGTTGTCCATCATTCATCGTTTGCTTCTCCTAACAGGGTCACGCAAAGGCATATTTCTCGAATCATTTTTTGATAACTCGATTTTACCTCAGGATAATCGTGGAGAATAGCTGCGAGGGGGACAGTTTCAGACGATAGGGTTTTAACGCATTCCAACCAGTTTGCCAATCCCGCGTCCAACCCAAACTTCTTCGCTGTATTTGGGATCTGAGGCACTGGCAACGAAATAGGTCACTCCCTTAACCATCGGCCGTTTTTGGAGTTCGTGCCAAAAATCTAAGTATTGGAAGGCTTTTTCTTCAGGTGTTGTCCCGGCTTTGTTATTGCTGGCTTCCGTTATCCAGATATCTTTCTCACGAAAGCGGCTGATGTAGTCGTCCAGAACCTCTAAGACCCGATTCATTGGGTGAACTTTTGACCAATAGAGGTGAACGCCCAATCCATCGGCCGCATTAATCGCTTTTCGACTTGCCTCAATAAACTGAATGTGGTCAGTTTTGATGTTTGCGACAGATGTGCCGGGGGAAAGACCAGGGTAGATAAACCGGGCTTCTGGGAAGACACGGCGGTATTGTTCCAGCAGTTCGAGAAACCACTGAGCAAATTCAGCGCCGTTTTTCCAACTTTCTCCAAGTCCTTCGGCCGTTATATTAGGTTCGTTGTGAAGTTCAATAACGACATCTTTTCCTTTGAGTTCATTCACGGCTCGTGAAACGTCGTCGATGGTGTACTCAAAGAATTTGGATGGGCTAATATTTCGATTGCCGAAGCTCAGAAACGCTCGCACGATCCAGCTTGCGCTGGGGTGGGTGGAGGCTAATCTGGCAATGTCGGTGTCGCTGTGGAAAGATAAGACCTTGATGATGCCTGGACGTAACAGCCGGAACTCTTCGTGTTCATCCTCGCTGATGTCGGGATCGGTAGAAGCATGCAGGCCGATTTGTGCATTCCCTAGCGGGCTTGGATCGGGGTCTAACTCGCTGTCTTCAATGGGAGGTTGAAGTTTGTCTTTGTCAATACGTATAGGGATAAATTCCCCCCAGGGTTCTCCCATGACCAGGAATTTCTCCTGGGGAGCGATGAAACCAACCAACTCACCGTCGCGTCTTGGGACATCACGGAGATTCAACCCTTTTTCGCCGGCTGTACCAATGTGGTTGTCCACCTCAACGGCCGTTGTAAAGACCCAGCCGGGTGTTGTCCCATAGGTGGAAACAGTTGGGGGGAGAATAGGGGATTGGTCGCCGGGTAGTTGGGTTGGTAGTTCGATTTCAGGGAGATTGGTGATCAGATTGAGTACCTGATCTTTATGGACCAAAACAGGCGTGTGATTGTTTTTTCCGAGGCCAGCAATGGTGACAGTTGCTTTACCTTTGATGATGGCAACGAAGTCGGCCGAGTCATCCGGTTTACTTAGTAGCTGTGTCCCCAAATCCCGGGTAATGGCGAATTCACCATCCAACTGCAAGAAGCTGGTTCGGACCCATCCCAAATAAATGTCTTTCGGTAAATCAGAGAGCGATTGAATGGACTCATTCAAAGGCTGCGTTGGAATATGCAGTTTTCCAATGAAATCAATCTGCCGGGCGCGAACTGGTAAATAGCCATTTTCTTCTTCCCCCAGGACAGAAACGGTACTGAGTGCGCGTAAAACCCCAATGACAGGCGAATCGCTGTTGGATTCTTCATGGAAGTTAATGCCGTACCGGGCATCAATGACAGCCTGGTTATCAACCAGGTGGAGAAACTCCGTCCATGCCCAGCCATCTACCGTCATCAGTGTTGGAGAGGGTTCAGGCATGGGCGTTGTGGGCAGTTCCAGATTATCCATTCCTAGGGTCGCCTTAGGGACTTGCACCGGGGTAAATCCCTGGCGCGGTTTATCAACGATGATCACAATGCTTCCACCAGGAATCACAATATTGTTGTTTGGCCCTATCTGGAGGGTGGCTCCACCCGGATTTGTTTGGCCCAGATCGTTAACCTGGATAATGCTGGTTGTCATCACCCACCCACCGACGTAAGGGCCGGCTGGCCTTTGCCAACCGATTAAAGGGAGTAAAAAGGGGGTCGGATCGATGATGTTAGCAGGATAATTGAGATAGTGAGCGCCATCTTTTTTCAGCGTTAAATGCAGATGGGAGCCAAAGCTGTTTCCGGTATTATCGGCAAGCCCTAAGATAGTTCCAGCGTCGACCTGGTCCCCGATTTTAACCAGTGCCTTTTCTAAATGGCCGTAAATGGTTTTATAGCCATCCTGGTGAGCAACACGGACGTGAATACCATAGTTATGGTCAGAGGGGTTGGTATGGACTTGATAGACTTCGCCAGGGGCAACACAAAAGACTTTGCTGCCAGTAGAAGCGCGGATATCAATACCTTCATGGCCGGGCAGCCCAAACTGGGCATAATTCTGTGGATTTGCCCCAAAATTTTGAGTAATGGCGTGAAACTCTGTGGGCCATTTATAGAATTTGAAATCGGCCATGATGATCGCTTTAGTGATTTGAAACTAATGCCTGAAAACGAGGGTCTTCTCGGATAAAATCAAAATCACGGTCTTGTTTCAGCCAGGAAGGATCGACTTGTTCAAATCGAATTGCTTTTCTTAGCAAGGTGATGGCCTCTTCCACATTGCCGCAGATAGATTCCAGGCAGGCACGATTGTAAGCAGTGTCTTTTTCAAGCAGCTGTCTGGCGACGGAGATGTGTTGTTCATACTTTTCCGTTTCACCGATTTTCTTATAAATCCCGGCAACCGATCCGTGAGAAAAGGCATCCTCCTGGTTCAATTGAATCGCTTTTTTGTAAATCTCTATCGCCTGTCCATATTGTTCCAGGGAGTTCAAAACATCGCCTAACGTGCCGTAAGGGGCAGGATCACGCGGGTTCAGTTCAATCGCCTTCTGATAAGCTGCCTGGGCATTCTGGGCTTCTCCCTTGTTTCTATAAATGTTCCCTAATCCGATGTAGGCTTTGGCATTGGTTGAATCCAACGAGATAGCTTTATTGAAAGAGGATACAGCGCGGTCAAGATTGCTCAGGCTGGCGTAAGCAGCGCCTGCGCCTACATAGGCTTCGGGGTCTTCAGGGGCGAGACGGAGCGCTCTTTCAAAGTGGTTGAGCGCTTCATGTGGTTTGCCCAACTGGTTATAGATTTTCCCTAATCCAATATAAGCTTCGATACATTGGCGATCCAGGGCAATGGCGCGTTCATACGCGGCAATGGCTTCTCCTGTGCGATCCATTAGCCGGTAGACATCTCCCAGGCCGCTTCGAGTCTGTGCCTGATTGCGGTCAAGGTCAATTGATTTCTGATAGATGTTGAGAGCGTCTTGTATCCGACCCAGGTCTGTATATATCGCGCCGATGCTGTTCAGATAAAGAGGGTTGTTTGGGTCGAGTTCGAGAGCCTGTTCGTAAGCGGAAAGAGCCGTCTCGTAATTCCCGAGTTTCCTGTTTACCAATCCTAGACCATAATGTGCGGGTGCGTATTCAGGGGCAACTTGAATCGCCTCGATGAAAGACTCATGCGCTTTCTTAAACGCTCTTCGGGTCAGCCAGATTTGACCCAATCCGTAAAGCGCCTGAACGGATTGGGGGTCTTGCTTGAGCGCCTGGTAATAGGCCTGTAGAGCATCATCATTCTGGTTTAGTTTTTTGAATATATCGGCCAAATAGCAATAAATATCTGGCTGAATGTCGTTCAACTCTAATGAATTCTGGAACGATTCGATAGCTTTTTCGTGCTGCCCAATCTGATTGAAGGCCATTCCAAGTGCTTTGTGGGCTTCTGAACTGTTCGCTTCCAATCCCAGCGCTTTTTGCAGCAGCATGATGGCTTCGTTGGGTCTTCCCAATGTGATGTCTATATAGCCCAGGCCAACGTATGCGTCCGGGTAGTTGGCGTCTAAATTTAGCGACCGATGATACATGGAAAGGGCTTCGTCAATTCGGCCGAGTGAGCGATAAATATTGCCCAACCCACAACGAGGAGCCGCCCCTTTCGGGTCAACCTCCAAGGCATTCTTATAAGCTTCAAGGGCCTTGTTTGAATCGCCTAACTTACTGTAAATGTTTCCAATACCGTTATAAGCCTGGGGATCATTCGGCCGAAAATCAATGCAGTGTTCGTATATTTCAATCGCTTCTGGAATTTTCCCTTGCTCGACCAGAACATCACTCAAGCCAATATGAGCCGGGATGCTTTCAGTTTCGATTTCGATAGCGCGTCGGAATGAAGCAATTGCTTTCTGATATTGACGGCCCTTTTTGTAAACTTTCCCTAACCCGGTATGGGGAGCGCTGTAATGGGCATCTGATTTGATCGCTTCCTGGTAGGCTGTTGCTGCTTCTTCAATATCGTGCTGCTTAAAGTAAGCATCCCCCATGCCATTATGGGCATAAGCGTTTTCAGGATCTAGCTTCAAGGCTTCATTGTAAACGGCTAAAGCCTGTTTGAGATGTCCGAGATGGAGGTGCAGCGTTGCCTGGGCGACTAAAGCTGACGGCTTTTCAGGGCCACCTAATTCCAGGGCTTTCTTGAAATTTTCATCGGCTTTTCTGAACTGTTTCAAGCCAAGAAAGGCATATCCCAGGCAGATATGATATTGGTGAATGTCAATATCTTTAACCGACAGGTTTTGAAATTTTTCCAGGGCGTCTTGATAGCGGGCCAGAGAGAGATAAATGTCTCCCAGGCAGCGATGAGCGTCCTGGTTGTCTGGTTGTAAATGGATGCTGGTTTCCAGGGTAGTACAGGCTTCGTTATAACGGCCGAGTTTATGGAATACACTCCCCAGTTTGAGGAAGGCTTGACTGTTTGCGTCATCTAATTCGATGGCTTTCTGGAAGGCCAGAACAGCTTCCGGGTAGCGGCCTGTTTTTTGCCTGGCTTCCCCGATCCCAATGTACGGCAAGGCCCAGGTGGGTTTCTGTTTCAGAGCCAGGGCATAAGCATTCAACGCCTTGTCAATATATTCTTTTTTCTGATAGACATTCCCCAAACCATAATAGGCTTCGGCCGAAGACTCAATCGTTATCGCACTTTGAAAAGCTCTAATAGCCCTGTTCAATTCTTCAATTTCAGTAAATTGAGTGCCAAGTTCAATCCAGGCTTCGGTATTGTCCCGATCCGCCCCCAATGCCAGCTCAAAGGCGGTAATCGCTTCCGTGTATTGTCCCAAGGCGCTTAATGCCCTGCCTATTCCAATATAGACTGGTACTTCTCTGGCTCCCAGCAGCATCGCACTCTTGAAAGAGGCGACAGCCTGCTCATATTGACTGCTTTCCAGGTAGAAGCAGCCCAGGCCGATATGGGCATTGATAAAGTTTTGGTCTTGTTTTAAGGAGTTTTGAAAGGCCGGATAAGCGTCAATGCCCTTGTGATTAAACAGGTAGGCATTTCCCAGCTTACACCATAGATCGGCCGAACCGTTACCATTGCGATTATCCAGCGCAGAAAGATAGCTGGCGGCCGCATTGTCATATTTTTCAATTTCCTGATAGAGATCGCCCAGTGATTCCAGGGCAGCGGCATGATGGGGGTCTTTTTCGATTGCTTGCAAATAGAGCCGCAGCGCTTCCGGGCTGTTCCTGTTTTGGTGATGTAAATTGGCAAGATTGACGAACGGGTCTGCAAAATTGGGGTTCAGTTTTGCAGCTTTGGTAAAGGCTTGGAAGCCTTCTTTTTCTTTGCCGATGGCTAAATAAGCGACTCCCAGGTCGTTATATATTACCGCATCATTGGGTTTTAGAGAGAGCGCCTTACGGAATAAATGGATAGCCTTTTCGACCTTCTTCAGACCTAAATATAAACGGCCGAGTCCCAAATAGGGGGAAGGGTCTTTCGGGTCGAGTGTAGACGCTTTCTCAAATGATGCTGCTGCTTCCTTCATCCGTCCCAATTGACTAAAGACAATACCCAAACCATTAAATGGCGCAGGGTCGGGAACGGAATTCAGGGTAATAGAACGTTTGAAAGCGCCAATTGCTTCGTCGTACTGTTTTGATTTTAAGAATACATATCCCAGCCCATTGAACGCCTGTTTATTTTTTTGATCGATTTGTAAAGCTGTATTGTATGCCTCTTGAGCCTGTTTATATTGTTCTTGGGAATAATTTAACTCGCCGAGACTGACGTAAACGTCGCTCGCCTTGGGTTCCATTTGGGCAGAACGTTGTAGTGCAGCTAAAGACCGCTCATAGTCCCCCAACTGCTTATATGTCATGCCGATACCATATTGAACCCTGGCGTTGTATGGGTCTTGCAAAAGGGCTTGTTCAAAGATAGGCAGGGCATCTGCTGGGCGTTTGAGTAACAAATAGGCATCCCCTAATTCAACCAGGATGTCCAGGTTCTTGGTTCCCCAATCCACAGCCTGTTTGTAGGCGACAGTCGCATCCTCGACCCGATTCAAGGCTTTGTACACGTTGCCTAAATTGTGGTAAGGGAATGTTGGGCCTGGGTCCAGGGCCATGCTCTTTTGGTAGGCTTTTAAGGCCGCATTATATTGACCCAATTTTAAGTAAGTATTTCCACGGCCCGTATGGGCGCTAACACAAGTGTCGTCCAGGGCAATTGCCTGATCAAAGTGTGACAAGGCCAGATTGTACTCTTTGTCCAGATAGGCAACCTGCCCCAATCCAGCTAAAGCATCGGCGTTTCGCGGTTGGAATTTGAGAGATTTTTCAAAATAGGCGCTTGCTTTTTCAGGTTCTCCAAGCGCAAGGTGTGTTTTCCCGGCCCCGTTATAGGCGGAGGCGCTTTGGGGATCCACTGCAAGAGCTTTCTTGTAGGTAATCAGCGCATCTTGGTATTCTTCAGCATGGAAATGAACAGCGCCAAGACCATTGACCGGCTCCGCGCTGTCCGGCGCAAGCTCTTGAGCTTTGTGGAACAACTGCTCTGCTTCGAGCCGCCAATTGAGTTCCATATTTAAGTAACCTCGCCCAATTAGCGCTTCGACCAGCGTGTTGTCTAAGGCTAAGGCTTTTTCGTAGGACTGTCCTGCTTCTTCCATTCGCCCCAATTTTCGATAGACATTGCCAAGACCGAGGAATGCCTGCGGTGAATCGGGGGACTGTTTGATGATTTCACGATAGACAGAAATTGCATTGTCCCACTGCCCAAGCTGGAAATAGGTGTTGCCAAGATTTATGTGGGCGTGGCTGATGTCAGGTAAGAGTTCTTGCCAGCGATTGTAAGCGGCAAGGGCTTTGTCGGGCATATCGATGGCGTAGTAAGCGTCCCCTAAAATCTGGTATGCAGGAGCGTAATATCTATCTATTTCGGTTGCTTTTTCCAGCAAGGAGACGGCTTGTTCTGGTTGGTTGAGCAGAATTTTTGCCTGTCCCAACCCCGTATAGGCTTCGGGGTCGTTGGTGCCAATATTTACGGCCGATTGGTACATTTTTTGGGCGTCATTTGCCTGCCCCAATTCAAGATAAATGTTTCCTGATTTGACGTAAGGAGCGGGAAGATTAGGCGCGATTTCAATGGCATAGTGATAATATTTTAGGGCTTTTCCTCTTTCTCCCATCTGGTAGTAGCTGTTTCCCAACTCATAGTAGGCAGTTGGGTGGGTGGGATCGAGTTCGAGAGCCTGTTGTAAAAGTTGGTTGGCCTGGCCGAACTCTTTTTTCTGTTGGTGGATTTGACCCAAGCCCACATATGCCTCGCTAGAGGGAGCAAGTTCCAGCGATTTTTGATAGGCGGCGAAAGCCTCTTTGGTTTTTCCTAACTGACTGTACTCTTGACCTAAACCAATGTGGGTTTCGGCGTTTTGGGGGTCAAGGGCAAGGGCAGATTTATAATACTCAAGCGCCTGTTCATGAAGGCCCAAGACATCATAAAGCTCGCCCAATTTGTTTTTAGTTGTGGCATCTGTAGGATTTAGTTTTGCCGCGTGTTCGTAGGCCGACAGGGCGTTGTCATAGTCTGTTTGTTGGAAGAAGATGTTGCCCAAACCCTGATGGGCTGCGCCGTTGGCCGGGTCTAATTCGATAGCCCGTTGATAGGCATTTTTGGCTTCCTGATAACGGCCGTGTTCGTAATAGACATTTCCTAACCCGAAGTAAGGAGAGGCCAGTCGTGGTTCGTTTTTGATTGCTTTCTTATAAGCATTAAAGGCGTCATTGAGTTTCTTCTGGTTGAAGTAGATGTTACCGAGTTCGGCATAGGCTTCGGCGAAATCCTCATCTAATTCAACCGCCTTTTTGCAATTTTCAAGCGCTTTGCCAACCAGGTTCTGGCACAAATATAATTTTCCAAGCCCATAGTAGGGGGCTGCATATTTTGGCGAGAGTGTGATTGCTTCCTGGTAGGCTTCTTCAGCATCATCAATCTGATTGTTTTTGGTGTAAGCGTTCCCCAGACCGTAATAAGGTTCGGCCAGATGGGGTTCATATTCGATTGCTTTTTTATAAGCGTTGATCGCTTTGCGGTTCTGACCTTGAGAGAGGTAAACATTACCCAACCCAATGCGGGGAATGGCATTTTTGGTATCAAGTTTGATGGATTTTTCAAAAGCCGCCTGCGCTTCATCATTTTCGCCAAGCGTCCAATATAGTTTTCCCAGACTGTTGTGGGCAGCCGTATACGTTTTGTCCAGTTCGATGGCGCGTTGATAAGAGTGGACAGACTCTTCGTATTCCCCAAGCAGTTTTTGAACGATTCCTAATAAATACCAGGCGCTTTCTCGTTCCGGTTCCCAGGCAACGACTTTTTGCAGAATTTGTTTTGAGTTGGACAGGTGTCCGGGCTGCTCGTTCTCTGTGACCCAGATTAGCTGGCGAGCTAATGTCTCTAACGATTCACTCAATTTTTGTTTAAGCAGACGGCCGTTTTCGGGGAGTCCTTCTTCCACCTTGTCAAACCATTCATGTGCTTCGTTGAATTTTCGCTTACGGTAGAGCAACTGACCCATTTGCAGCGAGAGAATAGCCTCCCGCTCAACTTGACGCTCTCCTTTAAGCCACCCTCTATCTCTCAACCGGGTCAGGGTGGTCAAAAACATTTCTTCGTCGGAGAGGGAGGGAGCAAGTTTTTGCACAGTCTGAAATCGAGCCAACAGCCCTCTCCCTCCTTTACTGAGCAAATCAATATTCTCACGTAAGACCTGAAGCAGCCCATGACTGACGTTTATATTGTAGGCAAGTCCTTCGACGAAACGGGGAACCAGCCAGCGAAAGGCTTCGTCTTCGTTCAGCCACAACGAGTAGTTCGTCAGATCGTTTGTGGCTTTGATCCAATTCTCATCTAGGAAGCGATCCTCCGTCAACGTCATTTCGGATTCGAGTTTGGACAAACGTTCGCGAAGGGCTTTCACCGCTCTTCGATTTAAGGTAACGATGGGTTTATCCGTGCGCTGAACATCGCCGCGTAAGAACTCACGAATGAAGTGGGCCGGGTCGTCATGTAGGCGTGCTCGATTGGCATGAACCGAAGCGTAATCCCTTTCAAGGCGGCGCAGCAGTTCGTTCAGATTGAAGGACTCGCCATTTTCCGGCTGCAACATCGCTCTGAGAACTTCAACATCGCCACGAGCCAACGTTAACGCATAAAGGGCTAATTTATCGTTTTCGGCAACGACCAGTTGTAAATACCGGTCTGTCATCTTACGGACAATCTGGCTGCCCGGTATGTTGGTGGTAATGTCGCCGATCACCTCTTCCAGGGAAGCCCCAGCTTTGAGGACATCAGCAGCTGCGACAATGGCTAATGGGATGCCTCGCGTAATGCGGCTGATCGCTTCGATTTCCGCTTGAGTAAGGGGGATGGCTTCTGCTTCAAAGTAAGCCTTTATGTCGGCAACTGCCAGAGGCCGCATGTTGTAGGGGAGCAATCTGCGCGGCGTGTCGTCGGCGTACCCCTTGAAATATTCTTTGCCAAATTGACGGCTGTGAACCAGATCGTTTCGGCCGCAAATAACCCAGACGACCTTTGGCCCGGCAGCCCGCATGACAGAGCGCATCCAAATGTCAGCCCGATCTATGATTTCATAGGAATCGAGAAATACAACCAGGGGAGACTTTTCGGAGACTTTCTCCAACCCGCGAGCCAGAGCATAGGCCAGTTCTTCGTTGGGATTTAGGAAATGATTGAAATGGTTAGGATGGAGCCTTGCTCTTAAATAGGTGGTCAGGGTGGTCTTTAACCGGGCTGCCTGTTCGGCCCCAATCTGGACGCCTGCATCGAGTAAGGTTTGGGCCGCTTTTTCGCCTTTGTCTCCAATAGGAAGCTGTGTTCGGATGAACTTGGCAATGACGCCTACACTAACGCTTCTTATTAGGGCCATCTCTTCATCCGTATCGTCGCTGGTTAAGACTTCAGCAACTTGCTTCTCGGCTTCATCGGATTCGACAATTGCATTGCGATAGGCTACAAATTGTCGGCCCCATTTATTTCGTAAGGCGACGGCGTAGATAACTTTGAAGACGGATTCGGCCGAAATTTGCTCCCGTCCCACCTGTAGGCTGGCAAATTTCTTGCGCTCATCTTCCCAATCTATCCACAAGAATTGGAATTTGCCTGAAAACTCTGAGTTTGCGATGTTGTGATATCGTTTCGCAAGAGTCGTTTTCCCCATCCCCCCATCGCCATAAAGTAAGCAAATATATGGCAGTTCATCTGTTGATGACGAGTTCACTACCTCAGTCAGGGCAGCACGAAATTGTTTTTGTTCCTCAACACGACCAAGAAATAGTTTCTCCTCATTCAAGATTCGCTTCACCATACACAACTCCTCGGCAGGGGCGAACTCCCCTCACTAAAAGGCTTGAATTCATAAAGCAAGCGAGCTTGCGGTTATTCTTCTCAACCCCAACAGATACCGCTTTCAAGACAATAATTTATTGCCCTGAAATACACAATAACTCAGGTAAGCGCCAACATCACCCTGGACTGTGTAAGTAATCTGTATTTACTATGCCCCAAAACAGATTGAGTTCTCCTCTTCCCGATAGAGAAGTCAAAACCATTTAAGGCTACCCTCAAAAGAGTCAATTGTATTACTTCAGCTTACATATTGTAATACTACAACAAAACTCCGAACTTATCAACCCCTATTGTTTTTCTATAAATAGTACGCAAGTACCATATCATTTTTTTAATCTTTCCTTCATAATTATAAGGCCAATATCTCCCTGTCCCAAATATAATTGAATATTTGTTTGGCTTCACTTGTGCTCTTCCCATTGCGATGACAAATTGGTCGTTTGCTGATGTGATTGGTCAGAATGGTTGAAGAACATCATGTCACATTCTTTTCCCAATTTATCTGAGCAGTTTATGGAAAAATTTGGAGAGAATAGATGCGCCGGGAAAACACTGTACTCTACAACAAACAAACTCGGATTGTCGGTATTGGGAATGGCGGAACGAATGCTGTAAATTGCATGATTTCGGCTGGCCTTCAAGGGGTTCAATTCATCACGATTAATACGGACAGCAATAGTCTGGCAAAATCGAATGCCCCATTGCGGATTCAAATTGGGAAAGATGTGACACAAGGGACGGGAACCGGTGGGAAACCAGCCGTAGCTAGGAAGGCTGCCAATGAAGCAAGGCAGGTGATCCAAGAGGTTTTACTGGGGGCGGATGTACTTTTTATTACGGCCGGATTAGGCGGCGGTACGGGAAGTGGGGCTGCTCCAGTTGTTGCCTCCATTGCAAAAGAGTTGGGGATTCCTTCGATTGCGGTAGTAACTCGGCCGTTTCGTTTTGAAGGGAGTAAACAAACCCGGATCGCAAAAGAAGCAATTAAAGAGTTGGAGGAGTACGTTGATTATTTGATCGTATTTCCAAACGGCCGACTTTCAGGTGTGTCTAGCGAACAGACAACTTTGAAAGAGTCCTTTTGCATTGTAGACAATCTCATTTGCCAGGGCGTGCAGGTTATCAACGAGTTCATAAGGCTCCCTGGATTGATCAATGTAGACCTGGCAAATTTGAAAGCCATTATGGCTAATCAATGTGCTACATTGATCACTGTGGGACGGGCCGAAGGCGTTGACAGAGCGCGGGTTGCTGCAGAGCAGGCGCTGGTTTGTCCATTGCTCGGTTTAAGTATTCACAACGCCAGGGGAATTCTCATTAATATTACAGCCAGCACCAGTTTGGATCTGGAAGAAACCCAAACGATAACGAATATCCTAAAAGGTGCGACTCACCCAACGACTGAATATGCCCTGGGTATCGCTATTGATGAAACAATGGGCGATGCGATTCGGATAACGGTTATTGCATCGGGGTTTCGCAATGAGATTTGGGATGTCTGGGCCAATCATGGAAAGCGCCGCCCAAAGAAGCAGGCGGTATTGACAATACCAACGGAGGCCGGTTCAAATGGGTCTCGGTTGGGTTCGGGAAAGAAGGGTGTGTTTGGGTTTTCGCTCAGGAATATTCCGATTCCAGGTTTCTTGAGCCGTTAAAATAGGTGGAATTTTAGTTAAATTGGGGTTGAAATGATTAGAAAAGAGCCTGATATTAAGAAGCTTGTTTGTATTCGAGTAGTTGGTGTTGGCGGTGGAGGAAATAATGCCGTTAACCGAATGATTTCGGCAAATCTGCCCGGTATTGATTTTATCGCCATCAATACCGACCAGCAGACACTGTACCATTCGCAGGCGGATGTTCGTCTGCGAATTGGGGATGCGTCGGCACGAGGGTTGGGAGCAGGCAGGAATCCGGAGGTCGGCCGAAAAGCGGCCGATGAATCTATAAAAGCAATCCAGAATGCGCTGGCCGGGTCCGACATGGTATTCGTGACAGCCGGAATGGGCGGCGGCACCGGAACGGGCGCTGCGCCTGTTGTGGCAAAAGTGGCCCGTGAGCAAGGGGCGCTGACGATTGGGGTGGTGACACGGCCGTTTCTCTTTGAAGGGATCCAGCGGACAATGATTGCGGAACAGGGCATTGAGACGTTGAAAGAACAAGTTGATACCCTGATTGTCATTCCCAATGATCGTTTGTTCGATCTGGCGGAAGAGAATGCCACGTTAACAGACGCCTTCCAACTGGCCGATGATATTTTGCGGCAGGGGATTCAGAGTATTAGTGAACTGATCACTGTGACCGGTTTGATTAATCTGGACTTTGCCGATGTGCGGGCAATCATGTCTATGGGTGGGGCAGCATTAATGTCTATTGGTCGTGGCGTGGGAGAAGAACGGGCGCGAACGGCCGCTACTCAGGCGATCAATTCGCGTTTGCTTGATATCAATATCAGTGGCGCCCAGGGGATTCTGTTTAATGTGACCGGTGGGCCTGATTTAAGTTTGTATGAGATTAATCAGGCGGCGACGATCATTCAAGAAGCCACTCACCCGGATGCAAACTTTATTTTTGGGGCTGTTATTGACGAGGAAATGGGGGACGAGATGCGGATCACCCTGATTGCGACCGGTTTTAAACGGCCGGTTGCGAGATTCGCGGTGCGGCCTTCGATTTCAAAACGGCCGCTTGTGGATGTAGAGCCGGTAGTTGTGGAAGAGGCAGCGGAAACGGTAGAACCGAATGATACCCTATACTCGCTGAACGATTTGGAGATACCGGCATTTATGCGCCGAAACTTGTAGTGATTAGATTAGTGCCAACAAGAGCATTGACCTTGTAAGTTGCCGCATTTGGTGCAGATTCGAGAGCGAATGGCAGTTATTAGCTGCTGGTATATATGAAGGAAGTTCATTGTTTTCTCCTGAATAGTTAGCAACGAATTAGACGAATGGTGGGTTATTTCGCTTGCGACGAGGATTGAGGCGTCGCATTGGAATTGCCCACTTTTCTTATCTTGGTTGTATAACTACAACAAAATTTGTTCCATATTTATTTTATGTCAAAAGTTTTCCGAGGTAGTGAATATTGCAGAAATTAGGCGTGAAGAAACCATGAATAGAACGGCCGTACCGTTAAAAAATGAGCAGGTAAGAGGGGGATGAGGGGAAGAATCACAAAAAACGAACGATAAATTTTGAAGGGCAATGGAAGGCCCAGATGGTTGCTGGGGAGCTAGGGATGTGATTCAATTATGGGCGTTGAATGAGTGCAAAGACTCAATGGGACTGTAACCCGCCACCATGAATGAAAGCAATAAATCATTCGGGGAAATTTGTGTTAATTCGTGGCTACTTTTGAAGGAGGAAGGAATAAATGGGCGAACAGCCAGATCGGAATCTCGGTTTGGAATTGGTGCGGGCGACGGAGGCAGCAGCACTGGCAGCCTCACGGTGGATCGGCCGAGGCCAGAAGGAGGCGGGAGATCAAGCGGCAGTGGACGGGATGCGTCTCATGTTGAGTACCGTTCGGATGAATGGGGTGATTGTAATTGGAGAAGGGGAAAAAGATAACGCGCCAATGCTCTTTAATGGGGAGGAAGTGGGCAATAAAGATGGCCCTTTGGTGGATGTGGCAGTTGATCCGGTTGAAGGGACGAATTTATTGGCGCTGGGGATTAATAATTCAATTGCGATTGTGGGGTTGGCTCCGAGAGGGGCGATGTGGAATCCTGGACCTGCCTTTTATATGGACAAGCTGGTTGTGGGGCCGGAAGCAGCGGGTAAGGTTGACCTGGATGCACCGGTTGTTGACAATCTGAAGGCGATTGCCCGCGCAAAACGGATCCGTATCGAAGAAGTGACGGTTGTGGTGTTGAATCGACCGCGTAATGCGGAAAAGATTGCAGCCGTTCGGGAGACTGGGGCGCGAATCCGGTTAATTAGTGATGGGGATGTGGCTCCGGCGTTGATGGCTGCTCTGCCCGATATTGGTATTGATGCAGTGATGGGGATTGGGGGGACGCCGGAGGGGGTGATTACGGCTTGTGCGTTGCGAGGGTTAGGTGGGGAAATCCAGGGACGATTGGCTCCGCAAAGCGATTTTGAACGGCAGCGAGTTGAGGCGGCCGGGATGGATGTCAGCCAAAAATTGGGTGTCACCAACCTGGTTAGCGGGGATGACCATTTCTTTGCAGCCACAGCCATAACGCCTGGGGATTTATTGCAAGGGGTTCGTTATACGCCGACAGGGGCTATTACGCATTCGTTGGTGACTCGCTCGCGCTCTGGAACATGGCGGGTGGTAGAATCGCACCACCGGTGGGAGAAGCTGATGGAGATCAGCCTGGTTCCATATCATTAGAGAAACAGGTAAGCGACTGATGATGCAGATAATCTGTATCTCGTGAATAAGTGTTAAGAATGAGGAATGGAGATGGCAACAATTGAACGACTACGGGATGCGAAGGCCAGGTCCGCGACGACAGCGGATGCAGGTCAGACGGAGTTGGGGGAATACGGGTATTTAATTAACGGCCGACATCATAAATCGGCCGATGCCATTGAGGTGCGAAGTCCTTACGATGATGCGCTGGTGGCGATTGTCCACCGGGCAGGCCCGGTGGCTATAGAGGAAGCGATTAGAACGGCCGTCGATACTTTTTCGACAACACGCAAAATGCCAAGCTGGCAGCGTTCCGAGATTTTGATGAAAATTAGCCAGGGAATTCAGGCGCGGCATGAGGAAATGGCCCGAACGATTGCTCTAGAGGCAGGAAAGCCAATTCGGACGGCGCGGGCGGAAGTGGATCGGGCCGTATTTACATTCAAAATTGCAAGCGAGGAGAGTTTGCGTATTTATGGGGAGATCGTTCCTTTAGACTGGCTGCCCGGCACAGAAGGAAGAATGGGGTATATCCGGCGGCTTCCACGCGGTCCGGTCGTTGGCATTACGCCGTTTAACTTTCCCTTGAATCTGGTAGCACATAAAGTGGCTCCGGCATTAGCCGCAGGAAACCCGATTATCCTAAGACCGGCAACACAGACGCCGATCAGTTCCTTTAAGCTGGCTGAAATTGTACTGGAGGCAGGCTGGCCGGAGGGCGGTGTCTCGGTTGTGCCATGTACGACGAAAGACGCTTCCCCGCTGGTGGAAGATGACCGTATTAAAGTGTTGACCTTTACCGGCAGTCCGGCGGTTGGATGGGCTTTGCGGAGCCGGGCGGGGCAGAAAATGGTCACTTTGGAGTTAGGCGGTAATGCAGGAACGATTGTCCACAAGGATGCGGACGTGGATTATGCAGCGGCGCGAGTGGCTTGGGGGGCAAATTCCTATGCCGGTCAGTCGTGTATTTCCGTTCAGCGTGTGTATACTCACCATGAGATTTTTGAATCTTTTGTGGATGGCTTGATTCCAAAGGTGGAGGCGTTGGTAGTGGGCAACCCCCTGGATGAGGCGACGGACGTTGGCCCACTGATTGATAAAGGGGCGGCGGATCGTTTAGAGGTCTGGCTGGCGGAAGCAGTGAACGGCGGCGCACAGGTGTTGGTCGGCGGGGAGCGGGATGGAAATATTTGGCAGCCGACAGTTCTCGCTTCTCTTGAAGAGGAAATGCGGATTTCCTGTCAGGAGGCATTTGGGCCATTTGTAGGGCTGTATTCATATACGGACGTGATAGATGCCATTCACCGGGTGGACGCGAGCGAGTTTGGATTGCAAGCAGGCTTCTTTACCAACGACTGGAATTTGATTCAGACAGCATTTAATGAGATTGAAGTGGGGGGGTTGATGATCAACGATGTCTCTACATTCCGGGTAGATCACATGCCGTATGGAGGCGCCAAATCATCGGGATTCGGCCGAGAAGGGCTGCGCTACGCGATTGAAGAGATGACCGAAATGAAGCTTTTGATGGTTCACAACCGCTCTTAGAGACAGGACAAAGCAACGGATTCACTAATTGTACGAATTTTGTAGTAAGCAGAAGGATTGGACACAGAGCAGCGCAGAGGTCCAGAGAGCCACAGAGAGTTATCTCCCACTAGGGAGAGACTTATCAAGTGCCTGGTACTTGCCTGAACAGGGTCCAGGCACTTTTGAAAAAGGATTAGTTGATCATGGAGTATAGGCAGTTAGGTCATTCGGGTATTGAGGTTTCGGCCTTTTCGTTGGGGTCTTGGCTGACTTATGAGTTTATGCCAGATCAGGCGTCGCTGGCTACGATTGGGCAGGCGGTGGATGCAGGGGTTAATTTTCTTGATGATGCTCGATATAATGATCGCACCGGCCAAGCGCCGATGAAGAGCGGCTATTCTGAAGTTGTGTTCGGCCGACTTCTGCGCAAAGGGGGCTGGCCTCGAAATGAGCTGATTATTGCCAATAAGTTGTGGTATGAGTTTTATCCAAAGGAAAGCCCGGAAGGAGAACTGGATGGGTCGTTATCGCGTTTGCAACTAGATTATATTGACCTGGCCTACTGTGTTCGGCCACCTGAGGGGCTGTCGGTGGCGGAGATGGTCCGGCAAATGGATGCATTAATCAAGACCGGGAAGCTGCGGCAGTGGGGGATTTTGAACTGGTCAGTGGGAGAGATTGAAGAGGCATGGCAGGTGGCAGTAGATGAGAATTTGATGCCGCCCTGCGCGGCGCAGTTGGCTTATAGCTTATTGAACCGGTCGGAGGTTGAGGGGGCGGGAACGCAGAAGCTTTTTGAGAAAATGGGAGTCGGTATTGTAGCTTCCTACTCGTTGTATGGCGGTTTGTTAACGGGAAAGTATCAAGAGATGGGGGAAGAGAACGGCCGATTTAGCGCAGAGGATATTGAGAAGATGCGTCAAAGGTCGCTGCTGAAGAAGGTGGGGAGGGTTGTGGCTATTGCAAAGGAAGTAGGCTGCTCACCGGCCCAACTTGCGTTAGGGTACTGCTTGAAAAATCCACAGGTGGCGAGTGTGTTGTTTGGCTCGACGAAGGTAGCTCAAGTTGAGGAGAACATTGCGACTCTGGCGATCTTGTCCCGGATTGACGATGGTGTGATGGTCAGGTTACGAAATTTGTAGGCGGTTACTACGCACGCAGTTTACACGTGCATAACACCCTTTAGTAATCTAAAAAAGCTGTCAGTTTACTTGTAGGAGGAATTGAATGTTTCGTCGAATTATTGGAACTGTTATGCTGGTGTTGGGGTTGGTGGGACTGTTGATCAGTGTTGCGGGTATTTTTTACGGCCGACAGATGATTGACAATAGTTTTGAGGGTCTGGATGGCAGCCTGGAGGTAACTTCGGAGAGCCTGGATACGGCCGTAGAGAGCCTGCTGTTGGTGAAGGGAACGATTGGAGATGTACACAGCGGTCTGGATACGGTAGGGAATACAGCGGTGAGCATTGCCCAGACCGTGACCAATACGCGCCCACTGCTGGGTCAGGTCGCAGTTGTGGTCAGCCAAGATGCGCCGTCCAGCGTTGAGGCGCTGCAAGCGGCCATTCCGAACATTGCAGAGGTCGCAGGGGCCATTGATGATACGCTGACAACATTGAATGATTTCAGCATTGACGAAGAGTTTTTTGGGGCAGAGCTACATTATGATCTGGGCATTGATTACACCCCGGCCGTTCCCTTTGATGAGACCTTTGTTGCAATGGGGGAGAGCCTGGACGGATTGCCAGACAACTTGCGTTCGATGGAGGGCAGTCTGGATGTAACGTCAGAAAATCTGGCAGCGATTAGCGAGAATATTGCAACCGTTTCAGAGGATATTAACACGATTAACGACCGTGTTGCCGAGGTTCCGGGGTTGCTGGATCAATATATTGATATTGCGACACGACTGAACGGCACGATCCAACGTCTGCGGGTTCAGGTGCTTCAACAGCAAACCCTGGTCAAGAATATTTTAACATTTGTGCTTATCTGGTGGGGAATGCCGCAATTGGCGCTGGTAATGATCGGTTGGGACTTCCTCTTTGGGCGACGGGGCGCGACAGCGGCCGAAATTAAAGAGGATGTGTTAGAGGATATTCAGGATGACATTCAGGAGGAGGTTGAAGAGGCGCTTGAGGAAAGAGAAGGGGATGAGGCTGAGGAGGAGCCAGAGGGCGAGGCTGAGTAACGGCTCCCGGCCCTTGAAGATTGCGTGATTTTTACTCAGAAGGGCGGGGTTTATCTCCGCCCTTCTGAGTTAGGGGGTTAAGGGGATGGTTCCTGGCGCAGGGCGACGCAGATCATGTGTTCCAACATGAGGTGAACGTCTTCAACTCGCTCAATAGAATCGCTGCGAATATGGACATTCAGATCCACTAACTCGCCTAATATGCCGCCGGTGAAGCCGGTGAAACCAATGGTTTGGGCTTTTCTTTGTGCAGCTAGTTCGACGGCCCGGATGACATTTTGGGAGTTGCCGCTGGTGGAGATGGCGATAACAATGTCGCCGGACTGCACGAGATTCGCAAGTTGCTGGGCGAAGACGTTTTCATAGCCTTCATCGTTGGCGTATGCGGAAAATGAGGCCATATTATCTGTAAGGCCGATAACCCGAAAATGAGGACGGCCGTTGTCACGGGTGTTTTTCGCCAGATCGCATACAAAATGGGAGGCTGTTGAGGCGCTGCCACCGTTGCCCATAATAAAGACTTGTTTGTTGTCCAGCCGAGCCTGGTGCAAAATCGAAATGACGTTTTCGATTTTAGCCGTTGGTAGATTATCAAGAATTTGGTGCATGT
>JBAPRX010000113.1:0-5410 GCA_049281335.1 Promineifilaceae bacterium (SeqCode)
GCAGTGCCCGGATGACATCCCGACCCACCGGCTTCTGGCCCATTTACACTCGCCTAGCAGAATGTCTTTGCTGCACCAGTTAATAGCCCCCACCTCTACCCCGAGACCATTTCAAACCGTGTGCTAACGGTTGATGATTTTAGTAAACTTAGGCTGCCATTGGCATTTCATGCCTGGATACCATTCCTCAAACGTGCTATGCAGCTCATCATTCAAAGTCTTAACACGCACCTGAAGTAGCAAATGTGCCCCCTTCTTTGACCAGCGCATCTGCTGTTTCTTGACCATCCGCTTGCTGACGACCTCATTGATAGCCGATTCTGTAAAAGCGGTTGAGATGATTTCATCATATCGGTAACGGTCAGCATAGTTGGGGATGAATGCTCGATTATTGGAAATGTAGGTGTAATACTCTGAGAGGGCTTTGAGCAGTTGATCCCGTTTGCCATCTGTTTCTTCCTCGCACTCACAGTCGAGAATTGTCATATCGAGATCATCCAAAGCAGGAGACACATGGCCATGCCACAGGCGCCATTTCACTCTTTCCAAAGCACGCAACATCTTTTCAGAAAATGTGATGTCTTTGAGTCCTTTGGCGATTTGGCACATCGCCGTAATTTTCATCGTTACATGAAACCAGTCAAGAATATGTTCAGCGTTTGGGTTGAGATAATATTGCAATTCACGTACATCATCACCCCCATCTGAAAGGAAGGTGATATCCTGATTCATCTGCATCCCGTGGGATTGCAAGGTTTCAAATAAGCGGCGTTTGGGTTTTTCATCATAAGTCTGCACAAAAGCAAAACGTTTGGATGGCTGATTGTTAAGCAAGCTTTTGCCAACAATTACTTCAAACCAACCCGCTTTGCGGTTGCCTTCCTCGCGGCCGCGGACGAACCCACCATCAATACCGACGAACAACCTTTCATCTGGTGTGGGTAGCTCGGCCCACCTGGCCGCCGGACCTTCGATATACATATAGCGTTCCTCGCCCAGTTCATCTTCTAATCTTTGTCCAATTTTTTGCGTTTGCCGAAAGGCTGTGGCCACATTAGCTGAGAGAGGAAGAACTTCTTCAAGCAGATTAACCGTCAACCCATACGACATGAGTGACGCCCACTTTGCCTGCAGATAAGTAAATTCAGGTGCTGTTCGCTCTGATATTAACTGGATAATAGGGCTGAACGTTTTGGTTTCATGCGCCTGGCACGTACAGTGGTAAAATCGTTGTCCCTTAAGTTTGAGGTTTCCAAATAAGGTGCGATAGGTAATTGTTTGATAGCCATTTCGCCGATGTGGCTGATGACAACGGTCACAGTAACGGTGTTGTTCAATGAAATCTGTCACCTGTTGCCCAACAAGTTTCTCCTGAATGTAGGCCAATATCTCTTTCCCTTCAGCCAGCGTTAGTCCCAAGGTTTCCAACGATGGGGTATCACGTTCAAGGTAATAGATCTCTTCAACTACCGTTTCCGGTTCTTCATTCTCATACTCGATGACAACTTGAACTTTGATTTTCACTACATTTTCCTTTCAACCTCACGCCAGCTATCGTCGTTGGTTGCATATTGTTTCAGCCGTTTGTTGACTGTCCGCCGATTAAATTTGTCGATTCTGGCCCAATAGCCCAACTCATGCAGCCCCTGCTGTCGATTTTCCAATTCGTAAAGCTTGTCTTCCGTAAGCTCGTCTCGCCTTTGGTACATTTCATAGTACTCAACTAGCTGATTGTAAATGTAGAATGGAGAGAAATGCTTGCGCAGCCGATTGAAAACCTCCGGCCCCCCACAATCCTCTGGCGGCGCTGCTCGTTTGCCGCCAATACATACAGGATAAGTGCGCTCCGTATCAAGGGTAAATCTTTCTTCAACACGAATCTCTAGCTGCCAGTTGTCGAAGAAGTTGTATTCATAGAGAAAGCGCTCATTGACTTTCGGCTGAAAATCTGAAAGCCTCACTTGTCCGGCCGATTTTGAATACCAGAGCCCATGGGCACGCGGAACCCCAATCGTTTGACCATGAATCTTGAATTGGTGGAGAAAGTCGTCACTCCAATTGCAGCTAATCTGAATGGCATAGTGCAAGTCGGCAAAGGTACTATCGGCTCGAAAGAGGAAACGCCGCCAAATAATGGGATGAACTCCGACAAACCAAAAACGGAGCTGGTAACCCTCTCTCTTTAGTTTTTCATTTGGGCCAGTTTTTGACATGCATCAATTATGGTCGTGAGCTAAGATGATTCAAAGCCCGCTAACTATCCAGCACACGTTTTGAAATGGTCTCCAAGAAGCAACAAATGCGCTGGACAAAGCGGGGCGCCCACTTATTGCTACAAGTGCGGGTGCAAACATTGAATGGTGATCTGAAGGCTGTCTTCTGCCGTTGGTATCCTGAGATGGTTATGACCGGAACGGAAAGGGAAGCATTACCGTTGGCTGTTTAGCCCCCGTTTTGGGACGGTCTCATTATTTGTGTCAACTGTAAAAATGAAGTTGTTGTCGGATATAAATTCTGTCCTTTTTGTGGACAATCAATAGCCACGTAGAAAATCGTCCTGCAATGGTGAAAAAACGTGGCTAAAGTTGGCGGTCGGTGGCACGTATCTTATAACTTCGCCCTCGAATTAGCCGGTACAAATGTATCTGGAGCCACAAAAGCAATTATCAAACGAATAGCAAAATAATCGAATACACAAAGTCGTGTCTAGTTCTCTGGTAACCCTTACCTAAAGCCTATTTAGTGTAGTGACTGAATTCATTTACTATATCACTGTCGCTACAGGTGTATTGAGCCGGTATCGTTTGGTGCTATAGGTTTTGAGCCACCGTCATTTGATTCTTGTGAATAAATCGAATCCTCTAATAATAACCAATTCCAAAAAAAGCCAGTTGGTTCACCCTTCTACAAGGAGAAGAATCCATGCTTGTTAAATCCCCTTCTACCCATAAATTTCGTAGAATCCAGTTTATGGCCGCTTTCATTTTGTCGGCCGTCTTTTTATTAGCCCTGGTTACGCTGGCTCTAGCCGAGCGCGGAACCGTCAAAGCGCCGGAGTCCCCGCTCCAGTCAGGCTTTTTTTCCCTCAATGGTACGCTAACCCCAGGTGAATCCATTTCCCCGGTTTTTCCTCTGGCCAGTTCACAACGGCCGTTTAACTTCTCTCTAGGAGCCACCGGTGGAGGCCCACTGGCGCTGTCCATGACAAACGGCTCCGGTGGTGGAATCTGGAGTGGTTCGGCCCAACAAGGCGAGACACTCTGGGGAAATGGTACACTGACAAATGGGAACAACACCTTCATTCTCACAAATAATGGCGGAACCCCTCTCAATTTTGCTCTGGAATTATTTGATATACCACAAACGCCATACACCTGGTCCGGCAGCGCCGCCCCCAGCGGCCTCAATAGTGCTGCCCATATCTCGTTCCCAACCAGCGGCCTATACACAATCGGCTTTAGCGTCAATAGCGGTGGCCGTTACCAATTTTCACTTGACGGAACCCATATTCAAAAAAGCATTGATGCCAACGCATCGGCCACCTTCTACGTCCCCGCCGGGGTGCACAGTCTATTGGTTGTTCAAGACACAACCGGCGGCCAGGTGGACTGGAGCATTGATCTAACATATACCGGCAGCACAAGCGATACCCTTCCCTACGCTGCCATTGGAGTCAACATTAGCGAAGAATGGCTCCCTATCTTTCTCGACAGCACGGCCGAGGTAAACATCCTGACGGCCGTCAGCGGGTCGCCAGGCGACTACCTGACTATGGATGTAGTCAGTCCATCCTTCTCCCCGCCGGTTGCATCAACCATCTACACTGGCGAAAGCCACTGGATGACGCTGGATATGCCCGCTGGATTGAGCTACATACATGTAACAGCAAACGGTGGCTATCTGGACTATGATCTGACGCTTGATACATTACCATCCACCGATTACACCTGGAACGGCGTCGCGGACCCAGGTGGCGAAAACAGTCAGGCCCGTGTTAAATTTTCAGCCGATGGCCTCTACCGCTTCGACTTCGGCGTTGGGGGTAGCGAACGCTACCAATTCCTGGCCGATGTAGGCGGAGACAATTACATTCAGCAGACAATTGAAGCCAGCAGTGTCATTACCAGCTTTGTCCCTACCGGAACGCATGACTTGACGTTGGTTCAAGACACCACAACCGGTGCCGACTGGCAGGTTGCCATCACCTTCCTCGGTGCCGGGAACACCCCCCTCCCCTACAGCAAGGGTGGTGGCATTTTGGGAGGCAGTGGCAACGACTTTGACGAGGAATGGCTCCCAATCGCTTCAGCCGCCGGTGGAACTGTTAACATGAGTTTTGAGGCTTCAGGCGTGGACAGCGATTCTTTTGCCATCGAAATCTATCAGGCAGGGAGCGGAACCCCAGATTACGTAGTTCCCCAGGTATTAGGAACCGAAACGTTGTGGGCAACCTTCGACCTCTCGGCCGGTGTGAATCTCGTTCATGTATCGGCCGACAGCGGCAATGGCAGTCCAATGAGCTATGAAATGACGGTTGATGATCTTCCGGGCAGCGGTACGGCCGCTTGGGAAGGAACCAGCCTGTCTGCCGGATCAAACTCGGCTTTCTCCGTTGACTTTCCAACTACTGGTCTGTACCGTTTCGACATCGAATCAACCAGCGGCTTTGCAAACCTGGTTCTGGACGACAATGTCGGCCCCCACCCATCCAATTTTGGGCCAGAGTCTACCACCTACGATATCATGGTAGATGCTGGACAGCACGAGATAAATACCATGCAGGACTCGGCGTACCCGATAACGGAATGGAGTGCCTCAGTCCAACCTGTCACGGCCGCAACCAGCTTCTTTACCTTTGAAGGCAACCTCGATTCTGGTGATACAGTTGTTCCTCAATTCCCCGTTGATCTCTCCTCCCTTCCCTTCAACTTTTCTCTGTCGGTCAGTGGCAGCGGTCCTGTCCATCTCATGATGAAGGACGGCAGCGCTGGTACTATCTGGGACGGCTCGGCCCTAACCGGTGAGACCGTTTGGGGTACGGGTAACTTAACCAGTGGCAATAATACCTTCTCTATCACCAATAATGGTGGAAGTTCTGCCGACGTTACGCTCATCCTTTACACGATTCCAACTGTCCCCTATTCCTGGTCTGGTATTTCTGGGGCGGCAGGTGAAAACAGCAATGCTCAATTGACATTTGCTACGGGCGGCCTTTACACTTTCAACCTGGATGTAACCAACGGCCGTTACCAGTTCTTCCTTGATGATGAGTATATTCAGAAAACGGCCGAATCTGACACCTCCGTCACCTATTACGTCCCAGCCGGGACCCACGACCTGACCGTTGTTCAGGACACCGGTTCGGGCGCTGCCTGGACGGTAGACATGACCGGCCCTGGCCCGGCCAATG
>JBAPRX010000114.1:0-25927 GCA_049281335.1 Promineifilaceae bacterium (SeqCode)
GGCCGTTCTCTGACCTTACCGGACATTGTGCCAACGCCTATTCCAACACTGACGCCAACACCACTGCCAACCGCAACCGCTGGGCCAACTTCAACACCGCAGCCAACGCCTACTATCGCCTTCCCAACTGAGGTTCCTTCCAATAACGACACTTTACAAGGGAGCGGAAACGATAATTCTTCGTTAGGCGTGGCGTTGAGCTTCCTCCCGGCTATGTTATTGGTTGGTGTGGCGTTCTTCTTCGGTTTGAGAGCCGTTCGGGGCGGTCAACGGTAAATTTTCCATTCCTCTATTTATTGACAGGGACGTTTTATGAGATTTCTGCGCCAATTCTGGCAATTATGGAAACGCTTTGGGCTATTTATGGCCAACATCGTCGCCCGGATCGTTCTGACTATCTTTTATTTCACAATTATTTTACCTGCCGGCCTAATCGGGAGATTCTTCAGCGATCCATTGGACATTAAAGCTGAGGAAAAAGCACGCTGGCGTGATTACCGTTCACACGAACCAACCATGGAAAACTTAAGGAAGCCATATTAACCATGTACATCCTCGGAATTTCTTGTCACTATCATGACGCTGCCGCCGCTATTCTGGTTGATGGCTTGCTCATTGCTGCTGCCGAAGAGGAGCGTTTCACGCGCATTAAGCACGACTCTAATTTCCCCGAAAATGCCATTACCTTTTGCCTGGAACAGGCAGGTATTCAAGCCCAGGATTTGGATTACGTCGTCTATTACGAGAAGCCTCTCCACAAGTTCCTGCGTATTCTTCAAAACTCCCTCCAGGTCTATCCCCAAGCCTGGCCTATATTCCGCGAATCAATGGTTACCTGGTTTAATGAAAAGCTGTGGATAAAGGGACAAATACTCACTCATCTTGATATTTCGCCTGACAAACTTCTTTTTGTTGAGCATCATCTTAGCCATGCTGCCAGTGCATTCTTTTGTTCGCCATTTGAAGAAGCCGCTATCCTGACCGTTGATGGCGTAGGTGAATGGACAACCGCCGCTGTCGGCCAGGGAACGGCCTTTTGGCCGGACCGTGCTTCTGCCAATGGTACTTTAGAGAATTCCATCAAATTCTTTAATGAGATTCGATACCCCCACTCGCTGGGGCTGTTGTATTCAGCATTTACCGCTTTCCTCGGCTTTCGCGTGAATAATGGTGAATACAAAGTCATGGGTATGGCTCCTTACGGCCGTCCCACTCGCCTTGATGATATTTACAAGCTGGCTGATGTCGGGAACGATGGCAGCCTGCGTATGGATATGTCCTACTTTGATTATCACCAATCAACAACGCGGATGTACAACAATAAGTTCATCAAGCTCTTTGGCCCGCCGCGAGTTCACGACTCTACCTTTTATACCCCCACGACCCATCCGAAAAAGGACCATCCCAGTTGGGATGACAGAACAGCGCAAACCAACCAGGCTTACGCTGACATTGCCGCCAGCATCCAGCGATTCACCGAAGACACGATACTCAAGATGGTGAACTACGCATATGAGCGTACCGGCTCTAAACGGTTGTGTCTAGCCGGTGGGGTCGCCCTTAACTCGGTTGCCAACGGCCGAATTTTACGGGAAACGGCTTTTGAAGAAGTGTATATCCAACCGGCGGCGGGTGATTCCGGGGGCGCTCTCGGCGCGGCTCTTTATGCCTATCATGTTGTCCTCGGCCAACCCCGCAAATTTGTCATGGAACATGCCTACTATGGCAAATCGTACAACGACGATGAGATTCGGGAGGCAATTGATGCCAGTGGTTATTCGTTCGAGCGATATGATGACGACGAAAAACTGGCAGACTCTATCGTAGATGATCTGCTGGCTGGTCGGGTGATTTCCTTGTTCCAGAAACAATTTGAATGGGGGCCGCGTGCCTTAGGCAACCGTTCTATTTTAGCCGACCCTAGATCGGCCGAAATGAAACATGTTGTCAACGAACGCATTAAGTTCCGCGAACCATTCCGCCCCTTTGCTCCCGTCATTCTTGAGGAGAGAGCCTCAGAATATTACGAAGACCTCACCGACCCACAACGGCATTACCCGCTGCGCTTTATGCTGATGGTCTACAAGGCCAGCCAGGAAAAGGGGCATGAAATTCAGGCTGTGACCCATGAAGGCGGCAGCGGCCGAGTCCAAACCATTCGCCGCGAGTGGAACCCTCTTTATTACCGGGCAGTGGAGTTATTTGGTGAGGCGACCGGGGTACCTGTTTTACTCAACACCAGCTTTAACCTGCGTGGCGAGCCAATCGTGAACACACCGGCCAACGCTCTAAACACCTTTAGTAAAAGTGATATTGACACATTGTATATGGATTGTTTCGTCGTTCGAAAAAATCGGCGATGACCGCCTGAACGAGGTGAATTATGAAACGCTTCTTTCGCAGTATGTTCTATAATGTGACGATTTTTCAAGATATGCTTGCCTTCCTCTGGAGGGAAAAGCTCTGGTTTCTTATTCCAGTTGTGGCCCTGCTGTTGATAATCGGTCTCTTGCTCATCTTCAGCACCGCCTCTGGGATTGCACCGGTTATTTATACGCTCTTCTAATTGAATTGAAGGTAAAAAGATTGGCTTTTTGGGAATTCCTGGGGTTGACATGATTTGTAGGAGCGAATCCAGTGAATCGTTCTAAAAAACGCACGTGGCTAGTTAATGGTCTCATGGTGTTAATAAGCCTTGTCATCGTCCTTGTCTTTCTGGAGGTAGCTGTCCGTCTGCTGCATCTCGGTACTGGCGGCTTTTGGGAACCATACTCCCTCTATGGCTGGCGAAATATCCCCAATGCCAAAGGCTGGGAGTCTTGTTATGGTGAATGTCAAGTCCATGTTGAAATCAACAGCAAAGGACTGCGTGACATAGAAATCCCCTTTGAAAAACCCGCTGGAACGGAGCGTGTGCTTTTGCTCGGCGACTCGATGACGGCCGCTATGCAGGTTCCTCTGGAAGACAGCTTTGGCAAAGTATCAGAGCGTGAATTGAACGAACAGCTTTCCGATGATGTTTGGCAGGTGGTAAACGGCGGCATCAACGGTTTCGGAACCGACAACGAACTGCTTTTCTACCGCCTGGAAGGCAAGGATTACCAACCTGATATCGTTGTCCTTGACATTTATCTGGCAAACGACATTTACAACAACAGCTACGAATTGGAAACAAGTTTGGGTGGCAACGGCCACAAGCCTTACTTTACACTCGATGATGACGATCAACTGATAATCCACAACTTCCCGGTCGAAGGAACAAATAACCTATTTATCAAAATCGGCACTTTTCTAAAGAAACATTTCCAACTGCCGCGCTTTATCGCCCAGGTTCTCGATCTGAGGACAAACGTCCCGACTGCCTTACAACCATTGGTTGAACTGGTAAGCGGCGAGCGAGGCGCCCAGCAGATCCAAGAACGCGAGCAAGACACAGGGGAAAACAACAACGGTCAGGCCAACGGCAATGGTCAGGCCAACGGCCGTAGGGTGAACATCTGCGCCCAGCAGTATGCGCCACAAATCGAAGAAGCCTGGGCAATTACGAAGGCACTGATCCTGCAACTGCAAGAGGAAGTGGAAGCGGAAGATGCCCAATTGGTTGTTGTTGCCATTCCCGCCGCCCCCCAGTTGGTGCCACCAGCCGAGGGAAAGAGCTGGTATTGTGATCGGCCGAACGAAGAACTCGACAGCTTTCTGGATCAGGCCAGTATCCCCTACCTGGACCTTCTGGCCCCATTCCGGCAGCACGCCCTGGACAACGGCGACCCCCTTTATTATGAAACAGATTTTCATCTTAACGCCGAAGGCCACCATTTAGCCGGTGAACTACTCGGCCAATTTTTGAGTGAAGTAGCGAAGCAATGATTAAACAATTTTCCGTCCGTCCGCTGTATCTATTAACCCAAATGTACAAAAGTGAGCCAGGGAACCGTTTCGGACCATCTTAGCCCTCTCTTTACCGAGAACGTTGATCTATTCCTCTGTCCAATTTGCAGCGGCGACTTGCATTTGGACGGAGGAATTACTGTCTCCTGCCAAGGCTGCTCTCGCAGTTTCAGAAGCGAAGATGAAATCGCTTTGATGTTCTGGCCGGCCACATGGGACGATCCAGACCAGGACGTCACCGAAATGGTGCAGGCTTTTTACGAAGAAAACCCATTCCCAAACTATGAAGGTCTCGACTCCCGCCAAAGTCTGCGCGAGAAAGCTGAAACAGGTGTGTTCGCCCGACTGCTTGACGAACAAATTCCTCAACGCTCCCGTATCCTTGAAGTGGGCTGTGGAACTGGCCAGTTAAGCAACTTCCTTGCCATGACCTGGGGGCGGACTGTATTCGGTTGTGATTTGTGTCTTAACTCGCTACGTCTGGCAAACAATTTCCGTCGTGACCAAATGATAGAAGGGGTGGCATATGTGCAAATGAATCTTTTTAAGCCTGTGTTTAAACCCCACAGCTTTGATTTTGTGATTAGCAACGGTGTCTTGCATCATACGGGCGACGCCTATCGAGGCTTTGAAGAAATTAGCAAGCTAGTCAAACCAGGCGGGTACATTCTCATTGGCCTTTACAACAAGATCGGCCGTCTTACGACAGACGCTCGCCGCATGATCTTTAACGTAACAAGAGACCGCTTCACCTTTCTGGATAGCCGCCTGCGCGAGAAAAAGATGGTTGGCGCTCGCAGACGAGCCTGGTTCATGGATCAATACAAACACCCCCACGAATCGAAGCATTCTATTAAAGAAGTCCAGGGCTGGTTTGCTGAAAATGGCTTCGATTTTGTTAATGCGATTCCAAAGGCCGAAGCATTTTCGCCTTTTTCGGCCGATGAAAAACTATTTGAGGACAACCCGCCCGGCTCTCTGCTGGATCATGCACTGGTTCAACTCGGACTCCTCCTTCGAGGCGCACGAGAAGGCGGGTTCTTTATCATGATCGGCCGTAAACAAGGAAAAGCCAGATAACAATATGAAATCTCGTCTCCGTCGTGGACTGCTCATCTCCTCCATCACGTTCCTGGTATTGCTGTGTGCGTTGGAGGTAACTGGTCACATCTGGGAAAAGAAAACTGCCCAGGGCCAGTATGGCTGGACGCTAGTGGCTTCCCGCCGTATGAAGCAGGTATTCAAAGGCGCTTCTGACCAACTATACTATCTTTATCAGCCCGACAAAGATTACCTGTGGGAAGGCATTCCGGTTCATACTAATTCACGCGGGCTGCGCGACGACGAAGTTGCCATCCCCAAACCAGCCGGAACCTACCGCATCCTGAACGTTGGCGATTCCATCGTCTTTGGCTGGCGGGTGGAGCTTGAGGAAACCTATGGCAAACAACTTCAAGCGTCATTAAACAACGGCATTGCCGACCAGCCGGTTGAAGTCGTCAATGCCGGTATGCCAGGCTGGTCATTAGAAGCCAGCCGCAACTTCTTGCTGCAAGAGGGCCTTGACTACCAACCAGACGCTATCATCCTTAGTATCGCTGTTGTCAACGACATGACCTCCACCCCTGTTACGCGCCCGGAGAACACCATTTTTACCTGGCTTCGAGACAATACCTACAGTTGGCCGTTCCTGACCACTGAGGCCAGATTCCTGTTGGCTCGTCAGGTAGGGCCGGAAGCGATCCCGGTGCTAAATCCGCCCCAGGATGCCAGATCGTACTATCCCCAAAACGAAAATAACCCAATCTATGATCAGGTATGGCAGTACGTCCTTGATATGCGCGACGCTGCTCAGGAAAAAGGCATCCCTTTCATTACCATTGTTTTTCCAACTGCTTTTCAACTGAACAGCGCCAACCACCCCAATGTTGCTCAACGCACCTTGATGGAACGGGCTGAGGCGGATGGAGTAACGATGATAGATTTATTACCTATCTATGCTGAAGCCTGTGCTGCTGTTGGGCCAGATGCTTGCGAAGGATACGAAAACGCCTTGTTTGCCGATGTATGGATGCACCCCAATCCAACCGGCCACCAATTAGCGGCCGACCAACTATTGGCCCTGTGGCCTTTTGAGCAAACGGGCGGGGCTAAATAAGAATGACTGAAGAACGACCACTACTGGCCTTCATGGGCCACCATAAATGTGCTACCCGTTGGGTAAATGGGATTCTGCGGCCCGTTTGCCGCGAGATGGGGCTGCGCCACAAGGTTGTCTGGCACCCTGATATGTTTGACCAAAATTTGTCGGAGTGGGTGACCCAATATAATATTGATTTTCTCTCATACACAAATGCGGATTACCAACAAGTCAAAGCATTGAAGCAAGTTCGGGGTTTTCATGTCGTTCGTGATCCGCGAGATATTTGTGTTTCGGCTTATTTCTCGCACCTGCATAGTCATGAGACGAAGAACTGGCCCGAACTGATTGAACATCGTGAGAAGTTGCAGTCGCTTTCCAGGGAAGAAGGGCTGCTGTTAGACATGGAATTTGTTAGGGTACACATGGAGGAGATGAATTCCTGGGACTATAGTGATCCTAACTTTATCCAGGTTAGGATGGAGTCGCTTACGGCCGATCCTTACCGTCAGATGCTTCAGATTTTCGAATTCATGGGCATCCTGGATGAGCGACGGGTTACAACCAGACTCTCCCTACGCCACTCCCTTTCGCGGCGATTACATCAGTTTACCAACGGCCGAGTCAACCTAAACGGCTTTTCACACCATTTGCCAGCCGAACGATTGTTGGGCATCATCTGGGAAAACGACTTTGCAAGCAAAAGTGGTGGTCGGCGACCAGGCCAGGAAGACCGCACCAGCCATTACCGCAAAGGCGTACCTGGTGACTGGCGCAACCATTTCAAAGAAGAACATGTTATCTATTTCAAAGAAAATTACAATTCATTGCTTCTCAAATTAGGTTATGAGAACGATCCAGATTGGTCAATAGGAGGATAAGCAATATGAAAACGGATGTCGTCATTATCGGTGGTGGACCTGCGGGAGCGACGGCAGCAATGTATTTGCTCCGCGAAGGGATCAAGCCAATCATTATAGAGAAAGAAACCTTCCCACGTTTCCATATAGGCGAGTCTATGACTGGGGAATGCGGCGCCATCGTTCGTGAACTAGGATTTGGTGATGAGATGTTGAAGCAGCGTCATCCGATTAAGCACGGAGTCAAAGTATTTGGTAAGAACCCCTGGTTTGTGCCTGTCATGTCTCGCAATGGCGAAGGTAATCTCGAAGATCAAGTTACCTGGCAGGTGCGGCGCAGCAATTTTGACAAGATGATGTTAGATGAAGCTGTGAAATGCGGCGCAACCTTAATTCCCGGCAAAGCAACTCGTCCCCTCGTTGATGACGAGGGAGCGGTTTATGGGGTTGAGGTTGATACGGCCGATGGTGGTCTTCTGGAAATCAACTCCCAATTGGTGCTTGATTGTTCCGGCCTTTCCACCTTCCTTGCCCGCGCCGGTGTAACCGGCCCCAAGTACATGGGTCATTATGACAGACAGATTGCCATTTTCTCCCAAATTGCTAACGGAATTCGTGATGATGGCGATACACGAGATACCCAAAGGGATAACACCCTTATCTTCTACAAGGGAAAGTATCATTGGGCCTGGTGGATTCCGCTGGATGACGAGGTCGTAAGTGTTGGTATTGTCAGTCAGGCAGCTTACTATCTGGAGAAAAAAGAGAGCCGCCCTGATTTTGTTCGACGTGAACTACACGAACTGCACCCTGAACTAAAACGGCGGGTACCCGATATCCGTCTTGTAGAAGAAGCACGAGCCGTTCCCAACTATTCTTATCAGGTTGCGCGATTCTGTGGAAAGGGCTATATCTGTATTGGCGATGCCCACCGCTTTGTAGATCCTATCTTTTCTTTTGGCTTGTTTGTATCCATGAAAGAAGCAAAAATGGCCGTGCCCTATATAGTAGACTACCTGGCAGGAGCCAATCGTGATGCCGCAAACCCCTTTGCAGAATTTCAGTTGAAGTGTGAACATGGCATTGATATTCTCGAAGATGCTTTGGATGGTTTCTGGGAGCATCCTTTTGCCTTTGCCTGGTTGGTTCATGATCGCCACAAGGATGACATGATTGATGTTTTCGCCGGTCGCGTCTATGAAAACCAACCTTCTGCGCCAATCATTGGATTCCGCAAATTACTCGACCGAACACGCAGCTATGAATCCGAGGACACCTATTCATTGCCTATAGGTTCCCGCTATCAGCCAGACCGTGCGCCACTTTGGGAGGAAAGCTATCATGAGCAATAAGGCAATTTTGGAAAATTTTATTGTCAATGAGTTATTGATGGGGAAGGGGCAGAATGAAGTGACGGCCGATACCTCCCTCATCAGCAGCGGCATACTAGATTCTTTAAGTCTGATCCGGTTAATTAATTTTGTCGAAGAAAAGTTTAATCTTGTTATAGAAGATGACGAAGTCATCCCCGATAATTTTGAAACAATCAACGCTCTGGATGCAATGATTTCTGCTAAACAAACTTAAATAGGAGAAAACAAGATGGGGTCGAGTCTGGAAAAGCAGCCTTCGGAATCTAATCAAGTCCAATTCAGGAATATTCCCGAACGGGCAGATGTTGTTGTCATTGGCGGTGGGCCTGCCGGCAGCAGTGTAGCGACTTTACTGGCAAAGGAGGGCATAGAAGTGGTTCTCCTTGAAAAGCAAAAGTTTCCACGACCACAAGTGGGCGAGAGTATTTTGCCACATATGTGGAAATTCATAGACATGCTTGGATTGACGGAAAAGATTCGCCAGGAACGCTTCCTGGTAAAAGCGGGAGGTATCATTGCCTGGGATGGGTCAATTCACCAACTGAGCTTTTCCAGCTTCGGATACACCGACCCGGAAAGGATGGGACTGCATGTTGAGCGAGACATCTTTGACGATCTCTTGCTAAAGCACTCAGCTTCATTCGACGCCCATATCTATGAAGAAGTCGGTGTTAGAGAGGTTGATTTCTCCGATCCCAAATGGCCGCTTGTATCATACATCGACCGTCGCAACCAGGGATTCAGGAACGGTAAAATTGCCTGTCGTTACGTGGTTGATGCCAGTGGTCATGCCTCTTTGCTGGCCCGGCAGTTTAACAAGCGGCACCTGGTCAGCGAAGACAAAAAATACCTGGGCCTGTGGGGATATTATCGTAACTCCCTTTATCTGGGTATGGATCAAAAGCGCCATCATGCCTCAGAGGTGCGCCAGATAAAACCGGTCACTTTTGTGACATCTTTCGAAGAGGGCTGGATATGGCATATTATTCTACGAACCGTTACCAGTGTCGGGTTAGTCATCAATCGAGAAAATGTCCGGGGGATGGGCAGAGACGTTCAAACTGAATACTTTCAAGAGACATGCGCCAACACTCCCTTCTTACGCGACCTGCTGGAACCGGCCGAATTTATTGAGGACTCTATCTTTTTCCGACCTGACTATTCTTATTACTCGGAGAAGATTGCTGGCGATAACTTTTACTGCATTGGGGATGCTGGTGGCTTTGTTGACCCCATCTTCTCACAAGGTGTGCAGGCAGCATTTTACAACGCTGCCGTTGCCGCCTGGGCAATTAAAGCTTCCCTTTCCAACGAGAGCAGCCGTAACCGCTACAGCAGGCTCGCCGAGCGCCAGATGCAGCAATATTATGGCTTTTCGCGCCTGCTGGCCCTCGGCGATTTCGGTAGTGAAGGCGTAAACGAGAAGTCAGTCGTATCCATGATGCGGGTCATGCCGCGTAATGAGATAGAATTGGCTCTTGCGGCTGCATTTACAACCAGTCGTTCGGACAACCTCCGCCGAATGGCCCGTGATGCCGGTCTATTTGATGATTTTGGTGACGACTTCGGCCGTTCCAAGTTAAAACGAATAGACACACTGTAAAAACAACACCTCAAAAAACACCAAACTTCACCCGCTTAATTGATTGCTTTTTTGAAGGCGACAAGGTATCTTTCCAACTTTGTGTATCCTTCACGTAAATTTGTCTTATAGGAGTTTGCATCTTGGACAACATCGAACAACAGTTAAAAGATTTTATTTCTCAGGAATTCCTAGGTGACAAACCCGGAACAGTGTCCGCCAGTGACAACCTAATTGAAGACGGGATCATCGATTCGCTTGCAATCCTCATGCTCATTAAATACATAGAAGACCAGTTTTCAGTCACTATTGAACCGGAAGATGTCACTTTAGATAATTTTGAGTCAGTTGGAACTATCAGTCGCTTGATCGAAAAAAGGAACACACAGTAACAGACCTTCGTTAGTAATCGTTCTAGAACACTATCACCATCCTCAAATTGGTCCATCTCACGAGATTGAACCAATATTCATTCACACTCCTTTCGAACGACTACTGAGTGGTTTACCTCATAAACCAGGAAGGTATTTATGGCCCGACGACTTCTGTTATTGAATGGTTTGGCGGCAGCCTGTCTGCCGCTTTTTCACGCCGTTGTTTACGGCTTTCAGGCTATGTTTCTTTGGACCAACCAGTATCGACTGGTTGACGTCCCCAATTATGACCAGCTAGGCTCAATTACATACTATATTATGCTGACGATCCGGCAGTTGTCCGGCTTTAGCATCCCTGCTTTCCTCTTTGTATCTGGCTTTTTTATCGCCTTTCTAGCCTCTGGTAGTAATACCCACATCAGCAAAGAGGCTATTTTTCAGCGAATACGGGTCTTGGTCATCCCCTTCCTGATTTGGACGACGATTCTTTTTATTTTGCTGATGGAGCGGCCGCAATCTCTAGAAGATCTGCTGCGCCCATACTATTATATTCCCCTTATTATTCAATATTATCTACTCTCGCCGCTGCTGGTGCCGCTGGCAAGGAAAAACTGGAAGCTCCTGCTTTTGGCCGTCGCCCTGCTGAACATTCTATTGCAATTGGCCGAATACCTGACTATCTTTCATTTAGATGTCCCCGGACGAGCATTCCTCCTGCGTACCACACCGATCTGGTTCTTCCCAGGCAGGCTCTTCTGGTTTGTATTTGGTTTCGTTGTCAGCCAGCATTTAAGCGAGATAAAGCCCTGGTTAATACGCTACCGACGGCCGTTATTCGTCGCAATGATCCTCTTCGGCATTGCGAGTGTTGTTGAGTACGCAGTTGTTAATCAGTTAGCAACTCCTGGTGAATGGCTGGGGCCAAATTTCACTGGCTTCGGCCGTGACTTCTTCTCTTTAGCCGTCCTCCTGGTCTTTATCGCCTACGACAAAGCAAAGTATCCCCTCAAATCCCAGCTAACCGATCTGGGGATCAAATCGCTCGGCATTTACCTGGTGAACACCCCTGCTATCTTTGTCATCTCGGCCTTGATATACCATAAACTACCCTGGATAATGGGACAGCCCATCCTTTACCAGGGTCTCTTATTTATTTTTGGGCTGGGCGTACCACTTTTGCTCATGTCAATCATCATTAAATTACCGATCATACGCCCCAGCTACCGTTTCCTTTTTGGATAAGTTGTGTAAAAAGTGTAATTCACAATGACTAATACTCCACAACCCACAGTAAATGGTCACAAAGCATTTCGCCTCTTTCTCAAAGGCGATGATGTAACGGCCTCTTTGTCCGTCAGCGCCGGTAACAATTCGGCCGAAACTACCCTTCTCGATCAATGGACAGCGGCGAAACAGGCGAATGGAATAACCATCTCTCTCAATCAGGAACCATGTTATCCGACAGCTCTCCTGATCCAACAACTTGATGGCGTCGAACTGCCAGAAGAGCTGGGCGAGCAGGGACTCGATGAAGCATACATCAATGCCCAATTTCAGAGCAGTCTCTTTGAGCGGCCGTCTGATGTCATCATCCTCTCAATCCTGCCCGAAATAACGGCCGACCTCTGGCAGCGGCGCGAAAATGGCTATCTTATCAGTCCGCCGCCGGATTGGGAGCAGCGATGGTCGCCAGTCCAACAGAATTGGTTCCAGGCCAACTTTGATCGTCTCGACCATAGCTCGGTTGCAGAGTTTAAGGAAAATGTCGGCCGTCTTATAGAACTCCTTCAAGAAGAGGGCGAATCACAGCTTGTGCTCTATGGTTGTTCCTCCTATGATCCTGCCGATACCAGCCACAACTATCATGAAAGCGGAGAAACGGCCACTTTACGGGTACACCGTCTCAACTACGCTTTGGTGCAGTTATCTCTGGATACAGGTATCGTAATTTTGGACGTGGATCGCATTGTTGCCGAACTGGGCGGCAGAACACACGTCAGCCAGAGATTCAACTACTCCCCTGAAGCGAATCGGGCTATTGGAAAGGAAACCCTGCGAATCATCGAAGAGTTAGGCTTTTTCGATGAACACCCACTGCTTAAACTGATGATGCCTCAACTCGACCAGCAGTTCAAAAGCGGTTCTATTGTTAAATGGCACGCCAGGGAAGGAAAATGGGTCAAGGGTGGAGACGACTTATTTGACTTTAGAGTAGAGGAAATCAAACGCTTTAAGCGGATCAATACCGATAATCCCGATGAAATGCAGGCGGTAGAAGTCAACAGCCGCAAGTGGAGTTGGTTGGTGCGGGTAACTGCCACTGATACCGGATTTTTCCGCAAAAAATATATATCCGAAGAAACGGCGTGTTCAGTTGGCGATCTGTTGGCGATCTTTACCGTCAGAGATAACGAGCGCGTCAAACAAGACGACGATTCCATCGCTACCGCCCCGGCTTTCCGGGTGGTAGCCAATATCTTAGAAACCGCTGACCAGGACACCCTGGCAGAACAACAGCCTACCAAATAGAGTAACTGAGACTGGAGAGACCCAGATATGGATAACAGCGGAATTTTACAAAGGGGGCTTGAGGTGGGTCGAACCGTTGCGGGTGTTAATCCGACCCTCGAACGATTCCTCCGCGGCCAATACCGCAGCCTCAAAGCCACCTTTAAGAAAAGAGTTCAGGGGGGCAACTACGTTTACTTCCGGGCTGGAAAGCAGTTAAAGCCGCCAGTCGGTATCTTCTTGCGGGGTGGTTGTGATGTCGCTGCCGCTTTCGCCTGCGAACCGTTCATTAAGGATGTGCTAAATGGAACCTGCTGCATCTACCGTTCCGGTATCGGCGCGTCTAGTTCTCAAACAGACCTTTTGTTACAAACCTTGAATGACATTCCTGACGAGTGGACGGCCGAAACCTGTGAAAAGCTCCAGATCAAACCATCTTATTTTAAGCCGGTACTTTTCCGGGAGAGCTTTGTCGTTCCCGCCGTTAACGGCATGGAAGAGCTTCAAAAGACGGTCGTCATTCTCTCCATCGGCCCTGACTTTGCCCGCACCGTCTACCGCCACCGCGAACACGGCTTCCTGGTTGACCCCGGCGGCTGGTGGCTGAACCAATCAATGGGCAACGTCTTAAACGATATGACCTCCGTGATGTGGTTCAACAAGACCTTCAAGAAAGTCGGCCGAATCAGCGTCGAAGACTCCATGACCAACTTCACCCGGATCATTCAAATGGTTCGGGAACGCACCGGCGCTCACATTCTCGCCTTCAACCTGCTCGGCGTCGAACCCGGCGACAACACCTACAACTTCCGTTATCGTCAAAACAGCAATATGATGCGCCGCCGCGAATTTAATCTTGCTCTCTACGACTTGTCCCAACAGCTTGATTTCTCCGTCATTGACGTAGACAGGATTTTGAAACGCGAAGGCGTCCAGGAGCAGGTGGATTTCGCCCACTGGCCCATTGACCGCTTCGAGCCTGTCGCCAAAGAAATGTTCGACATCTTGCAAGAACGGGAGATTTTCTAAATCCTATGGTTGCCGGACTAAAAGAACTCTACACTTTTCGGGAACTGCTGTGGATCTGGACCCTTCGGGAAGTAACCGTCCGCTATAAGCAGTCGTTTTTTGGCGTCGCCTGGGCCGTCTTGCAGCCGCTGGCGCTCATGGCAGCTTTTACCCTTGTTGCCACCTTTCTGCGGGGGCTGATTGAGACCGAAGGAGTCCCCTACCCCATCTATTATTACTCGGCTTTGCTGCCCTGGACCTTCTTTTCCAACTCAGTCGGCAATGGAACGCCGAGCATGATTAATAATCTCAATTTGGTCGTGAAAACGTACTTTCCACGAGAGATTTTGCCTATCGCCAAGGTGGGGGTCAGCTTTTTTGATTATCTAGTTGGTGCAGTGGTCTTTGTGATTCTGTTCATCATTTACCACCTACCGCTGACCGCTCAAGTGCTGTGGCTGCCACTTTTACTGGTGCTTCAAACGATCTTGACGCTGGGGATCTGCTTTTTGGCTTCGGCCATTACCGTTGTCTTCCGTGATATTCGCTTTCTGATTCCGTTGGCGCTCCAGATTATGCTCTTTATTACCCCAATTATTTATTCGGTGAAAATGGTTAATGAGAGCATCCGGCCCTATTATCTGCTGCTCAATCCGATGGCGGTTTACATTGACAGCTACCGGGAAGTCTTGCTTTACGGCCGTCCGCCGGGAGCCTATCTGCCTATTGCTGCTGCTATCTCGGTCGTCATTTTCGTCGTCGGTTATCTCGTCTTCAAACGTTTAGAAGTTACCTTCGCTGATATTATCTAATGAATACTGCTATACTTTTTGATAACGTTTCCAAGAAATATCGTCTGGGGAGCGGACAAATGAATTTCCGTGAATTCGTCGGCCGTTCGGCGCGGCGGTTAGTCGGCCGTTCCTCCACCGGCGAGGTGAAGGATAATATTATCTGGTCACTGCGGGATGTCAGCTTTGAACTTCCTCGCGGACAGGCATTGGGCCTCATTGGGCCAAACGGGGCCGGGAAATCCACTACCCTAAAGCTGCTGGCACGGATAACGCAGCCCACCTCAGGCACTATCGAAACGAACGGCCGTGTTGCTTCCCTCATCGAATTAGGGGCGGGCTTCCACATAGACCTGACCGGGCGAGAGAACATTTTTCTCAACGCCACCATCCTGGGGATGCCGCTCAAGAAGGTCAACCGCCTCTTTGACCAGATTGTCAGCTTCGCCGGCCTCGAAAAATTTATTGACACGCCTTTGAAGCGGTACTCCTCCGGGATGTATGTCCGGCTAGGTTTTGCCGTCGCCGCACATGTCGAGCCGGACATCTTTCTGGTAGATGAAGTGCTGGCTGTTGGCGACTCCGAATTTCGCCAGCGATGTATTGAGCGTATTGAAGAGCTGCAATCAATGGGGACAACCATCGTCTTCGTGTCCCACAACCTCTACATGGTCAAAAGTGTCTGCGACCAGGGGATTTTTCTCTCCAACGGCCGAATCCATACTCACGGCGATGTCGTAGACGCCATCAATGCCTACGAGCGCTGGCACCATGAGAGACAGGGACTGGCGCGAGCCAATGGCAGCGCCCGCAGCGACGAACCGGGATCATCGGCCGTTGACATCACCGGCGTTGAGCTTCTCCACCCCGACGGAACCAGGAGCGACGAATTCAACTGGTCAGACCCGGTCGAAGTCCGCATCACATACGAAGCATATCAGCCCGTCCCCAAACCCAATGTCGTTCTCCACTTCGTCCGGGCCGATGGCACCACCAGTTCCATGATCCGGGCTGCCGATTACGGCTATGAATTGGGAACCCTGGAAGGCCAGGGCGTCATCTCCGTCATCGTTGATCCTCTCCAATTAACCGGCGGGGCATACGTGATCGAGGTTCGCATTCTGGGCAATATGGACGTCCCCCTATGTCGGGGCCACTCCCTCCAATTCCAGGCGACGGGCCTGGGACTCAGTTCCAGAAAAAGGGGCGGTGTCTTTGTCCCAAATGTCGACCGTATCACCGTTGAGCAGGCTGCCCAACCACAACTTGGTGAAAGCCATGAGCTTGCCCAATAAGGCTGTTGCCTCCTGGCCGGTTCCTCCCTTTCCGGCCTTCATGCACCATCCCGCAGCCCTCTGGTTCCTGAATAAATGGCAGGTTGGGCTGCGTCCGCTGCTCATCACCGGGCACGGCCGAAGCGGCACAACCTGGGTGGGTAATGTCTTTGCCACTGGAAAGCGTGTCCTCTACTGCTTTGAACCGGGAAGCCCTGTTGTGGCAGAACACGGCCAGAACGATGTCTGGTTTCGTTACCTACCCCCCGGCCAATCTGATCCCCTCTTTGAAGAAATTTTCGATACAGCTTTTCGCGGCCTTCCTTATAACCGCCGTTGGCGTCGCGCTGCCTGGCACCGTCTTGTGCCGGGCTATCGCATGGTTGTGAAAGAGGTGGCAGCTTTTATGTGCCTGGAGTGGCTGGCAGAACGATATAACCCGGCCGTTCTCACCGTCATCCGCCATCCCTGCCCCACTATTCTCTCTGAACTGGCGCAAGGGACGGATGCCCAACTATCCCGACAGGCGCTTCTCGGTCAGTTCAGTCTGTGGGCTGGCGATGTCGCGGGCGAAATCGTACCTTATCGGTCAGTATTGGAAAAGGCACAATCGGCCGTTGAAATATTGGCCGTCATTTGGGCTATCCGGCTCCGCATTTTCACCACCGCCTTCGCCCGCCATCCTGAATGGCAGGTTGTCCAATATGAAGCCCTCTGCGCCAATCCGGTCGCTCAATTCCAACAGCTTTTTGAGGCTCTGAGATTACCCTGGACCGGGCGAGTTGAACAGTTCGTCATCCAGAGTTCCACCAGCTACAAGCCCGGCAGCTATTCGGGAACGCGCCACAGCACCCGGCAGCCGGATAAATGGCTGCAAGAGATGGAACCCCAAACAATATCGGCCGTCCGCCGCCAAATCGAACCGTTTGATCTCCCTTTTTACCGTTCTGCGGCCGACTGGCCCATTGACAACGAATGAAAACTTTACTTGTCGGCCTTGACGCCGCCTGCTGGGCTTATTTAGACCCATTATTAGATGCCGGTCGTATGCCCAATCTACAAAAGTTAATGAACAGCGGCAGTTGGGGCGTCCTCCAATCCACCCTGCCCGCCGCTACGCCCGTCGCCTGGGCTTCGATCATCACCGGCAAAAACCCCGGCAAGCACGGCGTTTTTGATATGATGTGGCATCGGCCGAACAGCTATGAGTTGTCCTTGACCCATGCCGGTATTCGCCGGGGAACGCCTTTCTGGCAAAGGCTGAATGAACAGGGCATCCGGGTCGGCATTATCAACGCCCCCTTCACCCATCCACCCCAGCCGGTAGAAGGCTTTATCTTATGCGGCTTTGGCACAGGTAAGGAGACGACCAACCTCTCCTATCCCGCCGATCTCCTCCAACAGGTTGAATCGCAGTTCGGCCCCTATGACCCCATCGTTAACCCCACCCTCTACCGGAACGGCGAACCGGCCGAAGTGCTGGCGGCTGAAGAAGCCCACCAGACGGGGCAGGTTGCCATTGCTATTGAGATGGCAAAACGGTATGAGGTTGAGGTTTTGGTCATGAACCTTATGCTGCCCGACCACGCCAACCACAAAATGCCGGTTATGAGCCAGGTTGAGCAGGCGCTTTGCAGCTCTGATGCCGATGTCGGCCGTCTTATTGAAGGATTCCAGCCGGACAATGTCATGCTCATTTCCGATCATGGCTCCCGGCGCCTCAAGGGCGATTTTCTTTTGAGCGGTTGGCTGCGCGATCATGGCTATGCCAAATGGCAGGAGCGCAAAAAAGCGGCCGATCGCACTGCTGCCCTCAACTGGGTATTGAACCAGTGGTTGGAAGCTGCCCAGGGCCGCTCCGGTCTGTCCGAGAAGCTGCCTCGCCGCCTGCTCCGGGGAATTTTACCCTATCTACCGGCCAAAATGGCCGATCGCTTTTGGAACCACCTGGAAACGGCCGTTCCGATGGCACTAGATCATGTCCATTACACCGGCAAGATGGCCTACAAACGCAGCCGCCTCTATTTTGGCAACCGCAGTTCAGGCGTTATTTATCTCAATGTGGAAGGCCGAGACCCGGACGGCATTATCTCGCCCGATGAACGCTGCGCTTTCGCCGCTGAAATCAAAGAACAACTGGAGAACATTCCCGATCCGGAAAGCGGGCTGCCTATCCTCTCCGGCGTCTACACCCGCGAAGCGCTTTATACTGGTCCCTTCGCCGAATACGCCCCCGACCTGGTGCTGGATGGTTACAGCGCGTCCTGGAACATCTGCACGCCTTACCGCCGTCAGGCCAAAGCCGAAGCATCCTTTGGCCCCTACCTTACCGCCTGTCGTGACAGCTACGGCTGGCACAGCCGCGACGGTATCTTTGCCTTTGCCGGAAAAGATTTCTCCGGCGGCCATGTAACCGATGACCGTCATGTCATGGACGTACCGGCCACCCTCTTGCACCTTTACGGCGTTCCCATTCCCGAAGATATGGACGGCCGTGTGATGACCGAAACTTTCCTTTCTCCACGAGAAGTGACCTTCCAGCCAGGAGACAAAGCGGAAGAAAATTTGGCCGGTGGTGCTTATTCGGTCGGAGAAACAGAAGAGATATTAAGCCACCTACGAGCGCTTGGCTATGTTGACTGAAACTCACCCCAAAACCTTATTTGTCGGCCTCGACGCAGCCTGCTGGGAATACGTGACTCCCCTGCTTGAAGCCGGACGTCTGCCTGCTCTCCAACGACTCATGGACGGCGGAATCTGGGGGACGCTCCACTCGACGCTGCCTGCCTTGACGCCCACCGCCTGGGCCTCGATTGTGACCGGCAAGAATCCCGGCAAGCACGGCGTGTACGATATGCTCCAGCACAAGCCAGGAACGTATGATTTTCGGCCGACCAGCAGCTCGGCCCGTGTCGGAACCCCTTTCTGGCAGCGCCTCAACGACCGGGGCATCCGAGTTGGCCTTGTCAATGTTCCCTTCACCTATCCGCCTGATGAGATTGACGGCTTTGTCGTCTGCGGCTTTGGCGCGCCGGAATCGGCCGAAGACGTCGCTGCTCCGGCAGACGCTCTCAACTGGATTCAAGCCCACGTCCCCGACTATGCCTCTCGCGGCAAGCTGAAAGACCTCCGCAAGACCATTTCATTAGAGGAATTATTGGCCGGTGAGAGGGAACATCAAAGCCAACAGGTTCGGATTGCCACCGATCTGGCTCACCATTATGACGTTTCCGTCCTGGTCATAAATTTGATGCTTCTGGATCACATCAACCACTATGCCCAACAGTTTGACCAAATAGAACAGGCCATTTGCGACACTGACAGTGATCTCGCTTACCTGATCGAGAATTTCCAGCCGGACAATGTCCTGCTCTTTTCCGATCATGGGTCGCGCCGGGTGCAGGGAGACTTTCTCCTTCACCAATGGCTGCTGGACGGCCGTTATATCTCGCTTCGAGAACGGCCACCTGCCGAACAAAAGGTGGCACTCCATACTATCCTGGTGGAGCGTTCCCGCCTCCAACAGCAGTCTGGATGGTGGGAAAAGGTTAACCGCCGCCTGCTCCAGGGAGCGATTCAGAGCTTGCCCCCGTCCATGACCGGCTCCCTCTGGCAATCCATCGAAAAAACACTACCTTTTGCTCGTCAATATGTCCGCCAGGGAGAAGAATTGGACTATAACCGCACCCAACTCTTTCCGGGCAGCACTTACTCCGGCAACTTTTATGTCAACCTGACAGGCCGGGAACCAAATGGCGTTGTCTTTCCAGAATCCCTCGCCGCGCTTCAGGCCGAACTAGCCCAAAAGTTGTCCCAACTGACCGGCCCCGGCAGCAGCGAACCGATCCTTTCTGGTGTTTACACGGCCGAACAGCTTTATCACGGCCCCGCCGCACCCTACGCCCCTGACCTCGTTCTTGATGGCTATAATGCAATCTGGAACACAAAAATTACTTCTCCCGGCCTCGTTTCCAGCCCCGTACTGGCCGACTATTTCCTGGCCCAACACGGCGATGCTGGCTGGCACAGCAAGGACGGCCTCTTTGTCTTTACCGGCCCTGCTATCCGTCAAGGAGCGGCCGACTGGGACGGCCGAGTTATGGATTTACCGGCCACCTTGTTATACCAATACGACATTCCCATCCCTGAAGATTTTGACGGTCGTGTGCTTCTGGACGCATTTACGGCCGATTTTCGGGGTCAACAGCCAATCCAGCACCAAACCGGCGACCCAGAAACGGCCCTGCCTTTTGAATCAGGATACTCGAACGATGAAGCGGCAGATGTCCTCGAACATCTGCGCTCCTTAGGATATGTTGAATAATAGACGTTATTGGAATTAACTTATATGTCACGCAAAACCGCCAAGATTTTTGCTCCTTTTCGCCTTTGCACCCTGGCGTGAGAGTTCTTATTTCCAATATTCTCTAATAAAAAATGCGCGTCCTTGTCCTGGCTTCATATGTTCCCTCCCTTTATAAAGGAGCAGAAATCCGGCTTTTCCAACTGCTTCGCCATCTCGGCCGCAGCCATGAGATAACGCTGTGGGCCATTAACCGGCGCGGCGTTCCGAAAGAGGAAATTGCCGCGCTCTTACCCGACTGTGAGCTTATTTTGGAAGGATGGCCGCCGCTCAACCGGGGTGGCATCATGGGGCGGATCGGCCGTAACAAAGCCTATCGCTGGCTTCAAGAGCAGCAGTCGCTCTTCACCCCGACTCCCACTGCCATTGACAGGATTTATCATCCCGCGTTGAAACGTCAGCTCCACAAACTGCTGACTGAACGCCAATTTGACCTGATCCATGTTAATCAGATCATGGTCTGGCAGTATCTCCCCCAACCGCTGACCACCCCTGTTATCCTATGCAAAGATAATGTTTGGGCCGATCTGGCCGAACGCGAGACCCAGGCAGCAGGAGGAATTCTGGCTCGCCGCCTTAAGCATTTAGACGCCCAGAGAATGCGGCGCTATGAGACAGCGGCCATTACAACCTCTAATCACTGTGTCGTTGTCTCTGAACAAGACGCCGATCTCGTCCATGAGATGGCCCCGGATATCCCCCTCAGCGTTATCCCCAACGGTGTAGACACTGACTATTTTTGTCCCACGCCGGAAACGGCCGAACACTCCACCCTCGTTTTTACCGGAGCAATGGGTTGGCAGCCCAATGCTGACGCAATGCTCTATTTTTGCAATGAGGTACTGCCCTGTATTCAGAAAGATTTTCCCGATGTGCAGCTTGCTATCGTTGGCCTTCACCCGCCAGAAGCGATTAAGAACCTGTCTCAACAGCCCCAGATTCACGTTACCGGATTCGTGCCGGATGTTCGGCCGTATATCGCCAATGCCTCCGTTTACATTGTCCCCCTTCGGGCAGGCAGTGGAACCCGCCTTAAGGTTTTAGAAGCGCTGGCAATGGGCAAGGCGGTTGTCTCAACTCGCATCGGAGCGGAAGGGCTGGAGGTCGATAACGGCCGACATCTCCTGCTGGCCGATGATCCCGAAGAATTTGCAACGGCCGTCTCTGACTTGCTCCAAAACCCGGCCCGCCGACGTTCGTTGGGACAGGCTGGAAGGGCGTTGGTAGAAGCGTCCTATGACTGGAAGGCCATAGCGGCCGATCTTGATACCGTTTATCATCAGGTAACACAGACCGTTCCAGTGTTGGGGGCTTAGGCATGCATTGGTTACAACATTTATCTTTAGCATCAAGTGTCTGAGGTCTTTAAGGCCAATATGAGCACAGATTTCCGCCTGGTCTATGCAATCCAAAATGTCGGCGTTGATCTGGAAGCTGCCGCTGGTCCCGCTGTTCTCATCCGCCAGACTGTCCAGGGACTTAGGCAGGCTGGTCATCAGGTGGTGGTCATGTCCCTACGGGGCAGGTCGGTTATCGCCGTAGATTACGAGGGCAGACAGGATAAATCATGGAACGTTCCGCTTGGCTTGAGCGGAACCCGTCCTTTCAGAACAGTCGAGAGCGGGCTTCGGCGGCTCCAAACCGAACTATCCTTCCCATATCTTGGCCTTTTCGAGAGCTTCCGTTTTAATGAAGCTGGTCGCCATCTGCTGCCCAACTACCAGTTGTGCCACGAATACCATACTTTAATGGGTGTCGGGGCGGCGCTGGCCTGTCGGCGGCTTGGAATCCCTAGAGTGATGACGGTGGATGCCGATTTGCTGCTTGAACGCGATCTCATTGGACAACCGTTACACGGCCTTCAAGCGGCCGTTGCCAGATGGGCCGTTCGCTTGAGTTTGAAAACGGCCGCTAAACTTATTTGCGTCTCTGAAGCGGCCAAACGACACTTCGTTGAGAGGTGGGAGATTGAACCGGACAAAATCGTCGTCATTGCCAACGGCGTGGACACTACCCGATTCGATCAGGCAGAAACAAGAGACGCCGCCCGCGCCCGGCTCGGTCTGAATGGCAGTCCTGTTGTTGCTTTTGTCGGTAGTTTCCAGCCCTGGCATGGTCTGGACGTTTTGGTCGACGCTTTTGCCCATATTGTCGGCCGTTTGCCAAGAGCCAGGCTCATATTGGTAGGCGATGGTCCTGCCCGCACAGACATTGAAATGAAAATTGATAAGATGCAGTTAGCCAATGCGATCTTGATAACAGGTTATGTCAACCGGGACGAGATACCTGGTTGGCTAGCAGCAGCCGACGTGGCCGTTGCTCCGTACCCACCTTTGCCCGAAGAGATGTGGTTTTCCCCTCTAAAGCTGTACGAATATATGGCCGCCGGTAAGGCAATTGTAGCTTCAGAAGCCGGTCAAATTGCAGAGGTGATTCAACATGGGCATAATGGCGTGTTGGTTGAGCCTGGTAATGTTTCCCAACTGGCCCAGACTGTAACCGATTTGCTAGAAGATTCCGAGCGTGTGCAAACGCTGGGCGAAAACGCCCGGCAGCAAGCTCAGACCAGGCATTCTTGGGTGGCATACACCCGACAGCTTGAAGCGCTATACCAGTCAGTCTTATAAGGTAGAGAAAAGAGAAATGGCACGACGATTATTAATAGCTCCGCTTATCCTTCTTGGCATTCTACTGCTGAGTCTCATACAGGTTCGGCCGAGTGCCGGTCAAACATTAGAAAAGAACTGGACCAGCCCTTACCGTCTCTCAAGTCAAGACAAAAGCTCCAGCCAGCCTTATATCTTGAGCGACAAATACGGTTACGTCCACTTATTTTGGGTGGAAACTGGCGGAGATGGCGAACGGGCAACCATCAATTACACTAATTTCAATGGTCAGACCTGGGCCAGCCCGGTAGACATCTATGCCGCCCCCATAGACAGCCCTATCCTCTATATGAGTCCCACCATTGACGACAATGGTACGCTCTATCTTGCCTGGACAGAAGGCGAAAGTGGCCCGGCCTACATGAGCACAGCCCCTGCCTTCAACGCACTGTCTGCCCAAAACTGGCAGTCACCCGTCCGCCTGGATATACCATCCTTTCTGTTTGAACTCAGGGTTGATTCGGCCGGTTTTTTCCACGTCTTTTACGCCTTGCCCGGCAGCGCCGGATCGGGCCTTTACTATAAGCGATCAGAGGATAGAGGGGCTTCCTGGGTAGATTTACAGCGTATTGATCCCGATACGCCCAGCAACTTAAATGCCAACGTCATCAAATTTATTCTTGACGACAACAACGGCTTGCACGCTACCTGGACCTACGTCGATCTCAATATTACTGCGGGAGCAGCCGGGACCTGGGTTCGTTATGCCCACTCGCTGGACGGCGGCAAATCCTGGGCTTTTCCGGTCTCGATTGACGAATCTGACGAATCTGCAGATGAGCTGCGAATGGCTTACCCGGCCATGACCGTTAACGGGGACATTATCAATATTGTGTGGACGGGGGACTCGGCCGTTCACCGGGAATACAGTTATTCCGCCGACCGGGGCGAAACCTGGAGCGTAAATAAGCGTATTTTTGGCGATTTACAGGGCCAGGCACGGGGTGACGGATTGGCATTAGACTCGCTCGGCCGTACTCACTTCATTGGCAATATCCGCTGGCCCACCGGCCTCTATTATTCCATGTGGGATGAAGATCAATGGACGCCTCCACTGCTAGTCTACCTCATCCGAGAAAATAGTGACACGGACCCCGGCGACCGTATTTCCGCCCACGATATTCGGATGGCCGTTCGGTCTGGCAACCAGATAGTCGTTGCTTTCGCTGATGCACCGGACGCACCGAAACGAGGGCTATTCGTCATTCAGGAAACCTTACCGGATGCGCCGGTCCTGGCAAGCGAACCGATTCCGACAGCCACCGTACAGCCAACGCCGGTTCCGACAGCAACATCTGTTCCACCAACGCCAACTCCGCTGCCGCTGCCTGAACAAATCAGTAAGCAACCCATCCTGGCAGACCCCCAAACTCCCGGCAGGACATTGGTATTAGGGTTGGTCCCCATTCTGGCATTGCTGGGCATCTCGCTCGTTTTCCGTCTTATCTTGCAGCGGCGCTGACCTACGCATTCATGAAGAACGCTTCGCTCTCCTGGCCGCACCGTCTCCGCCGCAAGCTTGGCCGCTCGAAGACAAAACTCTGGCGACAACTCCAACAACGAACATACAATCCGGATGGCCGTTCAATACCGGCTTTTCTGATTGGCTGCGGCCGTTCTGGAACTTCCATGCTCGTGTTGCAGTTGGGTCGTTCCTGGCAACTAGACATCTATAACGAGAACAATTCGGCCGCTTTTGAAAACTGGTTTCTACGTCCACTGCCCGTCATTCAACAGTTAGTCGCCGCCAGCCGCGCCCCCATTGTCCTCTTTAAACCCATTCTCGAAACTTATCGGGCCTGCCTGCTGCTCGAACAATTTCCAAACGCAAAAATATTATTCACCTTCCGTCACTACGACGACGTTATCAACTCCTCCATTAAAAAATTTGGCCCGCGTGATCGCATTGATCACGTTAATAACTGGATCAATGATAACTTCTCCGAATTTGCCGACCGCCTCCCGCCAATGGAAACACAGCACTACATTCGGGACTGCTGGCGGCCCGGATTTTCGCCAGAGGAAGGGGCCGCCCTGTACTGGCTCTTTCAAAATCGCCTCTACTTTGACCTCGGTCTGGTTGAGAATGACAGCGCCCAGCTTATCAGCTATGAAGCCGTTGTCTCAAACCCGGTTGAAGAAATGATCGCCCTTTGCAATTTTCTAGGGGTAAACTTTGAACAGCAAATGGCGGCCGGCATCTTTGACTCGTCCATTCAACGCAGTCCTGCCCCCACCATTGCTCCTCACCTTCGCCAGGAATGTGAGCAGATGTGGCAACGGCTGCGTCGTTCTGCCAGGCTCTAAGACAGCTAGTATTCGGCCGAAATCCACTGTGCGAATTCTCATCATTTCCAACTACTTTCCCCCATTTGAAATCGGCGGCTGGGAACAGCTAACGGCCGATGTCGCCGCTATGCTCGAAAAACGCGGTCACACGTTGTGGGTGATGACCGGCAGCTACCGCGCCGAAGAAATGGAAACGGCCGAACCCCGCACAGAGCGTGTTCTCTATCTAGAAAGTCCGGACCACATCCACTACCATCCCCAATACACCCTGCTGCACCGCCGGTGGCTTGGTAAAAACAAGCAACTGCTTGGTCGCCGGGTCGCAGCCTTTTCTCCCGACATCATTTTTATCAACGGCATGTGGAATCTCTCGCCCGCCCTGGCGAAAGAGGCTGAACGTCTCTGTCCTGGTCGGGTCGTTTACTATATGGCAAGCCCCTGGCCTGTCGAATCAGACGCCCATTCTACCTACTGGAGCCTACCCGCTGCCAAACCTTCCCTGAAATGGCCCAAGGAGGCAGTCGGTAAAGTAATTCAACGCCTATGGTTGTCACCAACGACAAAAGACACCCCCGCCTTTCAGCACGTCCTATGCGTCAGCGACTACATGCGCCGCTTCATTGTGGAACAGGCTGGTATCCCTGCCAATCAGACCCGCGTCGTTTACAATGGCATTGATCCGGCCGTCTTTTCCCCCAACCCGAGTCAAAACGGCCGAAAATCACTCCTGCGCCTACTATATGCCGGTCAGCTTCGAGATGATAAAGGCGTTCACACGGCCGTTGAAGCGGTCGGCCACGCCGCTCAATCC
>JBAPRX010000115.1:0-4754 GCA_049281335.1 Promineifilaceae bacterium (SeqCode)
CATCGGCCATCATGCGAATATTGTAACACAAATACAGACTATTCTTTTTACTAGCTGGCGACTCCGGTCGGATCGTGACCTGCTTCGCGGATGGCTTCACTGACATTCACGCGGGACAAGAGCAGCAAACCGACAACGAAGAAGATGATGAGGGAAACGATCGCTATTCGCTGCGAACCAGTTAGCTGTACGGCAATTGCGAAGATGATTGGACCAATCCAGGAAGTGCCTCGTTCGCTGATTTCGTAAAAGCCGAAATATTCTGCTTCTTTGCCGGTTGGAATCATTTGAGCGAAAAGGGAACGGCTGAGGGCCTGGGAGCCACCAAGGACTAGGGCAACAGCAACACCTAAGACATATAACTGTGATTCTTCATAGAGGAAAGCGTAAGCGAATATGACAACTATTGCCCAAATGGCCAAACTTATCATGATTGCTCGTTTGGTTCCTACCCAACGAGCAATTCGGTAAAACAACATTGTGCCGCCTACTCCTACGAATTGGATTAATAAGACCAGGATCGCCAGCGTACTCTTTTCGACTCCTAATTCATCTTGTGCGAATTGAGTAGATACGACAATGACCGTTTGGATTCCATCGTTGTAAACGAGATATGCGATTAGGAATCGGAGCGACATCGGGTATTTGTTAACCAGTTCGCCTAAAGTCATCCCAAGTTGTTTGATACTATGAGAAAGGTAATTCTCACCTTCTGGTAATGTTCGAGCTGGTTGTCTTTGGATAAGCCTCCGCTGGGGGAAAAAGTAGGTAAACAGTAACCACCAAACACCGGCGCTGGCTAGATTGATACGGACCGCCAGTCCCCCCTGTCCATTTTTATCCATGACATAGAAGAGGACGAGGTTTGCCAAGAGCAGTAAACCTCCGCCTAGATAACCAAGGGCAAAACCCCTTGAACTAACAGAATCTCGTTCATCTGGATTGGCTATCTCAGGAAGAAAGGCATTGTAAAAAATAATGGCGGCTCCAAACGAGAGATTGGCAATGATGAAAAGTAAGCCGCCGAGGATTACAAGGTTGCCTTGAACGAGAAACAGAGCGATGGTCGCTCCGGCACCAATGTAGGCAAAGAGCATCATCATGCGTTTTTTCAGGTTGGAGTAATCGGCGATGGCTCCCAGAACGGGCAGGAAAAAGATCTGTAATATAACTGATAGGGAAACGCAGGCCGGGAAAAAAGCGGCCGGTTCGACGATAAAGCCCAAAATATTGACCCCGCCCTGCTCCTGGGCCAAATTGAGCAAATAAGGACCTAAGAAGGTGGTAACGACAGTGGTACTGAAGGCCGAATTGGCCCAGTCATACATTGTCCAGCCAAGAATTTCTCTCTTGTTATCTACAGGCGGTGCGCCAGGAGACAGGTCGGTGGAGGCCATGAGTTTCCTTCCTCTCAATTGTAACTGGGTTTATAAAGGGTATGAGTCGCTAACTGGTAAAGCCAGGACGATTTTACATGTAATTAGGTAATTGGGTAATTTTTGGCTGGCTATTTCTTAAACATTTTCCAGGGCCGAAAGAAAGGCACGGCCGTTTTCATCCAAATCACCCTGGAGAGGGAAAGTGGTGGACTGGATATGAATACCATCCTGGTAAATATTGAGAGGGGTCGGCAAGGGTGTGGGATAAATAAGCAGAGCGCGGGGGCTGTTTTTCGCACGGGCATAAAAGGCAACCTGATAAATGTCATCATTGGCAGCTTTATCAGGGGCTTTGTATTTCGTGTCGAGGACAAAGCGAGTCTGGCCGCTGTCCTTGTCAATGATAACCAGGTCTATGACGATTTGAAGACGGCCGCTTTCATCCACAGCTATATTTTCCTGCGCTCTGAGAGCCAGGTGAGGGGGCAGATTTTGATGCAGCCATTGGGCAACGAACTTTTCATAGAGCGCGGCCATGTCTACCAGGAAGGGAACCATCACCCGGTCGCCAAGATGGTGACTGGGGCCGGACTGTTCCAGGAAGAAGCGGCAGAGGCCGTGTAAGGGGCGGTAGTCGTCATTGAGGCGGTGGTAAAGACGGTTTAGGCAGTCGGCCGCGTTGAAGGGGATTTGGGTGACCGTTCCCTGAAGAGTACGATAGGCGCGGCGGATAGTGGGCAGGGTGCGCGAACTGCACAGGTTGCTGTGGATGATACGGCCGAGTGTCCAGGCCAGAATCTGGTTATCAGCAATGTCGGCCGTATGCTCTTCGTAATCGCAGGGCAGATGGGCCAGCCAGGGCTTTTGGAGCGTCTGGCGCAGATCAAGACGGCCGCGCACCGCAGGCAGCCGTTCCTGGTAGGGAATGTAAGCGCGGTGCAGCCCTTGTCTGGCTCGCAGCAAGGTGCGCTGGGCAAGAATATTGGCAAGCCGTTCGTAAAATTCGGCCAGCGACCCGGCTTGAATGTCGCCTTCCAGAACTTTGAACGCAATCTGGTAAGCAACTTCAAGCATCCGAAAGAGATTGTCCAAAGGAACTTTGGGCTGGATGGTAAGGCCGGTGTCAGCGGTCAGGGGAATATGGCCGACCCAACCCTGAGGCTGGAACAGCCATTGGTTGTTGGTCTTAAAGCTGGGAGGTTCGAGATTGACCTGCGCGTCATAGTGCTGCCACAGGATTTTAGCGGCCGTTTCGGAGAAGGCAGCAGCGGGAAGGGTATGGGGCTGGTACTCCGTAAGGAGAATTGGGGTGACCATTCGTTGATTAGGCTGACTGGATAATAGAGTAATTGACCGGCCTACTTTCTCACAATCATAAATCTAATCTATCTTCTTCAAATGGCTCGGTGTTAGAAACGGCCGCTAAAAACGCCTCAAAATCTTCTCGACCACCTTTAGCAGCTTCTTCACGCAAATAATCTACCGTTCGTAATGCGCTAATCTTTTCGGCCGCTGCTAATGTTAAAAATTGATTTATAGAAACGCCCTCTGTTTTGGCAAGCTGTTTAATTTCATTGTGTAAACTTTCTGGTAAACGAATAGTAAGTGCTGTCATCTTATTTCTCCAATTTCAACAAGAAAATCGCGTGGCCTTAAAGCCACGATGCCGAATTGTTCAATGTCTCGAAAATCTTTTAGATTAAACGAAATAATTCGCTTTGCTCGGGCAGCATCGGCTAATTCAAGAATCATATCATCCTTACTGTCTGGCAAAAACGGGCGCCAATGAAAATAAACTTCTTGCAAATGAGCTTGCGATGCCAGATAACGAACAGCGCCAGTTATTTGTTGATTAGACAACCCTTTCAATCGGTGTTGTGGTCGCGTCAAAACATCAAGATATTCCAAATAAAGAGACATAGATAGACATATCTGAAATCGCTTATCTGGGATGAGTCGAAGCAACCGATAAGATGCGCCTCTATTGGAACGTGAGGCAGCAATCAAAATGTTAGTATCTAAAACCACCCTCATGGTGGCAAACATGCCACCAATTGGTGCGGTTGTCAAGTCGATCAACTCGATCAAGAAAATGAGTTTTATTTGTTTGATCGAGTTGGTTTCTTTTTAAGCTTTAGGGTAATTCCTGTTTGATAATTTGCCAGCGGAAGTTATCTACCGATGTCGGACGGTCGAAGAAGTATTCTTCCAGGTAAGGTTCGATTTCCATTTGCCAGATGTCGGGCAGCACGGCCGAAAGATTCTCGTGCAAAAAAAAGGTGTGGCCGACTTCGTAATGGGGGTCGTTAATGTGGTTATTGAGGCGGGTCAGGATGGGGATGAGGCGTTCGATAGGGTAGCCGGTATCCCGGTGGTAGTGGCGCAGGATGTCATAGTTGGGGGCAAGGCGGATGAAGGCAAAGCGACGGCGCAGGGCATGGTCTACCAGGGCAATGCTGCGGTCGGCCGTATTCATCGTCCCAATCAAGCGAACTCTATCGGGAATTCTGAGGGTACCGCCCCCGGCAAGAGGAATACGCCGGTCCCGATATTCAAGCAGGTACATCAGTTCGCCAAAGACGCGGGAGAGATTGGCCCGGTTGATTTCATCAATGATAAGGACACATCGGCCGTCCCGGTTGGCCGCCCGCTGACAAAAATCAAGAAAACGGCCGGGTTTCATGGGGTAGGTCAGTCGGCCGTCATCGCCCGTCTGAGGCCGAATGCCCTGGATAAAATCCTCATAGGCATAAGCGGGGTGGAATTGAACCAGTTCAACCAAGCCATCAGATTCGGCCGTTAAATGGTGGGCCAATCGTTCGGCAAGATAAGTCTTCCCCGTCCCCGGTGGCCCATAAAAAACAGCTTGTCCCTTACGCTCAACAGCACGTATCCAGCCTCTGAGATCATCATGAGTGTGGCCCGTTTCGGCCGAGAGTTGGAACAGCGGATAAGGAGGGGCAAGTTCTGGTTCTTTTTCTGCCTCTATTTCGTCTTCTAAATCTGCAAACTCAAGATAAGCCTTGATTGCTGGCATAGGATCATCTTCTACTGATAGCAAAACGAGGGGGAAAACTTGATTATAGGTTGTTAATACCAAGTCACGTAACGTTAGAGTATCAAGTTCGAGGACACTGTTTCTTGGGAGAGCAAATGAAACATCAATATTAGCTTGTTCCGGGTTTCCAAAAAATTCTTGAAGTGAATATTTTCCAAAAAAATTACCGTCTGCGTCACTTTGCCATGTTTCACGACCACCAAATAAAATACGATTATCAGAAAAAAGAACCTCGAATATAGGCAGCAAAGATTTATAGTATTGTTTACAATTCTTGATAAATGTTTCGCGCTGTTTTTTGGCATAGTCTCCAATAT
>JBAPRX010000116.1:0-1917 GCA_049281335.1 Promineifilaceae bacterium (SeqCode)
TCATTATGCGGCGGCGCGGTATTTGTGGCCGAAGTCGGTCGATTCTCCCAGGCGTATCTGTTTCTTTGGGGAGTCGGTGGCGGCGGGGTATTTGTACGCGCCCCATGTGACGCCTGCGAAGGTATTGGCGGCTCAGTTGGATTTTGTTGTTGGGCCGGATGCCTATGAGGTCATTGACTTAGCCCGAACGAATGAGACGCTGGCGGGGCTGGTGGAGACGGTGGACAGCGCCATGCAGCTTGAGCCAGATATGCTGGTGATCTTTGGGGGCAACAACTGGAATCTGCTGGAGACGCCGGAGTGGTCGCCTTATCTGCCGGGGGTGACGGGGCGGATGGCTTACGCCGAGCAGTTGAAGCGGGGCGGGTTGGAGGCGGTGATTGAAGCAGCGGCCAAGGAACGGCTGCAAAAGGCATGGATGGCGTTGGGGGAGATTGGGGTGATTTCCCGGAATGCGGCCGTTCCGGTTATTTTGGTTATTCCCGAAGTGAATCTGGCCGATTGGGAGAACTGCCAGCCTGTTCATTGGCTGGATGGGGAGGGGTTGCAGGCATGGTACGGTCGTTTGGAAGAAGCACAAAAGGCGCTGGCACAGCAGGATTGGGAGCGGGCAGCTTCGCTGGCCCGGCAGATGCTTGATCTGGACGGGGGATTAAACCCGACGCCGTACCGACTGTTAGTGAGGGCCAATGTGGGGTTGGGAAAGCTGGATGTGGCCCGAAAAGCGGCCGAAGCGGAGATCGGCAGCAGTCATTACGCGGTGATGGCTTTTTTGGCTGCGCCGCAGGCTGGCCCAGCCGACCAGGCACTTTTGCGGCGGGCGGCGGCCTTCAACGGCTTTACGCCGGTTGATTTGCCAGAATTTTTTGGCCGCCAAGCGGGATCAATGCTGCCAGGGCGGAACTTTTTTCTGGATTATTGCCATTTGACGGTTGAGGGGATGGAATGGGCGATGGGGGAGGTGACAGCGGCCGTTTTGCGACAAACGGATGATGGACAAGCATATCCGCTGTTAGAGATGCTGGATGGAGTCTCTGTAAGTGGTGTTGAGAGTGAGGCGTTGGCAACGGCCCATTTGGGGGCAGCGATCCATAACGCTCACCGCCTTTGCCCGGTGACAGATAAACAGGAGATTTTGGTGCATTGGTGTCTGGCTGCTCTAGCCGATTCCCCTGCCATTAACCAGGCCATGATTGACTTTGTGGCGGCCCGTGCTTTGCCTTATCCGGCGGTGATGACGGCCGAACAACAGCGCCTCTACCATTCTCCCTACTTGCTCCAGCATCAACATGGTTGGAAATATGATCACCTTGACGCCGAAATGATTCAGGCTATTTTGACTGCCCTGAAAGAATGGGAACCACGCTGGGCGGAGGCGGCGTTGACGCGGCTGGTGGAAAATGCCGCGCTTGGTCGGAAAGTTGTTTCCTTGTTAGACGGCCGTTACGATGCCGAACCGCTGCGGCGATTGTTCCCGGAGGTGATTCCAACCCCGGATTTGACCGGATGGGCTATTTACCGCGCCTTTTGGCCGGTGACGGGCTTTTCTTTTGTGATGGCGGATTCGGCCGATGTTGCCTTTGACATCACTGCCCGTTTGCCAAACCCGGCGGAGAACGATGCCAGGATTGCACTGCTGGTCAACGGGAAACGGGTGGGGGAGATGGCGGTTGGGCGGAGTTGGTTGCGTCATGAAGGGGTGATAGACGGCCGTTACATCCGACGGGGACTCAATGACCTGGTCGTTCGCTGGCCTTATCCGATTGTGAAGCAAGAAGAGGTGTGGGAGCAGATAATCGGCCGTTTGGAAAAGGGGCAGGAAGCTAATTTGCACCCCGTCTTCGGGGAGTTGGAGCGGCTTCGGATTCAAAAGATTGCGGTAGAGTAACCATTGGATGATGAAGAGAGCAGTGGTGC
>JBAPRX010000117.1:0-9428 GCA_049281335.1 Promineifilaceae bacterium (SeqCode)
TCTTTTCCCCCAACCCGAGTCAAAACGGCCGAAAATCACTCCTGCGCCTACTATATGCCGGTCAGCTTCGAGATGATAAAGGCGTTCACACGGCCGTTGAAGCGGTCGGCCACGCCGCTCAATCCAATCCTGATCTGCGCCTCTCTCTGACTATCGTGGGCGGCGGCGCACCGGGCTACATCAAACAACTTCAGGAGATCATCCAGCGCTTCAACCTGACTGAAATCGTCACCCTGGCTGGACAGATTCCCCGCGAGCAAATACCGGCCGTCATGGCCGAACACGATATCCTACTGTTCCCTTCCATCTGGCCTGAACCGCTGGCCCGCGTCGTTCAGGAAGCGATGGCCGCCGGACTGGTCGTTATCGGCACGACCACCGGGGGTACGCCGGAACTATTGCAAGACGGCCGAAATGGATTAACCTTTGAAGCTGGAGATGCTGCCATGCTGACCGACCAGATTGGCTGTCTGGCCGAAGACCCTACCTTATATACCCGGTTATCCCAGGCAGCCCGCCAGGCCGTTGAAAACTGCTTTACCCAGGAGCGTATGGTGGATGAAATTGAAAGCTACTTCTACCAACTGCTTCAAAACGATGATTCAAAACCCACATCTTCGCATTAATTTTTCGAGGACACGTACTATCGAACACCAACACCTGTTCATTCTATGTTCTCACAGCTCTGGTTCAACCGCCCTCTGGCGCCTGCTCCAGACCTCCCCCTACGTCTCCGCCCTTCCAGACGAAGGCCAGCATATCGGAACGCTGGGGCCATTAATGCGAAAAGCCCCCTGGAACGAAAAGACCGAACTGCCCTGGAAAGAGATAAAGGCAGAATGGAACGCCACCTGGAATCTGGAAAAGCCCATTTTGCTTGAAAAAAGTCCGCCCAACCTCCTCCGCGCCCCGATAATCGAGTCTACCTTTGAAAACAGCGCCTTCATTATCATGGCAAGAAACCCATATGCTTATTGTGAGGGAACCAGACGCCGACGACGGACAGGGATGGGATACGGCCGAGATGCTACCTATACCCAAATTACTCAGGGCTGGATACGAGAAGGCCAGTACCAGATTCGTAACCTCCAACAGTTACAGCGCACGCTCTACCTTACCTACGAAGAGCTAACCGACAATTCCACCGCAACGGTCGCCAAACTCCTGGCCTTTATGCCCCAGTTAGAATCACTAGACCACCAGGCCACCTTCTACATCCACTCCCTCTCCGGCTGGTTGGAACAGCCGCTAATTAATCTCAACTCCAAACAAATTGCCCGCCTTTCGGCCGCTGACATTGCTGAGATTAATGGCGTTCTACAAGAACACCCGGAAATTCTGGCCCAATTGGGCTATACCCTTATGACAGGAGCCTACCCCCTGACCACTCGCGCCAGAATCGCGCTTTCAACCTCCTTCACGAAATATGTCACCCGAACCCAACAACGGTTGGCACGCCGCACCGCCAATCACAATTCTCGCCAAACATGACACCTCCGAATTTCCTACTCCTCACCATTGACACCCTCCGGGCCGACAGGCTTGGCGCTTATGGCTTTCCTCGCTCCCAGACACCCAACCTGGACCGCCTTGCTGCCGGGGCCATCCGTTTCAACCAGGCTATCACCGGCGGAACCTGGACTCAGGCCGCTTTTCCGGTCATGATCACGTCCAGCTATGCTTCGATGTACGGCGGCTGTTTGGGTGTCTTGTCACCAACTCGGCCGTCTCCCGTTGAACAGCTATCCCAACAAGGCTACGCTACCGCTGCCTTCTCCAGCAACCCCCACATTAGTAAACAATTTGGCTATGATCGCGGCTTTGACACCTTTGTAGACCTCATTCCACAAGCGACCGATCCCTGGCTGCGATCAGTTACCGGCGGCCAGGCGCTTCTCCGATCCCCTATTACCCACACTATCAGCGACCTGCTTGGCAAGAATCTAGCTCCTGCACCGGTTTATGTACCGGCAGAGGATGTCACAAACTCCCTATGCAACTGGTTAAATCAGACCACAGCCCCCTTCTTCGCCTGGGCGCACTATATGGATGTCCACTGGCCCTACCACCTTGACAAAACCCTGACTTCCCCTCAAAAATTGGCCCACGCCTGGCAAGACCTGGCCCATTACCATGAGGCAAGCTGGAATGGAGCGCCTTTCACCACTGCCCACCGCGACCATTACATCGGACTCTACGAGCAAGCCCTCTCTTATTTAGACGAGGAAATCGGCCGTCTCCTAACCCATCTGGAAAGCGACAGCCGCTTCTCCAATACTGTCATCATTGTCGTGGCCGATCACGGCGAAGAGTTCCTCGATCACGGCCGTTGGGGCCATTGGGAAAACAACCTCTACGACGAAATCGTCAGAGTCCCCCTGCTCATTCGCCTACCAGGACAGGCCCATCCACAAACTATTGAACATCAGGTGCGGACGTTAGATCTGATGCCAACTCTTCTTGATCTTGCCGGGTGCGCCCCCCTACCAGAAGCGGAAGGGACCTCCCTGCGACCTCTCTGGAGCGGGGAAGAAACGGAGTACCCCATCGAAGAAGCGATATGCGAGATGTGGCGCGATCCCTGGCACCGCATTGCCATCCGCACCGAAAAAAATAAATATATCTGGGACAGCCGCCAGCCCGACCAGCCAGAACTGTTTGACCTGATCAATGATCCTTTTGAACGGAACAATGTCGCTGCCAGCCACCCCGAACTACTCGGCCGTTTCCAAGAAAAAGTTGACGTTCATCTTCAACACATCAATGATTCACAAAGGGCCGAAGCGGTTCCGGAACCTGAAATGGACGAGGCCATCCTACACCGTCTGCGTGGGCTGGGGTATATCGAATAACGTTGAAGATCATCCACGTCATCGAAACCTTTGCCCCACTCGGCGGCGCAGAACTGTACACCATCAATCAGGTAGACCTCCTTGTCAAAGCCGGGATTGAGAATGCTGTTATCTATTGGAATGAACATCCCCAGACCTTTCAGGTTGAATATCCCGTCTTTCACATTTCTGAAAAGGGACAGGCGCGGGTGTCCCGCCTGGAAACCATTATCAATGCTATTCAACCGAATATCATCTACCTACATACGGTCCGTGACCCGATCATCTTATCTGCTGCTGCCCGTTATGGAACGGCCGTCGCCTATATGCACGATTTCTATCCAGTCTGTCCTGGCCTTGCCAAATTCTATCGTCGGGGACAGGCTATCTGCACCCGGCCATATGGCCTGGCCTGTGTTCCTATGATCTACCTCCGCCGATGCGCCAGCGCCCGCCACCCCCTCAGCGTCTATCGCATTATGCAAACGCCGCCTCGTTATCTAGCTGCTTTCGAACAGATGAAAGTCATCCTGGTTGCCAGCACTTATATGAAAGAGTTGTTGGTCCAAAACGGCATCGGAGCAGAACGAATTTCAATTTTGCCCTATTTTGTCCACATGCCAGGTGGAACCACACCAATTCCAACAGGCGAAGCGTCTCCAAAGCTGCTGTTTGTCGGCCGTCTTGAAAATGAAAAAGGGTTGCCCTTCTTGCTGAAAGCCCTGGCCCGCGTCTCCCATCCTTACCAACTGCTAATCGCCGGTCAAGGAAGCCGCGAGGAGGCCTACAAAGCATTGGCCCAAAAATTAGGCGTTGCCGATCAGGTGAAATTTCTCGGATGGGTTTCGACTGAGGAGATGAAAAAACTTTACGAAGAGGTTCTATGCCTTGTTTTTCCATCTATCTGGCCCGAACCGTTTGGCATGGTAGGTATTGAAGCGTTTTATAACAGTCGTCCCGTCATCGGCTTCAACGTCGGGGGCGTGTCTGACTGGCTGCATGATGGCTGGAATGGCTACCTCGTCCCCTCCCAAGATATTGACCAATTAGCAAACCGCATTGAGAGACTACTCGAAAAACCCGACCTGGCCTCCCAAATGGGCAAGAATGGCTACAGCTTTGCCAACGTCCGTTACCGGGCCGAGCAACATCTGGAACAGCTTCTAACTATCTTTGACTCCCTGCCAGAATAATTTTCCAGTGAACGTTCTCTTCCTCTCCTCCTGGTATCCTTACCCACCCGATAACGGCTCCAAACTGCGGGTTCTCAATCTGTTACGCGGTCTGGCCGAACGATACAACATCATCCTCATATCGTTCTCTAATCGGCCGAATTCCGACCCCCCGCCCGAACTCAAGGCTTTATGCCGGGAGATTCATGTTGTCCCCCGTCCTCCATTCAATCCAACCAGCGCCCGCGCCTTAAGCGGCCTGTTAAGCCTGACACCACGCTCCATTATAGACACCAACCAGCCGCTAATGGCCCAGCAGATCGGCCGTGTTCTACGTGAAAACGAGATTGATCTGGTCATCGCCTCCCAATGGCGAACGGCCGTTTACCACACTTCCTTCGCCCACGTTCCCGCCATTTATGAAGAGGTGGAAACCGGCCTTTTCACCAGCAAAGTCGCTAATGCAGCAACGCCGTTGCAGCGGCTGCGCCATTCCCTTCCCCTATTCAAGTTGAGACGATACCTCCGGCACCTGCTGCCCCACTTTCGGGCTGCAACGGTCGTTTCAGAGAATGAAAAAACGCTGCTGCAAAACATTGCTCCTGCCTACCGGCCCGTTCACGTTATTCCAAATGGCATTCGTCTGTCCGATTACCAGGATGTCCAGGCTACGCCACAGCCAAATACCTTGATTTTCAGCGGTTCCCTCACCTACTCTGCCAACCTGGACGCTATGCGTTGGTTTCTCGCCGATGTGTACCCCCTGATTCAGAGCCGGATTCCGGCCGTAAAACTGATCATTACCGGCAAAAGCGACGGCTATCCGTTACCGGAAGCTGACAACGTAGAACGGACCGGTTTTGTTGCGGACGTTCGTCCCCTCATTGCCTCCGCCTGGATAAGCCTTGCCCCTCTGCGGGAAGGGGGTGGCACTCGCCTGAAAATATTAGAGGCAATGGCTTTAGGGACGCCGGTCGTGGCAACCAGTAAAGGCGCGGAGGGAATCCGGGCGGCAGACGGCGAACATCTCCTCATAGCTGATTCTCCGGCCCAGTTTGCAACGGCCGTAAATCGATTGTTACAAGATCGAGAATTACATCAAACATTAATCCATAACAGTTGCCAATTAATTAGACAGCAGTATGATTGGGAGATGCTTATGCCAGATTTTCTGAACCTGATTGAGGAGAGCAGTTATGGTTGATAGTTCCCTGCGCCGGTTGGTGATTTCTAACCAGCCTCGGCTGCGCCTGGCGCTAATTTTTGGCCCGGTGTTGGTTGTACTCATTGCAGGCGCTATCCTTTCTTGGCCCCAACCCATGTACATCCTGGCCATGATGGGAGCATTTGTCGGGGCATTAATCTTTTTACGGTGGCCGGTTCTCGGCATCTTATTTTTGGTTGCCTCCACAACAGTCATCCCCTGGCTTATTAACACCGGAACAAAAACATACCTCAACTTGACCGTACTGCTGGTTCCCGCCTTGCTAGGGCTTTGGGTCTTTGATTATGTAGCCCGAAGGCGTAGCTTTCACCTTTATTTTTCCTCGTCCATCTTTGCCGCTTTTGGGCTGGCTATTGCGGCCACCATCTCCTTTTTGCTGGGTCAGTTACCCTGGTTCTCACTGGCTCCGGCCCCTCTAACAGCTCAACTGGGCGGGTTGGCTATCTTCATGTTTTCCGTTGGCGCATTTCTCCTCGCCGTTCATCATATCGAAGGCCAGGTATGGCTGGAGAGAATGGTTTGGCTGTTTCTGCTGCTGGCAACGTTTCAAATGGTTGCCAACATGATGCCCAATATCCTCCCTGTCAAAGTTATTTTCCATCCTTTGAACAGCAGCCTGGTCTTGACCTGGCTGATGGCCCTTGCCTATAGTATGGCTGTTTTCAATCGTCGGCTGAATGTCGTCTGGCGAATCGTCCTATTCTTTACCGTTCTTCTGGCTCTATACCTGACCGTTTTCCGGCTCCGCTCCTGGGCTTCCGGGTGGATGCCCGGAATGGTTTCTCTGTTCGTCATCACCTGGGCCTGGAAGCCCCGGCTGGGGATGATCATGGGTATAGTAGGTGGTGGTTTTGCCCTGCTCTACTTTAGAGACATCATCGGGGAAGTTATCTTACAGGATAACATCTACAGCCTTGATACCCGCGTCGCTGCCTGGAGAATTCTGGTTGAAATGATCCATGTCAATCCCTTCCTCGGCCTCGGCCCGGCAAACTACTATTGGTACACACCTCTGTACTCGATCCTGGGCTACAACGTACAGTTTAATTCCCATAACCAATACGTTGATCTCGTTGCTCAAGTCGGCCTGGTTGGCACGGCATTCTTTGCCTGGTGGGCTTATGCTGTCGCTCGGATCGGCTGGCGCTTAAGAGATGTCGTCTCGGTTGGCTTTGAAAAGGCTTTTGTATATGCTGCCATCGGCGGGCTGGCCGGAACCCTGTTTGCCGGTATGCTTGGAGATTGGGTTATCCCGTTTGTCTACAATGTCGGCTTGAACGGCTTTCGTGGCAGCGTCATAGCCTGGCTGATGTTAGGTGGGCTGGTGGCCCTGGAAAGGATCTACAAGAAAAAAGAACAACCGGAGCCGATCATCGGAACCACCTGAGACGCTAGGGATAGGAATGAATAAAAAGTCAAAGATCTTCATGACCCCTTTCGGGGTGTTTCTTCTTTTTGCCGCCCTTTTGATAGTGGCCGGGTGCAGTAACGACAGTGGAGAGTCCAGCCCAACGGCCGAAACACCAGATGCCAGCAACCCAACCACCCAGATAGATTCAGGAACGTCTCCGGCGGTTACAGGCTTTATCCCCCTGACGGACCTCGGTAGTGATCTCTACCAGGGCTTCGAAGGCGGGCTTTACCCCGACGGCAGCAACGATATGCCATCCCAACACGCCCAGGTTGGCCTGGAACGGGCGAATCTCGTCCAACCCTTAACACCATCTGGCAACCCCTCGCCCGATGGCAAATATGTCTTGCTTTCTATCGGCATGGTCAACGCCGCCGAAGAATTTTGCGGCAGAATGCCCACAAACTGCCAGCCCTGGACATTTGGCGGTCTGGCCGATCAATCTCCAGACGTTAATCATGATCAACTGGTCATTGTCAATGGCGCCATCTACGGCGGCAGCGCTGCCCAATGGAATGCCCCGGCAGCCAAAAGCTATGATCAAGTCCGAGACGAAGCGCTTTCTCCCCTCGGATTAACAGAGCGGCAGGTGCAGGTTGTCTGGTTAAAAACGGCCGACAATGACCCCAGCGACAAACCCACCATGCCCGACCCCCAGTCAGACGCCCATTTCCTGATGACCGAGCTTGGCGACATCATTCGGGCTTTGCGCGTTCGCTATCCTAATCTACAACAGGTCTTCATTTCCAGCCGGACCTTTGGCGGCTATCCTGGCAACGAAGTCAACCCCGAACCTTATGCCTACGAATCAGGCTTTTCTGTCAAATGGATCATCGAATCCCAAATCAATCAAATGGAAGATGGTGACAGAGGCGGAGACGCAGGAAATCTCAATTATGACCGCATCGCTCCCTGGATCGCCTGGGGACCGTACTTGTGGGCCGACGGTCTGAATCCCCGTTCAGACGGCCTCATATGGCAGCCGGCCGATGTAGAGGCCGACAGCGTTCGGCCGTCTCAGTCCGGTGAGCGAAAAATCGGCAACCTGCTCTTCCAGTTCTTCAGTTCCTCACCTTACACGACGCCCTGGTTCCTCGGAAATCGGCCGACTGTCCAACCGGCCACCTCTACCCCGGTTCCAATTCCAACCTCTGCCCCAACCCCAGTCGAGTCACCCACACCGGTTTCACAAATCATCACGCCCACGCCGCCCCCTGCTTCAGCCGGAAACGACCAGACCCCTATCCCCCTGATAGATATGGTCAATGGCACCTACTTTGGCTTTCCCGGCGGCTTGTATCCCGGCAGTAATGACATGCCCGCAGACCACGCCGAATATGGCCTGGAACAAGCCAATTTGATCCAACCTCTGGATACGGCCGGAAATCCTTCGCCTGATGGCAAATATGTGCTGCTTGCTGTCGGCATGTCCAACACTGCCCGCGAGTTCGGTGTTCCTGGTCGGGAACAGAATTGGACTTTCATCGGCGAGGTATCGGCCGATCCGGACGTTGACACCGATAACCTTGTCCTGATCAATGGTGCCAGAAGCGGTCAAGATGCCCCTGATTGGGAACAACCAAACGCCTATAACTACAATTGGATTCGAGACAACCAGCTCGCGCCGAACGGATTGAGCGAAAACCAGGTTCAAATCATCTTCTTAAAAGAGGCCAACGGCGACGCCACGTCCCGCTCTTCTCTACCATCTCCCGATGCAGACGCCTACGTCCTCATAGAGCGCCTGGGCAATATCCTCCGCGCTCTCAAGGCGCGATACCCCAATCTGCGCCAGGTCTTTATCGCCAGCCGCACCTATGGCGGCTACTCAACTGACACCCTGAATCCAGAGCCATACGCCTACGAGTCAGGTTTCAGCGTTAAATGGCTGATTGAAGCCCAAATTGAGCAAATGGCAAACGGCGGTTCGCTCATAGATTCCCACGCTGGAGACTTGAACTACGATACAGTCGCGCCCTGGATTGGCTGGGGGCCATATCTTTGGGCCAACGGCCCCATTCCTCGCTCCGATGGATTGGTCTGGCTGCCGGAGGATTTTGGACCTGATGGAACCCATCCCTTCATTGAAGGCCAGCGCAAGGTAGCAAATATGATGCTGGACTTTTTTAAAACGTCGCCGCTAACACAATGCTGGTTCCTTGCCAACGGTGTCTGCCAGTTACCTTGAGCCGACGGTTAAAATTATTACAATAAGATTTTCTACCATTCCCATCTGCATACATTGCTTCAAAATTGGATATGACGACATTGGTAACATTTGCCGCTGAAGAAGCCCATTATTATCTCTCGGCCGTTCGCTATTGGCTTGGCACGGCCCGCAATAAGAAAAAACGCAAAATCCTGGTCAACGGTGTCCCAAAATCAGGGACAACCTGGCTCTACCGTATGATCCTTTCTGTCCCTGGCTACAGCGAACGGGGAAACTTTCGGGGTAACATCAACGCCTACGACTCTGTTCAACAGGGAGACGTCGTTCATGGTCATGACTGGATTACGGCCGAGTTATCCGAAAAACTCCGCGCCAACAACATCCAGGTCGTTCTCGTCGTGCGCGATCTTCGGGATCAATCTGTTTCCCGTATGTTTCACCTCAAACGGGACGAAACTCACGCCTGGCAGCCGACTATTAAACAGCTAAACAATGACGACGCCCTCATGCTCTCTATTGAGGGACGTGATCCCGATGGCGAACTGCCCATTTTGCCCGGTGTCACCGCCTGGAAAACATTTACCCGCCAATGGCTGGCAGCCAACCCCGACATTACCTG
>JBAPRX010000118.1:0-5912 GCA_049281335.1 Promineifilaceae bacterium (SeqCode)
TCTCTGGCCGGTGCGGGTCATTTTGCGGGAATATGCCGCTCGCGGCCTTTCCAAAGAATTAAGCCTTTGGGAATATATCGAGGATGACCTGGGGCTTGAAAGCGTCAAACTGGCCGGTTATGCTCCCGATTTGAAAGAAAGGCTGCAAGAGGAAGGGGGCATTCTTTTGTTGGATGGCCTGGACGAGGTAGATAAGGCTGCAAAGGTGCGGGAAGGACTAAAAAACAATATTGAATTGTTTGCCCGTGATTTTTCCAAAGTCCGGGTAGTAGTCACCAGCCGCCCTTATGCTTACGGTAGCGGCTGGGAGCTAGACGGCTTCAACGTAACCCGCCTGCTGCCTTTTAGCGAGGAACAAATTAATTTTTTTGTTGAGCAGTGGTACACGGTGATGGGGCAGGTTGATCCGACTTTGGGGCCGGAGAAAGCCGGTAATTATAGTGGAAGCCTGATCCGGCAGATTGAACAAATCTCAAATTTGCGCGAGATGGCCCAACACCCGTTGCTGTTGACGATGATGGTTTACATTCATCGCGGCCGTGAGGGAGGTGCGCTGCCCCAGCGACGGGAGGAACTATATCGCTTGTGCGTGGTATTGCTGCTCGACCTCTGGCGGCGGTCCAAAACGGTTTCCGGTAAGGAAACTCGAACGCTGACTGAGGAGTTAGGCATGGATACGGAGCAGTTGCTGAAGGCGTTGGCGGAATTGGCCTTCATCGCCCACCACGACCAACCAGACCAGGAACAAACGGCCGATATTCCGGGTGTCTTGCTTGCAGGAACATTGCACAAATATACGAGTAAAGAGAGCAAGGCAGACCTGTATGATATTATTGATTATGTTCGGGATCGGGCCGGGCTGCTGGAAGATCACGGCCGTAATGCTGATGATAGTGACGACGTTTACCGCTTCCCTCACCGCACTTTTCAGGAATACCTTGCCGCCAAACACCTTCATGATGCCCCCGATTTTCCAGACGAGTTGGTGAAGCTAGCCCGCAACGACCCGACCCGCTGGCGGGAGGCGGTTTCATTAGCCGGGGCTATGGCCGCGCCCAAGATGCGCTGGCTGCTTGTAGAGGGTTTGTATGGAACTAAGTCTGTTTTGAAGGACATGATAGACCCATCTGATTATTGGGGCGCGTTTCTGGCAGGACAAGTCTTGGTAGAGAATGAGATGTACAACAACCCGTCAGATAGTCACCAGGATAAGGTCGCCAGAGTTCAAGGATGGCACAGAGCTATTTTGAGCCGAGAAAGATTACCGCCGCTTGACCGTGCAGCAGCGGGGCGTGTACTGGCACTATTGGGTGATAATCGTCCTGGGGTAGGGATAATTAAAAAAGACGGTATTCTCATTCCTAATATTGAATGGGGTATAGAGATTTCGGCTGGAACATATGAGATTGGCGGCGATAAGGACGCCTATGCGAGTTTTAAGAAGCAGTTAGTACCGATTGAACGGCCGTATTGCCTTGCCAGGTACCCAATCACTAATATCCAATTCCAATCCTTCATCAATGCGCCGGATTGGGATAATGCTCAGTGGTGGCAGGATATTCCTCCTGGGGAAAAAGAATTTAACAAGCCTTTTTTCCCCTTTGACAATCACCCCCGCGAGAGCGTTAGCTGGTATCAGGCTGTAGCCTTTTGCCGTTGGTTGAGCGATAAATTGGATTATGTGGTGGATTTGCCTCATGAGTATGAGTGGGAATCGGCGGCACGTTACCCGGACGGCCGATTTTACCCCTGGGGCAACGACTTTGAGGCCGAGAAGGCCAACACCAGTGAGGGGGGCATTGGACAGACAACGGCCGTTGGGATGTACCCATCCGGCCGAAATCCAGACTTAGATTTGTATGACTTGAGCGGTGATGTCTGGGAATGGTGTCGAAACAAATATAATGAACCGGCCGAAGCATGGTTGGATAAAGACCCGGTGGATAGCAGCAACGATGAGCGCGTCCTGCGCGGCGGTGCGTGGCTCGACCTCCGGGACAGCTCCCGCGCCGCCGCCCGCTACAGCAGCCATCCAGACTTCCGCTACGGCCTTGCCGGGTTCCGGGTGGTGGTGCGTCGGCCTCCATCTCAAGATCACTGATCACTGTTCTTGGCGGACGCAGCGGTAGCGGAGTTCCGCCCCGCGCCGCAGGCGCCAGCCAGATGATAGAAACCCGGTTTTTGGTAAAAACCGGGTTTCTGATTGGGGGACGCTCACCCAATTTTTTGAGAGTTGGCAAAGACGGTGTAAGCTATAGGTTGATCCGTCGAATTGAGCAGAGAGGCTTGTTCAATGGGTTCATTGACACACAAAGTTTCCGCCTTGCCCGAAAGGTCGAACCTGTTACCGCGAGAGAATATCAATGTTGCCACCTGACACACAAAGTTCGATTGCTGCGGCCGCAGCCTGGTTATGGGATAAGTATTGTCACGAAATTGTCGAAAAAACGGCCGAAGAGGTCGTTGACGAAGAAAAGTGGCGCCTCGGAATTGAAAGCTACCTGGAAAGTCTTTACGAACAGGTAGGCTTTGTCCGTATTTTGGGCCGCATGGAGTCAGAGCCGCTGGAAAGGGTCTTTACCCATGTCAACCTGCTGGACCGGTTAACGGCCGAACGCCGCTACAGCATTGAACGGCTTGAAGAAGAGTTTGCCCCACGAGACTTTGAAGCCCAGAAACAAGTCAAACGGATGGCGGGTGATACGGCCGTTGACCAGTACAGCAAACTTTTTATCCTCGGCGAACCGGGAGCCGGGAAAACGACTTTTCTCAAATATATCGCGTTAAGGGCTATCAAACGCGAGATAGACAAAATTCCTGTCTTTGTCAATCTGCGAGAGCTGTCAGACTCGAATCTGGATATTTTTGCCTTTATTGAGCGCCAGTTTGAGGTGCAACGGATTTCCAACCCGGCCAAATTTGTCTCTGACCTGCTGAAAGATGGCAATGCCATTGTTCTCTTTGACGGGTTGGATGAGGTGAATCTGGAAGATAACCGCCGGGGCAGGCTCATTGCCGACCTGAACGATTTTATTCGGCAGTGTGGCAGATGCCCCATTTTCATCTCCAGCCGGGTTGCGGCCGTTGATTATTCCTTCACGCAGTTTCAGTATGTGGAGATGGCTGAATTTGATGAGGAGCAAATCGGTTGTTATATTGACCAATGGTTCTATCACGACGAGGTTAAGCGGCAAAACTGCCGCCAGGCCCTTTTGGGTGAAGAAAATAATAAGCCGGTACGTGAGATGGCTCAAGCGCCGATGCTGCTCTCGTTGTTGTGCCTGGTTTATGATGAGCGAAACGCCTTCCCGCCCCAACGCCATGAAATCTATGAGGAAACGGTCCAAACGCTGCTGTCAAAGTGGGATAACAGCCGGAATATTGTGCGTGATGCGATTTACCCGCTCCTGTCCTTAAAGCAGAAAGAGAATTTGCTGGCTTTTATCGCTGCCAGGACTTTCCCCGAAGGGGAGTACTTCATACCGGAACACCGGGTTGTGGCCCTGATAAAAGAATATATTCAAGAGGTTCCAGAGATTGGGGAACCGGATGCTGAACAGTTATTGAAGGTTATGGAGGCCCAGCACGGCATTTTTGTGGAACGGGCGCGGCGGATTCACTCTTTCTCCCATTTGTCCCTGCAAGAATATTTCACAGCCCGTTACATTGTGGCTAACGAACGGCACAATACGGTGGAACGGTTGATGCCCAATCTGGGCGATTCGCGTTGGGATGAGGTCTTTGTCCTGACGGCGGGTATGTTAGATGATGCAACTGAATATTGTTACCTGCTTCTGGGGACTACGGCCGCTATCCTGGCTGCCGACCCTCGATTGGTGCTGCTGCTTAAGTGGGCGGAGGACAATCGCAGGCGGCTGCTCTCTTCCCACCACGCTCCGGCGGCACGGGCCTTTTTATTATACATTGGCCTGGCCCTGGCGTATGAACGCAACCATACCCGCGACCTTGACCTTGATCTGGCCCGCGAGCTGACCCGCGACCTGATGGTGGAGTTTGACCTGCCACGCGCCATTGCCCTGACTCGCACCCTTGACCACGACTTTGCTCAAGATTTCAGCTTTATTTTTAGCCCTGAACAGGCGGCGTTGTGGACGCGGTATCTTAAGGCGAACCGGCTGCTGGTGCGCTGTTTGGAGGTTGCCTCCCTGCTGGACCGGGAAGCGTTTGTGAGCCGGATGCTGCTGCCTCTGGAGCATCCCATCAACCCACCGATTCCGTTTCCTCACCATTGATATAGCTGGTTGGTAATTGTTGTTGACATCACGGCCGTCCCCATGATAAACTGCCCTTGTTATGAATGATCACACTTCTTTTCTGGCATCCAGTCTGACCATGACTTCTATGGTCGTGAGCAACAGCCCTACGAGGAGTGCGTCTGTTCATATTTAGTTATGTCAACTAATTAACGTGAGATAACGGCTGCGGGCGCACTCTACCCGCAGCCGTTTTTTGTTGCCACAGTGACGGCTGCGGGTTTGTGAAGCTCGCGGCCGTTTTCGTTTTAACAGCCCAGGATCAGGTTGGGAAAAAGACAGCCACGAATTTTCACGAATTTTCACAAATTATTTTTATTCGTGTTCATTCGTGTTCATTCGTGGCTCAAATCCCCAAACTGACAATCTTGGAAATCAGGTATAATTCGGAGAAATATCATGGCAATACTCACAGCAAACAATTTAAGCCAGGCATTTGGCGCGTTTGACGTTTTCACCAATATCAGCTGCAGCGTCCCCAACGACGGCAAAGTCGGCCTTGTTGGGCCTAACGGCATTGGCAAGACGACGCTGCTGCTTATCCTGGCCGGACTGACCAAACCCAGCGAAGGCGTCGTCCACTGGGCTAAAGGCTCCCGGTTAGGCTATCTGCCCCAGGAGTCGGCCCAGGCGTTCACCGATCAGACTCACACCGTCTATGAGGAAATGATGACGGTCTTTGCCGGGCTGCGAGAGGAAGAGGCCCGCCTGCGCCAGATGGAGGCCGAGATGGCCCAGGGGGATATATCAGAAGCCTTTCTGGAAGATTATGGGGCGGCGCTGGAAAAGTTTGAACTGGCCGGAGGGTACGACTATGACGTCCGCATCCGGCAGGTCTTGCAGGGGCTGGGCTTTGGCGAGGAAGATTGGCAGCTTCCCCTGAAACACCTCAGCGGCGGTCAAAAGACGCGCGTCTTGCTGGCGCGGCTGCTGCTGGAACGGCCGCATCTGCTCATTCTTGATGAGCCGACCAACCACCTGGACGTTCAGGCTATCGAATGGCTTGAAGGAACGCTGCGGGTCTGGGATGGGGCGATCCTGATTGTCAGCCATGACCGTTACTTCCTGGACCGGGTGGTTAACACCATCTGGGAGATGGGCCGGGCCTATCTGGAAACGTTCCGGGGCAACTACAGCGCCTATGTCCAACAGCGTCAGGAACGATGGGAACTGCGCCAGAAGGAGTTCGACGATTATATGGAACGGATGGAGAAGGAGTTGGACTATATCCGCCGTAACATTGCCGGACAGCGCACCCAACTGGCACAAGGCAAGTTGAGCCGCATCAGCCGCGAACTGGATGCCATCCAGCGAGGCGGTTTTGAGATTATCCAGGGCCGAAGCTGGTCGGAAATCAGCAACCTGCTTGGTAAAATCTCAAGACGGCCGATGAGCGTTGCCGAGGCAACTGCGGCCGTTAAGTCTCTCAGGCCGCCGGTGAACCATTACCGCACCTTCGACATCCGGCTGAAGGACAGCCCCCGCAGCGGCAAGATCGTGCTGCGAACCAAAGCGCTGGAGATTGGCTATCCGGGGAACTCCCTTTTTACGGCCGATGACATCGAACTGCACCGCCTGGAATGTGCGGCCCTGATCGGCCCCAATGGGACCGGCAAGACGACTTTCCTGCGAACCCTG
>JBAPRX010000119.1:0-2220 GCA_049281335.1 Promineifilaceae bacterium (SeqCode)
CCAATTACCAAATTACGTTTTTTAGTCATGTCCACTGATATAAAGTCGAAGCATCTGTTCCCAAAAAGGCCAGTCGTGCGACCAGCCATCCCAAATTCTCAGGGCGTTGCCGATGCCTTTGTTCCAGAGGATGCCGGAGAGTTCTTCGGTGTTTTGTCTGAGGGGGTCATCCTGTCCTGTAACAAGGATTATATCCATTCGTCTAAGGGCTGCTAATCTTCCCCAATCATGTTCGTTGGGAATGTAGGAGACGGGGTTGTTGAAGTAAACATTATCATCATGGTGGCCGGAGACCCAGCGCCGGATGTCGTAGATGCCGCTGAGTCCGATGGTACGGCCGACCAGATGGGGGTATTTCAGAGCAAAGTTTACCGCATGATAAGCTCCAAAGCTGGCCCCAACCGTGATCAGAAAGGGGTTGCTGTTCAGAAAGGTGGAAAGGGGCAGGACTTCTTGCAGCAGGTAATGGTTATACTGTTCCTGCCGCCAGGCTCGGTCGCCGGGATGTTTCCAATAGGCATACCAGCTTTCCGCATCTACACTGTCCACACAATAAACTTGAAGCCAGCCCCGCTCAATCTGTTCCCCCAAAGCATTCATCATGCCCCGGTCTTCCCATTCATAATAGCGGCCTTTGGAGGTCGGGAAAACCAATACTCGCGCCCCCCCATGACCAAATATCAATAATTCCATGTCCCTGCCCAAAGCAGGGCTGTACCAACGTCTGTAATCTCTTCTCATTGTATTATTGTAACTGTCAAATTGAAGTGGGCAATATGGGCGTGGTGATTGGGTGATTGGCGGTAAATGACACCGCTGGTGATTGGTGATTGGTGATTGGCGGTAAATGACACCGCTGGTGATTGGGTGATTGGGTGATTATGAGATAATGTGCGGCTAATTACCCTTTCTTTTAGGTTGAATGGGTAGTTAATCTATAATACAAAGCCTTATGATATTTCAACACTCTATTCCCGCACCATCTGAGAAGCGGATGGCTGTTCATGTGACCCCTGCGGCCGAACGCGCCCTGCGGGAGGGCCATCCCTGGTTGTTTGAGGGCGCGATTCAGAAGCAGAGCCGGGACGGCCGTCCCGGAGACCTGGCTGTCGTCTTTGACCGCAAGAATCGCTTTCTGGCGGTTGGGCTTTATGATCCTGATTCTCCGATTCGGGTGCGGGTATTACAGGCCAACAAACCGGCCAAAATTAACGGCGACTGGTTTACGATGAAGCTGAAACAAGCGGCCGATTTGAGACGGCCGCTTTTGGAGGACGGCCGAACCAACGGCTACCGGCTGGTGCATGGCGAGAATGATGGCCTGCCAGGGTTGGTCGTTGACCGGTATGGGGCGAGTTATGTGATCAGTTTGGATACGGCCGCCTGGATTCCCTATCTGCCGGTTTTGCTGCCCATCGTGAAGCAGTTGGTTGCGGGGGATCGTTTTGTTTTGCGGATGAGCCGCTCTGTGGAACAGCAAAAGGATTATCTGTATGGGCTGCGGGAGGGACAGGTGTTGGCGGGGGCGGCGTTGGATGGGCCGGTTACGTTTATGGAAAATGGGCTGCGCTTTACGGCCGATCTGGTGAATGGTCAAAAGACTGGCTTTTTTCTGGACCAGCGCGAGAACCGGGCCAGGGTAGAGGCGTTGGTCTCTAAAACCGGGCCGGTGAGGCGGGTATTGAATGTGTTTGCCTATACCGGTGGCTTTTCTTTGTATGCAGCGCGGGGCGGGGCTGCCCATGTGACCAGTGTGGATTTGAGCCATCAGGCGTTGGAAACGGCCGAAACAAACTTTCGCTTGAATCAGACCATTCCAACCGTCGCCCAGGCTTGGCATGAGACAATTGCTGGCGATGCTTTCGAGGTGATGGGGCTGTTGGAAGAAGCGGGACAATGGTATGACATGGTTGTCGTTGATCCCCCTTCTTTTGCCAGACGGAAGGGAGAAGAAGCAGGGGCGCTTGGGGCTTACAGCCGCCTGGTGAAGCAGGGTTTGGCGCTGCTGCGGCCGAATGGAACGCTGGTTATGTCGTCGTGTTCCAGCAGGATAACGGCCGATGCGTTCTATGACAGGCTCTTTTACAGTGCGGCGCAGGTGGGACGGCCGTTAAGTGAGATTGAACGCAGTGGTCATCCCCTGGATCATCCTATTGGCTTTCCTGAGGGGGCTTATTTGAAATGCTTATTTGCCCGCGCCTGAAAGCCATACCGAACGTC
>JBAPRX010000120.1:0-2434 GCA_049281335.1 Promineifilaceae bacterium (SeqCode)
GGAGAATGGGCGCCAGTCGGAGGTCCCATGATTCCAGCCACCTCACCCCCAATGCGAACAGGAACCACCGACTACCTGGTGCAGCTCATTGACGAACCCGGCAAAGGTGAAATCAGCTCCGGAGAACTAATTCTGGTAGCGCCAAGCGGTAGCGCGAGACCGATCTACGAGTTCGCAGAAGGATCCCATATGGCATCTTGGTCCCCATCCGACGTCTGGGTTGTCGTCGTGGAAGACGCCTCGGTGGCACTCATCTCCACCAGCGACAATTCCCTAACTCCACTCGGAGAGCTGATACCGGAATCCCACTACGTCCTCAGCGCCGGCTAAACAGTCACCATTTGCCGCACCCGAGCACGAGGTGCCGTTCTCGCGCACCTGGTGAAATGCGTGTTCTCCGCGCCGAACTGTTGATCTGCGTGCCTCTTCCCTTCAACGCTGGCGCGTGGCACAATTGTGGCCATGGCTAGTGAGTCGCTACGGACAGTTCGGGACCGGTTCTCTGAATTCATCGAACGAGTGCAGAAACACCACGAGCGGGTGATAGTCACACGAAACGGAACGCCGGCGGCCGTGTTGATGAGCCCAGACGATCTCGAGTCCCTCGAGGAGACCCTGGCGGTGCTGGAGGACTCCGAAGCGGTTGCCGAGCTCCTCGTAGCACACCGCGCCTACTTGGAAGGTGATGTGGTTCGCGGCGTCGAGGCGGTGAAGGCCCTTCGGCCGCGGTGAACGATGTCCGCTACGAGCTGGTGGTCACGGCGCCAGCGGCCCGAGCCATCCGTGAGACACTGCCCGAATCGGTCGCCTTTGCCGTCATCGACTTCATCACTGGCCCCCTCCTTGAAAGTCCGAAGCGAGTTGGCGCCCCCCTCCGAGGCGAATTGGAAGGCATCTGGAGCGCACGACGCGGGACATACCGAATCCTCTACCGAATACACCAAGAGAATCACGAAGTCATCGTTCTGAGGGTTGGCCACCGGCGAGATATCTACCGCCCTCGATAGTCGTCTGACCGAGCGCCGAAGTGCCGATGTCGCGCGCCTACCGAGATGCTCGTTATCCGCTCAAGAATGTTGATCTCGGTCGGTTACCTAGGGTGTGCCTATGAGCGGTTCCTCAACCGAACTGACCGCGGAGAGTCGCTCGAGTTCTGCGCGACTACGTCTGTGGGCGATCGTGGGGCTGGTGCTCGCGTTGAGCGTTCTGGTGTGGGTGGCATTTCTCGGGCCTGACAGCGGTGCGGATGCTTCTTCGATCCAGCAAGGAATAGGGCTCGCCGCGACCGTCGCTGCAGTGCCGGTCGCGCTGGTGCTCCGACCGGTCGAGCCGTGGCGAGGATTTGCTCTCGGCGGTGCGATGGCCCTAGCCGGACTTACGACGACGTTGGGAGGAAACGTCATTGGACTGCTCATGGCCGCTGTAGGGATGGCGATCCTGCTAGCGGGTGCGTCGAGTCAACCTGCCCTTACGTCGGCACTGGTGGTGAGGCTGATCGGCTACGCCATCTTGCTCGGTGCCGCCATGTGGCTATCGCACGGTGAGTCAACCCTCATCCAAACCATGGGCACCATTGCGTTGGCTGTCATCGTCTCCACGAGTCCATTGTGGGACCGTCCCTCTAAGAGAGTGTCGTAGACCGCTCACCGGTGGCAAGCGAGCGCATACGTGCCGATATGGGCGGTCTTCTGAAAAGTGCGTTATCGGTCCAGAACTGGGGGATCGGCGCTGTTCGATTCTGGCTCTGAGGTGGCAGCAAGTTCTGCCGATGTCCTCGATTGAATCGGCTTCTCGGAAGAGTCGGAGGCGTTGATTGTCGCGACCGCTCCTCTGATAGTGGAGGTCCGGGAGTAGTTCCGCGAAGATTCGGAACCATGACGTGGACACCCTCAGAGGAGACCCTCGGCTTCACCCAGAAAGTCTTCGAGGATCTCGGTGAACCCGACTTCATTGGAATCACGGCCCCTGCGATCGAGGTCGTAGGCGATCCATGGTTAGACGTCTACTCGGAGGCCGTCTCCGGGCTCGGCGCGTTCATGCGAGAAGCCCGATTCCACATCGCCCTCGCCGGGCTCTATATGGCCGACGCCTCGGCGCGACGTCCCGACAAGCTCGAACAAGCTCCCGACAATGACACATCTCAGCTTCGCGACGTAGGTCTACCCCCATCGGTGATGGCTTGGATCATGACCGTCTCACCCGGACCCACACCCGAGGACATACTTTTCAACCCTCACCTACACGCCGTGGGGGGGACTACCGCCGGGAAGTGGTGGGCAAGCTCGCTCCTTGACTCCGCAATCCTCCGCCTCGTCTTTGCTGCCGACCGGATCGCCGCGGCCTTATGGGCCTACTACTCCCATACCACTGTCCGACCAGCACCAACCGTCGACACCAGGTGGCCACGCTTTCTTGAGGACAATCTCTCCAGGTG
>JBAPRX010000121.1:0-3004 GCA_049281335.1 Promineifilaceae bacterium (SeqCode)
AGCAGTTCCCCCCCCGTTCCATCCGCCCGCAAGGTAGTAGCCAGGATGCCCCCCGGAATACTGGAGCCTTTTAACAACACCGCCCCTGCCCCATCGCCAAACAAAATACACGTTCCCCGGTCATTCCAGTCCAGAACACGCGACATCGTCTCAGCCCCAATCACCAGGGCATTGTTAACCGAACCGGTAGCGACCGCCTGAGCAGCCATACTCAAAGCATAGACAAATCCCGAACAGGCTGCACTCAGATCAAAAGCCCCCGCTTTGGTTGCACCCAGATATTCCTGCACCCGACAGGCGGTGGAAGGGAAAACATATTCCGGGGTGGAGGTCGCAACAATAATTAATTCAACCTGAGAGGGATGAGTATCAGCGACATGAAGAGCGCGGGCGGCCGCTTCAAAAGCAAGGGTCGCCGTCGTTTCTTTGGCGCTGGCTATTCGTCTTTCTTTAATACCGGTACGGTTGTAAATCCACTCATCAGTGGTTTCAACCGTCCTGGCAATTTCATCGTTTGTAACGATTCGGTCAGGCCAAAAGCTGCCCCAACCGATAATGTGTGCGTATTTCATAGTTCCTCACTTCGTTCCACTTCCTTCATAGTATAAACCCAATCCAGGCAGAACAGTTGCGACTTCCGAAGCCGCCCGTATAATCCCCAAATTATGCAATGCCGTCAACCATTGAAGGGTAAGCGCACTCGTTTACCCATATGCCCTTTACTTCTGGCTCTGATTATACTCAGCTTAACCGCTTGCAATATCATTTCCTCCAAAGAAGATGAAATTGTCCCACCGATCAGTCTGGAACCGCCACCATCGGCCGCTTTTGAAACAGTAGCCGCATTTGAGAATGCCGAAGTCCCGCCCCGCGACCTGACCGACCTGACCAGCCGTTTCAATGGCGGCGAGGTGATCCCCAAGACGGCCGCACCCGTCTCCTATACCACCGGGGATATTGGAAAATTCCAATATAAGAACCACGATACCGACGAAAATCTAACCATCAATGCCACCCTGGCCTACCAGACCAACAACTTCAACATGTGGTTTGAAGAGGGTGTGGACTACGATCAAGAGACCGTCGCCCAGGCAGCGGCCGTTTTAGAAAACAACATCTTCCCCACCGACCAGTCCTTTTTTGGTCGAGAGCTGACGCCCGGCGTAGACGGCGATCCCCATGTCCAGATTCTACATCTGAAAAGCATTGGCGGAACAATTGCCGGCTACTTCTCAGAAGCCGACGAATTCGTCACCGCCGTCAATCCCTACTCCAACCAAAAAGAAATGCTCTATATCAGCCTGGAATATGCCGAGGTGGGCAGTGACGACTATTATGGCGTCATCGCCCACGAATACCAGCATATGATCCATTGGGCCACCGATTCAAACGAAGCTTCCTGGCTCAACGAAGGGCTGTCAGAACTGGCCGCCCATCTAAATGGCTATACCTCAACCGGCTTCATTGAAGGTTACGCCAACCGAACCGACACCCAATTAAACGATTTCGAGCAGCAGTCACCCTCCACCACCGCCCATTATGGCGCGTCTTTCCTCTTCACAACCTACTTTCTGGAGCGATTTGGGGAAGATGCTGTTCGAGCGTTAGTTCGCAACCCCGAAAATGGCCCCAAAAGCGTCGAATTAACCTTGTCAGATATGGGCATCGAAACAAGTTTTGACGACCTCTTTGCCGACTGGCTGGCAGCAAATTATCTGGACGGCCGAGATGGCACAGCCGACATCTACCAATACCAACAACTAGAGCTGCCCGCTTTAGAACTCTCGGCCGAGATTGACCGCTTCCCGACGGCAGGCGAAGCGGCCGTCCACCAATACGGGGCCGACTTTCTAGCCGTTGATAGCAAAGAACCGGTGACGCTGGTCTTCACCGGAACCACCCAGACCAGCCTGATGGATACCACCGCCCACAGCGGCCAGATGTTCTGGAGCAGCTACCCGGCCGACAACTCCGACGTCACCCTGACCCGCCGCTTCGATCTAAGCGGCCTGGAATCCGCCTCCCTCTCCTTCTGGACCTGGTACCAGCTAGAAGAAGGCTGGGACTATGCCTACGTGGCTGTTTCGGCCGATGATGGACAAAGCTGGCAGCCATTAGAAACCTCCCAAACCACCACCGACAACCCCCAGGGCAACAGCTATGGCCCCGCCTTGACTGGCAACAGCGGCGGCGGGGAAACGCCCGTCTGGGTCCAAGACTCGGCCGACTTGACCCCCTTTATCGGCCGTTCCATCCTGGTTCGCTTCGAGGTCATCACCGACGAATCTGTCCATCAACAAGGCTTCGCGGTAGATGACATCGCCATCCCCGAACTGGCCTTCATGGACGATGCCGAAGACGAAACAGCCGCCTGGGAAGCAGCCGGATTTGTCCGCCACGCCAATATCCTGCCCCAAACCTTCCTGCTCCAACTCCTCCTCCTAGGAGATGACGGAATCGAAGTGCAGCGATTGACAATGGAAGACGGCCGAAGCGGCCAATGGACAATTCCCTTAGGAAATGGCGCCGACCAGGCCATCCTAGTCGTCGCCGGAAACGTCCCCGTAACCCAGTTAACGGCAGGCTACGCTTACAACTTTATTAAAGACGCTCCATAATAAAGACAAGTCATGTTAGACTACCACTTCATTAACAAAAACAAGAAATACAAATCACCAATTACCTAATTACCCAATTACCAATCACCAATTACCAATTACCAATTACCAATTACCCAATCACCAATCACCAATGTACTCCCCCCCACCCCCCCAACAACCACCCTCGCGGCCACGCACTAACTACGCCCCCTGGCTGATCGGCGGCTGCGTTCTGATCGTCCTCTGTCTGGCCTGTTTCGGGGCCATTGGCCTGACAGGAACCGTCCTCGTCGCCCGTCAGGTCGCAACCAACATTGGCGCAACATCAACCGCCCTCGCCTTCGTGCCATCAGTCACCCCATCCCCAACCGCAACCGCAACGGCCGTTCCCGCAACCCCAACAG
>JBAPRX010000122.1:0-1738 GCA_049281335.1 Promineifilaceae bacterium (SeqCode)
CTCCAGCTTACCACCTATTGCCAAACCGACGCCAGTAAAGATGATGACCACCCCAATAAGTGAGATCACAAAACTCCCCCAGAAGCTAACCCGTGCCTGTTGCCGCGCATCTTCGTAATCATCCCGGATCTGGATTGTAAGGTCATGGAGGCCTTTAAAAAAACGACTCGTTAGTCCAAGTGTTTTTCTCATTGATGTCAGTAAGACCTGGGGACCATCTTGTTTGGCCACAAAATCAATAGCAGGAGATAGCCCATCCACCTGCGGACCAAGCGCTTCACGCACGGCATTAAAGTCGGGAAATCTGGTTAGAATGATCTTGGGCACAGTCGGTGCGACAACTTTAGCCAGATTTAAGCCGCTGGTGTCTTTTTCATCACTGTCGTTTATCAACCGTATATCGATAACGGCCAGATCGATTTGCCGCCGCTCCAGGACAGTCCTGGCCTCAACGTGATTATGTGCTGGAATGACCCGATACCCTTCGTTTTCGAGAAACTCTTGCCATGTTTGCAGGAAATCAGTATCGTTATCGGCAAAAAGGATGGTTGTTTGTATCATTCTTTTAACTCCTATTTAACGCGGCCAGGGAGGAGGCTTCTTCTCTAAAGCGACCGATAAGGTACAAAAAAGCGCTTCCTTGTCGTAGCTCTTGGGAATATAGTCAGTGGCGCCGGCCAGGAGCGTCTCACGCGCTCGGCGCCAGGTGGGGGATGCGGTTGCGACAACAATCCTGACATCAGGACGTTGGCTCCGTAACCGGGAGACAAGTCGTGGGACGTTTCTTACCGCAAGCGCATCCAAAATCACGAGTTCGTAATCTCCCTCTTGAACCATTGAGACCGCCTGTTTTTCATTTCCGGTTAGCAATTTACCAAGGGAACTCAAAGTCTCCTTTAATAATTGATACCAGATCTGATCGCTTACCCCATCTATTAAGAGAAATTGTTGATTCTTTGCCATTTCATCTAACAATTATGCTTGGGCACCGGCGGATTGGACACCTAGCTGGTAATCCAAGGAATTTCCAGGCAGATCTCCGTCTGACATGCGTAGTCGAACGGCGTCCGTAATCACCTCATTTACCGTTTCGTTTACACACCATGCTCGTTTGAATTACTATAGTCCAATGGAAGCCAGACAACGAAAGTCGTATCGTTCGGGCCGACCGAATCCAGGTAGATATTCCCACCATAAGCCTGGACGATGGTCGAGGCCATGAGCAGCCCCATTCCCAGACCTTTGGTCGAAGCCGTCCGTTTCTGAAATAGTTGGCGGACGACACCGTCGGGTATTCCTCGGCCTGTATCTGTTAAAGCAATTTCTACCCCGGTAATCAACTGACGGGTAGAAATCGTAAGCTGTTTGTCCTCTCTATCAATCATCGCCTCGACAGCATTATCCACCAGAATGTCGATCACCTGACGGAGCCATTGCGAACTGGCTCGAACGACTGCAGAGTCGCTAAGCTGTAAATCAAACCGGTAGGCAACTTGTCTATAAGGTTCATTTTCCTTTAGTTGGTTAATGCGTTCCCGTAACAATGCATTGACGTGAACCGCCTCTATCCCTTCCTTATCGGACAGAGGTGGTGTAATCGGACGCTCTAAGATTTTCTTTACTTGATCTTCAATCTTTTTCATCCGTGCCTTTGTTTGTCTATCTGGTTTTGTCGCTTCTATCTCTTTGCGAAGGAGTCCCAGCTCATCTCGGAGGGTAATCGCATGCCCCTCAATAG
>JBAPRX010000123.1:0-10243 GCA_049281335.1 Promineifilaceae bacterium (SeqCode)
GGGTTGGGGTTGGCAATTGCCAAAGAGGTCGTGGATCTCCACAAGGGAACCATCGAAGTGGATTGTGATCTGCCGGGGAAAACTGTTTTTCGGGTCAGGCTGCCCTACGGGCAATAAGCATTACAAATCGCGGCGGGAAAAACTCCACAGAGCAATTAACAATAAAACGACGACATACAAAACAGCGTAAACGACCATCGCTGAACTTGGCTGAGAACCGACTGCAAAAGGGCCAGCGAATTGAAAACCGGTGACCAGGCGCGGCTCAAAGACGGCCGAAGCTTTCTTCCATAATACTTCGGTGGGCATGATCAGGCTGGCAACGATCCCCAGGTCAACGGCCGTTTCATTTTGCAGCAGTGCCCCCGCCGTTTCAACCCATCCCCCAACAAAAGCTATGCCATACAACATAAAAGCCAGAGCGCCGTTCGCCAGGGTAGAGAGGCGTGTCCCCCCGATCATACTGACCGTTAAACCCACCAACCCTTCCAGATAGATAAGCGCCAGCCCGCCGGGGACGTTATTCATCCGAACCCCGGCCTGCAAATAGGCAATCAGTAGGATGCCCCCCGGCAGCAGCAGGACGTAAACGAAAATAATAGCCGCAAAACCGACCCATTTCCCCAACACAATCTCCCAACGGCGGATGGGCTTTGTTACCAGGCTTTCGATAGTATGCGACTCCACTTCCCCGGAAATCGTCGCCACCGAAATCAGAACTGCCACCATAATAACCAGAAAATTGGTGGCATACAGGCCCGCCAGCGTTAAAAACAAAAAGGGAAATTCAAACTCGTCGGGATTCATACTTTCTGTCACGTCGAGATAGATAAAATGAAATCCCAAGCCAAAGACGATCAGGAATAAGATACCCATCAGGGTCCCGATCCACAGCAGGCGGCGTCGTTGCGTTTCTTGAATTGTCAGGCGGGCAATATTGAATATGGTGGTCATTGTTCCTCAGGCATCATACATTTCATTGCCAACAATCTGTAAGAATCGATCTTCGAGTGACAGATGTTTGGGGCTGAGTTCGTAGATATTTTGGCCTTGTGAAACCAGCCAGTTAACGAGTTGGGGGATTTGCTCTTCACGCTCCAGGGTTAGCTGGATACGTCCTTTCGTCTCATCCAGTTCCACGCCATTAGCAAAATCGGCCAGTCCTGCCAGAAGTTCCGGGGTCGGCTGTCCAACCCGCAGGGTAATCTGTAAATTTTCGCTTTCTAATTCTTCCAGGGATGCAACCTGGAGGATTTTCCCTTCCCGAATAAAGGCTACCCGATCACAGGTTAATTCAATTTCACTTAGTAGATGGGAGTTGAGAAAAACAGTTGTTTTCTCGCTGCGGAGGCCGGTGATAATATCCCGTACCAACCGACGGCCGAGTGGGTCCAGGCCGGAGGTTGGCTCGTCCAAAAAGATTAACTCTGGATCATTAATCATGGCCTGGGCCAGTCCAACCCGCTGCAACATGCCTTTAGAAAAGGCGGAAAGCTTTGTCTTGGCCCGCTGTCCCAAACCGACCAGTTCTAACAGGTCGGGAATGACGGTTGAACGCCGTACCTGACTCATGCCATAAAGACGGCCGTGCAAATCCAAGAACTCGGCCGCAGTCAACCACTCGTGGAAGCGAAAATGTTCTGGCAAAAAGCCGATCTTGGCCCGCGCTTCCCGATTACCCAACGGCTGTCCTAGCAAGGAAGCCGTTCCGGCTGTCGGGTTGGTAAGACCGAGCAGCATCTTAACTGAGGTCGTCTTTCCGGCCCCATTTGGTCCTAAAAAGCCAAAAACCTCACCCCGTCCAACGGATAAGGTAAGGTCGGCAACGGCGATCTTCTCGCCGAACTCTTTACGCAGTCCTTGCGCTTCAATAGCCTGTTCGTTCATATATATGATGTAGTTGGTAATTGGGTAATTGTTAACTGAAACAGACCAAATAACAATTACCCAATTACCCCATTATTGATTGTTATTGCAGTGAATCAGCTACCTTGATCAACTCGGCTACATCACGGCCGCTGAGAAGATAGACGATTCCATCCTTTTGCCACATCAAAGCTGTGTCACGGGTGTTAAGGCTGTTCAGAGCAATGCCGCTGACCCCGTCAATTTCCACTTCGCTAAAGCTGGCAATATTTTCTGGAACCGGCAGTAGTACGGTATTCGTCCAGTCAATATTCCGGGCCAGCCGTCGAGCCTGGCGGCTGTCCATACCCAGGACACGCAGCAGCGCTTCGCCTAAAGCGGCGGTGTCCACATCGTCCGGGTACTCAACCAGCGGGCTGGGGGACTGCAAAAGGGTAATGTCTTCCCACTGCTGGCTGACGGCATCGTAGATAGTCACGTTGACCGGAGCGCCATCAAGACTATCAGGAATCAGCGATGGGTCAACACCTGCCATCTCCATAATTCTCCGACTGTCTTCGACATTCACAATCAAACGGCCGTTGCCGCCCGCCATCGTATAGATTTTGTCCGGTTGGCCTAACTCAGCCAGGGTTCTGACATGGGTCTTGGTGAAAGATTCTGCATCGGCCAGGGAATCAACGGCTGTCGGCTGTCCCGGTTCTTGTATCATCTCTATCTCGCCGGGGAAAAGGCCGGAGTCGGCAATATCTTCTAACATAGATAACTGCTCCGGTGAAACCGAAATAGCAGCAAACTTTTGAACTCTGAACAAGCCGAGAAAGTCACTGGCCGCAGCCCGCACGGAGGGGAAGGCAAAGGCCAGGCTAAATAAAACAAGAAGAACTACTGTTGTTAAAGCATATTTTCGTTTAAACATTTCTGTAAACCTCCAAAGAATGGGTTGGTGTGGTTTCGCTTCAATCTCTGTCCGAAGCCGGGCAAGCGCCTGAGGAGCATGCCGGGGAGCTTCAGCAGGAGACGGAGACAACACCGATAGGGTATCCAAAACCTCTTGAATATTTTCTTCGTCTTTTGTCATGATATTTACCTTAGTTAAATCTCTGACTCTTCTTCATAAACCTTGCGAAAGGCTTCGGCCGCCCGTGATAACATCTTCCCGACGGAGCCGGGCGCAATCTCACACGCTTCGGCCAACTCTGCATAGTTAAACCCCATTTGTCGCATCAAGAGCAGCTGGGTCTGCTGTCTGGGCAGCTTTGACAGGGCGTTTCTGACACTGATGCGGGTTTCTTCCTGGACGGCACGTTCGGCCGGCCCTGGCAGGGCATCGGTTGAATCCGGGACCAAAGCTGTGTTGCGCTGCCATCGTCTTTTTCGGGCGCGTATATGGTTGTAGCCCATATTCGTCGCTACTCGATACAGCCAGGCGCCAACATTGTGTTCCTGACGGCCGATAAATCCTTTTTGCGTCGGCTGCCGGTACAGTTTCAGGAAAACTTCCTGGGTAACGTCTTCCGCTTCAACACGATTTCCCAGAAGGCGAAACAGCAGGCCGTATACCCGGTCGTAGTGCCGGTAAAACAAGGTTTCAAACGAGGCGATATCGCCTCGGCCGATTCGCTCCAGCAGCATATTATCAGTCAGTGCAGTCACTAATTTTCCTTCATGGTCGAAAGATGCATCTTTGGACATGCTATTTCCACCCTTCTAAACACCACCAATGAAGGTTTTGTGACAACTGCGAGACTTTTGTTGTTTTGCGCTGCTGTTTTCGTATCGTGAAGGAGCGGCCAATCAACAAAAGTCGTCGTTGGTTTAACCTTGATCGAGGTATTGGAGCGCTAACTGCACCCGGCCATCAATTTCTTTTACTTCTCTGGGAATGTTTTGGAGCGCGGCCTGGGCTTCTACAATACTGAATCCTAAACCGGTTAGAATATCAATCACATCGCTGTCCACGTCGCTGACAAAGGGCATCGCGGCCGTTTCGGCCGTCAAATCCAGCTTATCTCGCAGTTGAAACATTATGCGCTCGGCAGTCTTCTTGCCAATACCAGGAACGCGCTGCAAGACGGCCGTTTCCTCTCGCATAATGGCACTTTTCAACAACTCCGGACTGAGTGTGGACAAAATTGCCAGCCCCACCTTCGGCCCAACTCCATTGACCCCCAACAAAATTTCAAACAGGCTTAAATCTTCCTCATTTTCAAAACCGTAGAGCGTCAATTCCGTTTCCCGCACAATCAGGTGGGTATGGAGGCTCATGCTTCGGCCGATGCCCCCTACGTCTTCCAGCACGGTCCGAGGGACGTACACCCGCAGCCCAACCCCGCCGACATTAATGATCAGGTTATCCTTGCCAATCTTGCGGACAATTCCACTGATACTGGCGATCATTGGCTTTCGGACACCATTGATTCGTAACGATAATGTTGATAGTGAGTCAGGGCTACAGCCAGTCCGTCGGCGGCGTCGTCGGGGCGGGGAATTTCATCGAGGTCGAGCATATTTTGAACCATAAACTGCACCTGCTGCTTTGATGCTTTGCCATAGCCCGAAACCGCTTCCTTTATCTTGGGCGGCGAATATTCGGCTACCGGAATCCCGGCGTTTGCCAGCGCCAGCAGCAGCACCCCCCTGGCCTGACCAACTCGAATGGCGGTGGTGATATTTCGGCCGAAAAACAACTCCTCGACCGCCGCCATATCTGGCTTATACTGCTCAATTAGCTCATTCAAACTCTCATACACCATTTGTAAGCGGTGGGCTGTGTCGCCATCTTCCGGCGATGTTGAAATCGCACCATAGGTAACAACCAGCGGTCGGCCGTCTTCAATCTCAATGAGGCCATAGCCTACCGTCGCCGTGCCGGGATCAAGCCCTAGAATTCGCATGTTTAGGCAGCCATTTCCATCGCAGCCAGAGCCTCTTCGCTAATCTCCAAAGCGGTGTAAACATTTTGGACATCATCCAACTCTTCAAGATTTTCGACCAATCTCAACACCTGAACCGCTTCCTGTTCGCCTAGTTCAATCGCATTGTTGGGGTCATATATCACGCTGACTTCATCTAGCTCGAACTCGTTTTCGTCCAAGACTTCCCGAACCGCCTGTAGCTGTTCCAACTCGGTGAAAATCTCTGCCATATCATCCTCAAAGCGAATATCCTCGGCCCCGGCATCAGCCGCAACCAGAAACAATTCGTCCTGGTCGGGATCGCCCGTCACGCTGATATACCCCTTGCGGGTAAACTGCCAGACAACGGCTCCTGCTTCGGCCATCGCCCCGCCATATTTATTCATTACGTGGCGCAGTTCGGCCACCGAACGATTCTTGTTATCGGTGACGGTCTCAATGACGATTCCAATTCCATGTGGGCCATAGGCTTCGTAGACATATTCATACAACTCTCCGCCCTCTAGTTCGCCCGTGCCGCGCTTAATCGCCCGCTCGATGTTGTCCTTGGGCATATTGGCTGCTTTTGCCTTATCCACAACAAGCCGCAGACGAACATTCATATCCAGATCGCCACCGCCTTCGCGGGCAGCAACCGTTATCTCTTTCGCAATCCGGGTAAATACCTTGCCGCGCTTGGCGTCGGCAGCCGCTTTTTTATGCTTAATAGTGGACCACTTAGAATGTCCAGACATTTTCCTCTCTCCATCATATAAAATTTCTTTCAGATGCCAGACGCTAACACCTCAAATAAAGCGCCTGCCACCTCTCATTTGTAGCTCCCTGACTACTTATTATACCACATGACCTTGCAAGCGACTCTTGCCACCTGACCTGAATTACATCTTTTTGACTTTCGTTTCTTCAACTGCCCCCGGCGCTTTGCCTGGAAACATTGTTGCCAATAATTCCGGGGCATAACGAGCAGCCATGTTGCTGCTAATTGAACAACTGCGACATATCTCGCTGTACAACTGGGCGCTCGGCCGTGATTTACGTTCCTGGCTTTCCGGGTTGATCTCAATCAGGCCAAAACGCTGGCTCCAGCCTCGATCCCACTCGAAATTATCCACCAGGCTCCAGTGATAATAGCCCATAACGGGGAAATTAAAGCTGACTGCCCGCCAGACTTCTCGCAGGTGTCGCAGGATAAAAGACGGCCGAATCCGATCGTCCTTATCTGGCAGTCCATTCTCAGTAATGTAGATTGGTTTCTTGTACTTCAATGAGTCTTTAATGGCTTTGAACAGCCCTTCCGGGTATACCTCAAAGAAATCATCGTCTACTGCTTCTGCACCCGGAGGCAGCGTTTGTTCATATAACTGGCCGGAGACGGGTGGAAAACGAACCAGCGCCCGTGAATAGTAATTGATGCCAACAAAGTCAAAGGTTCCGGCCAAATCCTTGATCGTTCCCCGGCCAACGGGCCAGCGAAGACGGCCGTCGCTCATACTTTCCATCCACATTTCATTGAATAACCAATGAACGCGCTTCGCCCACCAGCGATCCAGTACATTCCCCTGCCGCAGCGGCTCAATCGGCCGATAATGCTTGGCAACCCCTACAATCGCGTCCGGGTAAGCGTTCTTGATGGTGTGGTAAGCGGCGGCGTGACAGCGCAGGAGATTGCGCGTTGCCTCAAAAGCGGCCGACCAGCCTTTTTTTGCCGGGCGTGGAAAGACGTCGGCCAGATACCGGAAAGTGACAAAGACCATCGGTTCGTTAATTGTCACCCACTTTGGAACCAGGTCTCCCAAAGTTGCCACAACCTTGGCTGTGTAGCGTCGAAAATAATCTACCACAATCTCGCTGCTAAAATCGCCCTTCTCAACCAACCACTGCGGCAGCGTAAAATGGTGAAGCGTCACCATTGGCTCAATGTCCCGGTGATACATGGCCTGTAAAATTTCCCGATAACGGCCGAGAGCGGCTTCATCAAAAAAGCTGGGTTCCGGCTCAATCCGACTCCATTCCAGCGAAAGCCGGTGAGCGTTTGTCCCCATCTCAGTTGCCCGATCCAGGTCGGCCTCCGCATGCTCCCACCAATCGCAGGCCAGACCGGACTTGTCGCCGTTCAAGATATGACTTTCTTCCCCTTCCCAAAGCCACCAATCATTGTTATTGTTATTACCTTCGACCTGGTGGGAAGATGTTGCGGTTCCCCACAAAAAGTCTGGAGGAAAATACATTGTTGCTTCAGCCATTTAATCTAATCTCCGACTTTGCGTTTGATTGAAACTTTTTCCTTAAATGGTTTTGTTTTTTACCCCTTGTTCTTATTTACATAAATCTTTGACAAGGGGTACTCGCTGTGGTAATCTACCAAAATTATAGGGTTGGTATCCGGGGTTTTCTCCTGTGGTAAATAGCTTTTCTTTATTTGATAATTGTTTAATTAAATTCCCCTGTTATACTTGTGCCATTATATTGGTTTCAATGCGAAGTGGCTAAAATATACCACATTCTCAGGTGCCGCTGGAGGTCTCTGTGAGAAACATAGTTCCCAAGAGTGGTTACTATTACCCAAATAGGATAGGCCGCATCTACCTGGAAGCAATGGAAGATGTCATGGGGCGCAACGGTCTAAACGCCCTGCTCAACCTGACTGGCTTGAAAGATTACATTCAAGAGTACCCTCCAGAAAACTTAGAGCGTGCTTTCGACTTCTCCGATTTCTCAAACCTCAATAAAGGATTAGACGATATATACGGGCCAAGAGGCGGCCGAGGGCTGGCTCTGCGGGGTGGTCGCGCGACCTTCGCCAGAGGTTTGAAAGGGTTTGGGGCGCTGGCCGGTGTTGGCGACCTGGCTTTTAAGGTTCTGCCACTGGCAACGAAAATTAGGATTGGCCTGCCCGCTATGGCTCGTGTCTTCACACAATTCAGTGACCAGATCACACGGGTTGAATCTTTTGACGACTACCATCTCTACTATATTGACCGTTGTCCGGTCTGCTGGGGTCGTGAAAGTGATCGGCCGACTTGCTTTGTCGCTGTTGGTCTGCTGCAAGAGGGTCTTCGCTGGGTAAGTGGCGGCCTGGAATTCCGCGTCGAAGAAATTGAATGTATTGCCAACGGTGGGGCCGCTTGTACCTTCAAGATTGACAAAGACCCAATCAAATAGAGACAGTCGCAGTGAGTGATCCTAAAAAAATTCTTATTGTTGAGGACGATCTCGATCTCGCTGAAATGCTCAGTGCCTACTTTCGGGTTCAAGGCTACGATGTCCTTAACGCCAGTTGGGGAGAGGACGGCGTTAAATTGGTTGAAAAAGAGCAGCCTCACATTGTCATTCTGGACATTCGGCTGCCTGACATTGACGGCTACGAAGTCTGTCGCCGGATCAGGAAAATTCGCAAAGCACAGCATTTACCGGTTATTTTTCTAACCGAAAAAAGGGAGCGCGAGGACAAATTAACAGGGCTGGAATTGGGGGCGGTAGATTACATCACCAAGCCCTTTGATATTCAAGAATTGAGGCTTCGGGTGCGAAACGCTCTCCGCCGCGCTCAATTCAACGCAACCATCAACCCCGTCACCGGACTTCCAGAAGGGCAAATTGTTCAGGAACATCTTGAGAATATGCTGGATCAATCGGAATGGGGAGTCATCCTGGCCGGTATTCAGGGATTGAGCAAGTTTCGTGACAGGTATGGTTTTGTTGCTGCCGATGACGTTGCTCGTGCTGTCAGCCTGATGATCACCAATGCCATGCAAGACAGTGGTGCGGCCGATGATTTCGTCGGCCACCTGGATACTGTGGATTTTGTTATTATCACCGCCCTGGATCGGTATAAAAAAGTCGCCGAAAACTGTCTAATGCGGCTGCAATCCTCCATTCAATATTTTTATCCCGCTGTGGATCGCGTTCACGTTAATGATATAAAGGAATCGGAGCGGCTGCGGGTGCAGGTCAAGCAAATTTCCTCCCGCAACGGCGATCTAGCAACGATTGAGGATTTGCGGGATGCTTTATACAATAATAGCTAAGAGGGGTTCGCTGCCGGAAAATCAACGGTCCTCGCTTTAAGAGAATTAAGACGGCCGACCGGGGAATGTCGGGTAGAGATTAGAACCCTTCTCGCCAAATGACAAAGAACCAGCTACACTCTACCAGGGCTATTTCTAGCCCTGTTTTTGTTTAAGATGGAAAAAATCGTTGTTGTTATCCCCACCTATAATGAGGCCGATAATCTGCCAATAATGACGGCCGAATTGCAGGCGCTTGGCATCCCAAATCTCTCTATCCTCTTTGTAGACGACAATTCCCCTGACGGAACCGGACGAATCGCCGATGAGATGGTGGCTCGACAACCGAATAAAATCCAGGTCATCCACAATCCGGCCAAAGGGGGGTTGGGCCGGGCTTATCGTATCGGGTTTAAGGCCGCTTTGGAAGGGGACGCGGATTTCATCATTCAGATGGACTGTGATTTTTCCCATTCGCCCTCTCATATCCCCGAAATGCTCGAAAAAATCAAACAGGTAGATGTGGTTGTCGGCTCCCGGTACATTGCCGGTGGCAAATTGGACGAGCGTTGGGAAACGGGGCGGTATCTGTTGAGCTGGTGGGCCAATGCTATTTATACCCGCGTGCTGTTGGGCCTGGATGTGAAGGATACAACGGCCGGTTTTAAGTGCTGGCGGGCTGCTGCCTTGCGGGGCATTGATCTGGACCGGATCAGTTCCAATGGGTACAGCTTCCAATTTGAAATGGCTTACGTGGCCCAACGGTTGGGCTACCGGATTGTTGAAATTCCCATTTACTTTGAAGACCGGCGAATCGGCCGTTCCAAACTAACCATTCCTATTAAGATAGAAGCTGCCATCAAAGCCTGGCAGATTTTGTGGCGCTACCGCGATCTTACGCCGGAGATGCGCCAGCCGGAACAGGCCATCCAACCCCAGGACGCTCACCAGCCAGACTCTTAGTTTATGGACTGGTTCAGGAAACATACCTCGGACTTTCTTATTGCGGCAGGATTCTTGATTCTGCCGCTTTTGCTGTTTGCCAATGTCACCATTGGCGGCCGAACGATGATCCCGGCCGACAATCTCTACCAGTGGCAGCCCTGGGCCGACCAAAGCGCCGCTTTCGGGGCCGAGACGCCCCATAATGGGCTTCTCAGCGATATGGTGCTGGAAAATTATGCCTGGAAACAGTTCATCCGGCAGAGCGTTGAGAACCGGGAAATCCCGCTTTGGAACAGCAACCTCTTCGCCGGAACGCCGTTCCTGGCAACGGGGCAGCACTCGGCCTATTATCCCTTTAGCATCCTCTTTCTGATTTTGCCCATTCTCCAGGCTTATGGCTGGTATACGGTTGTCCAGTTGTGGCTGGCGGGGCTGTTCGTCTACTTTTTCGGCCGAGTTCTTGGCCTGCACCGGACAGGAGCGGCTATTGCGGGGTTAATCTTTCAG
>JBAPRX010000124.1:0-41295 GCA_049281335.1 Promineifilaceae bacterium (SeqCode)
CCGTTCGACAAAACTATTCCTCACCACGTTTTACGTTTTACGCATTACGGTTTACAATAGAACACATGAGCTTTGAAGTGTCTGAGAGAATACAGGAGATTCTGGATAATCTGCCAACGCGGCCGGGTGTCTATATCCATAAGGATGTGAATGGCAAGGTTATCTATGTCGGTAAGTCGGTCAATTTGCGGAATCGGGTGCGGTCTTATTTCCAGGCCAATGTGGACTCTTATAAAACACACCAGCTTCGGAAGAATATCCACGACATCGAGATTATTACCACCGCCAGCGATCTGGAAGCGCTCCTGCTGGAAACGACGCTCATCAAAAAGTACAAACCCCATTACAACATTCGTCTGAAGGATGATAAACGTTACCCCTATATTAAGGTGTATTGGGGTGAGCCATTCCCGAAGGTAACGGTCACGCGGCGGATGAATAAGGATGGCTCTCGCTATTTCGGCCCGTATACGTCGGTTTGGGCCGTCCACCAAACGCTTGATCTGCTCCGAAAAATCTTCCCCTATCTGACCTGCGACCGGGATATTACCGGCAACGACAGTCGGGCCTGTCTCTATTTCGACATTAAGTTGTGCAATGCGCCTTGTATCGGCAACGTCAATAAGCAGCAGTACCGGGATATGATTGAGAAGCTGATGGATTTCCTGAACGGTAAGTCGGAGACAATTACCAGGGAAATTGAAAGCAAGATGCAGGCAGCGTCGGAAAATCTGGATTTTGAGCAAGCGGCCGTTTACCGGGATCAACTGCGGGCGATTGACAAAGTGGTCGAAAAGCAGAAAGTTATCAGCGCCGCTAATACGGACCAGGATGTGATCGCCTTTGCCCGCGAGCTGGGGGATGCCTGTGTCCAGATTTTCTTCATCCGGCACGGTAAGTTGATCGGCCGAGAGTATTTCCTGCTGGAAGGGACGGAGGGGGAAAGCGATCCGGAGGTGCTGCACGACTTTATCACTCAATTTTACGACGAGGCGGCCCACATTCCGAAGGAAGTGCTGCTGCCACATGAGGTAGATGAAGCCCGCGTCATTGAACAGTGGCTGAAGGAAAAGCGCAGCACGAAGGTTTCGATTCAAGTTCCCCGGCGCGGTAAGAAAAAAGAACTGGTTAAAATGGCGGAGACGAATGCGGCCGATACGCTGGCAACACTGCGCCAGCAGTGGGCGGCCGACCGGTCAAAGCATGTTACCGCCATGACGGAACTGCAAGAGGCGCTGGAGCTGGATCGGCCGCCTTCTCGAATTGAGTGCTATGACATCAGCCACACCCAGGGAACGCAGACGGTTGGCTCGATGGTGGTCTTTGTTCAGGGTGCGCCGAGAAAAAGCGATTACCGCCGCTTCAATGTCCAGACAGTCGGCAATGATGACTATGGGGCAATGAAAGAGGTCTTGTCCCGCCGCTTCCAACGTTATAAAGATACGATGGCGGGCGAACTGCATGATCCTAGCCAGATCGGGAAGAATCAGAAAGATACGGCCTGGGCGCTGCTGCCAGACTTGCTTATCGTGGATGGGGGCAAAGGGCAGTTGACAATGGCCCGTGAGGTGCTGCACGCCTTTAAGCTGGAAGATGAAGTGCCGCTGGCGGCTTTAGCCAAACAGGAAGAGGAGCTTTTCGTACCCGGGCGTCCTGCTTCCATCCTCCTGCCCCGCCGGTCAGAGGGACTGTATCTGGTGCAGCGGGTGCGAGATGAGGCCCACCGTTTTGCCAATGAAGGACACCGGAAACGGCGGGCAAAGGTTGGGGTAGCTTCTATTCTGGATGGCATACCAGGCGTTGGGCCGAGCCGCCGGAAGCGGCTGCTGGACGCCTTTGGCTCTCTGGATGATATTCGGAAGGCGACATTGGAAGAGGTTGCGGCCGTTCCTGGTATTCCCTTCGATGTGGCGGAGTCCGTGAAGGCGTTTCTAAATTAGATCAAAAATATTTCTTCACCATGGACTATCCGCTTGATCCGGACGGCCGCGTCTACACCGCCCGGCCTGTCCATGGCCCCACACCGCTGTAACGCTCAACCTTAATCCTGTTAATAAATCCGGGGGGTGGATTGTCCATAGGCGGGAATTTCACATCCGGTCCCATGTAGACCCAGGCCAGCTTTTGGAGCAATTCGGGTGCGCCGCCTTCCTCAATCGTGGCTCGGCCGTAAATAACCAGATATTCCGACAGACCCATGGCGCTCTTGGTGTCACATTCAAAGGTGACAGCTACTCGGCCGTCCTGGCGTATATTTTGTACCTTTTTGCTGGCAAACAGATGGGCGGTGACAATGTCGTCGCCGTCCAGGCCGGCCCACACCAGCGTGACCTGCGGGCTTCCGTCCTGGTTCAAGGTAACCAGATGGGCATTCGTTCCCGACTCAATGAGTTCACGAGCAGATTGAGGTAATTTCATGAATTTTATCTCCTTGTCTTTGCCACAAATGCGGCATTGTCATTAAGGCGTTTCCAGGTTGTTAACATGGCCTCCAGGCCATAGGGTGGTTTCCGAGAGACGCGACATATCTCTACATCTATCACCAAACTGGTTATATCCAGGGCGGATACATCTCGCCATTAGTAGCCATTACTCCCGTAACAACTTTTCCACAAACGGCCGAAGTTGGGACAGATCGAATGAGAGGGCGTTTTCATCGAAGCGCATTTCGGTGGTGGCGAATCCTGGTATGGAGGCGGGTTGGAGGCCATAGAAGAGGAAGGTCCCGGTTTCTTTGGCTACTTCCAGGTGGCGTTCGGTAAGCGCCTCGGCATCACCCTTGATGTAGAGCCGGAAGAAGTTGACGTGCGGGGGATTGGGCCGGATGATGATGTCGTCGAATTGGGAGAGCAGCTCTGCCGTTTCTCGCGCCTTCTCCACCCATTGATCGATCTGCGGCACAACGCGGTTCAGGCCGAGGCGGGCGGAAGCCCAAAATGGCCCCTGAGTCTTGAGGTTGCCGCCGTGCCGCCGCAGCCAGACACGGGCTTCTTTGATAAAGTCGGCCGACCCTAACAAAGCGGAGCCGCATAAGCCACCCAGGTCTTTGTAGAAGGAGAGATAGACGCTGTCAAACAGGGCTGCGATCTCCTGATACGATTTTTGGTAAAACGGCCGACACTGCCACAATCTGGCCCCGTCCATATGGAAAGGAATATTGCGGACTTTGGCCCATTCGTGAACGGCCGATAACTCATCCCAGGTGGGGAGTTCTCCGCCTAATTCCCGGTATGGGAGTTCTAACAAGATAACCCCCGGCTTTTGGCCCAATTGTTCAAAATCTTTGACCGTCAGGATACGGTTCCGCAAAAATTCAGGGCCGCCAAATTGAATCCGGCGAATGTTGTGCAGGTATTGGTAGCCAAGATGTTCGGCAAATTCGGGATGGGCGGTGGGGTGCATGGCAACGGTGAAGTTGTTGTTTCGCTCGCACCAGATTCGCAGGGCAATTTGTTGGGCCATTGTGCCGCTGGGCATGAAGACGGCCGCTTCTGTGCCCATTAGCTCGGCCAACTCTCCTTCAAAGCGGGCCAATGAATCGCCGGAGCCATACATATCCGGGTATTCATCTTCCGGCAGGGCGTCAGCCAGTTCCTGAAAGATTTGTTTCAGAGTTTGATGACGGTGGCGGTAAGAGGGCAGAATGTTAGTGCATTGGGCGAGGATTTCGTCAACCTGGTTCATCATGTTTTCTCCGGGGGAAAGTGGTCAATGGTCAGTAGTCGGTCGTCAGATTTTCGTCTGTATTTGCGAACGATCTATTATAGCACGATGGGATGAAATTTGTTCTAAGAACAGCTTTCGCCGTCGTTCGTCCGGTATCTTGTCGCAGCGTGATCGGAGCAGGTCATAGGCTCTAGCCCAGAGATCGTTGGCTCGGCCGTCGCCTAATCCGTCCCAAACCATCCCTAACATCCAGTACAGTTTCATCGTTGCCCTTTCAGCCACAACCGGAGCGGCCCGCAAGCTCTCCCACAGGCGTTCGGCCAGGGAGGCGGCCGTTTCTGGCTTTTCTTGTTGATACGTGGCATAAGCCAGGCCAGCTAAAGAGGGTAATGCTTGTTCAGTCCGTCCCGACCCCTGTCGTAGATCATAGGCTTTTTGAAATTTTTCTTCCGCACTGCCCCACTCTCCCTGACTAAGCAGAACATTGCCCCAGGTATACAAAACGCCGGCCTTGAAATTAATATACTGGAACGCTTCCGCAGTCTGAATGGCTTGCGCTATGAAGGCCAGCGCCTTTTCTGATTCCCCCCGACCATGCCACATTTCTCCCAGGCGGTGCTTAACCCAGGCCTGCCAAAACAGGTCTTTCACTTGTTCAGCAAGGGCCAGGGCTTCGGTCAGATGCTGTTCAGCGGTGACGTAGTCACCCAGCTTAATGGCCACCTCTCCTAAGCCCCCCAACAACATTTGTTCCTCACCGGGCATGTTTAGACGATGATAGATAGCCAGGCCTTGTTCCTGGTAATGCTGCGACGCAGCCAGGTCGCCCAAAACGTTCAGACTTACACCTATATTGCCAAGAACGAGCGCTTCGGCGACAACATCGCCCAAGAGGCGGCTTAACTGGAGGGCTTGCCTTTCATAGGCCATCGCTTCGGCATGAGCTTCCTGGCTTGCTGACAATCCGCCTAACCTGACCAAAACGACCATCTCGCCCGGCTTGTAATGCAAAGTCCGGCATAGGTCAAGGGCATGGCGCAAGAAGCCTTTGGCCTGCTCGATTTCACCTTGCCATTTTTTGTGGCCGCCGATCCCACTCAGGGCTTCTGCTTCCAGGATGGGATTTTGGGCGATTTTTGCCAGCGTGACGACCTGTTCATATTGGGCTATCGCCTCGGCATGATTGCGATAGTGGAGTTTGGCAAGGGCAACTCTGGCGTGGGCTTCAAGACCGGGGTCGGCCAGCTTTTGGGCCAGTTGGCAGGCTCGTTCGGCCGTCTTTAACCCCTCATCATATTCGCCCGAATACTGATAGTTCCAGGCTCGCAAAGCCAATAACCGGCAGAGCAAACGGGTTAGGAAACCGGTTAGAAAGCGGTTCTCATCTATCAAATTGGCCTGCAAGGAAGCGATTGCGCCTCCTAACAGCACCGATTCCTCCTGGTAAAGCCCGTTGTGTCTATAGAAAAAGTGGATGCTCTCCAGACAATTGGCGATGTTTTGCCATTGTCCCGTTTGAACAGCATGATGCCAGGCGGCACGCACGTTTGCCTGTTCGACCCGCATCGTTTGTATCGCCACCTGGCCTACACTATATTTCAATTCCTTTTCAAATGATTGGGCGAGGGCCGTGTAGTAAAGGGCGTGGCGATCTAAAGTCTGTTGTTCCATTTCGCTGGTTAGTTTTTTTCGGGCTAACTGGCGCAGGAGGGGATGAATTCTAAATCGTCCCATTTCGTCCCGACTCAGCAAGGCATGGTCTTGCAATTTATAGAGAGAGGACAACTTATCATCCAGAACGGCTTCGGCCGCCTGACGGCCGAAGCCGCCTAGAAAAATGGAGATTTGAGTCAGGAGATGCTGCTCGCGGCGGTCACGAAGCTGCCAGGTATAATCAAAGACAGCCTGAAGAGTGCGCTGGCGGGCGGGCAAATCGCGCCGGTTGGTGTTCAGGAGTTGGAGGTTGCTGGTTAAAACGGGCAAAATCTCATCCACCATCAGCCACCCTAAGGAAGCCGCCGCCAATTCGATGGCAAGGGGCATCCCCTCAACAAATCGGCAAATCGCCACCACCTGGGCTAGATGTTTTTCCAGGCGAAAAGAAGTTGGTATTCGTGCAGCTCGTTCGGCAAAAAGCCTCACGCTTTCGTTTTGGAGGGCTTCAGCCGAATCCTGAATCGGTACCTCTAAACCGGCCAGCGGAAAGGCAAAGGTGGCAGCCAAAGGGAGGGTAATGAGGGAAGTGACCAACAGGTGAATGTTGTTACCGGCTTCCAGCAGCGCCACAATCAGGTCGGCGGCGGGATTCAAAAACTGCTCGATGTTGTCTAAGATGAGGAGAAGGTTTTTCGGGGCCAACTGCCCCAACAACTGCGACCAGAGATCGTCTTCGCCGTGAAAAAACAAACCCATTGCCAGTCCGATTAAAGCGGCGACTCTATTCCTGACTTCCTTCGGTTCGCCGTCTTCAATTTCTTCCAGGGCGATAAACCAAATACCATCTTTGAAGGGGTGCTGCTTTCCGGCTAACGCCCGCGTCGCAGCCAGAGCCAGGCTGGTTTTACCAATGCCGCCTGCTCCGGTGATGGAGATTAAGGGATAGTCCGGGTTTAAGAGTCTGGTGGTCAGTTCTTCGATTTCTTTCTTTCGGCCGAACAGCGGCGTCAGCATACGAGGCAGGTTATGAAGCGGAGCGGGCGAGATGTCGGGCGTAGAGAGGGAACCAGTTTGAATGGCTTCATTGAGGGCCGTTGTAGCCGGGGCTGGGGACAAGCCAAGCTCCGTGCCCAGAAGTTGGCGGCATTTTTCATAGACGGTTATGGCTTCGGAGATTCGGCCGTCGTAGGCCAATAATCGCATCAACTGCTGTTGGGCAGTTTCGTCTAATGGATCCCAACTGACCCAGCGTTGGGCAGTGGTAACCCCGGCACTAAATACCCCTTGTTCCTCCTGCCAACCGGCTAACTGACGGTAGCCCCGCATGGCAGTTTGGTGTAGTCGTTCCTGCTCAATGACAAGCCAGTCGTTGAAGCGGGGGGCATTGGGCAGATAGAAACCGGCCATCATCTCGGCGCGATACAACTCTAACCCTTGTTTCAGGAGATTAACGGCCGTAATCGACCGTTCCCCCCCTGCCCCGGCCACCATCGCTTGAAATCGCACCGAATCCGTCTGTTCATGAACAGCGGGCGTCACCGCCACCGTTTTCCGGGTAACGATCAGATCATCCCCAACTTGTTTGCGGAGTCTGGCTAAAACGGTACGCAAATTGGAGAGCGATTGAGTGGTTGAACGGGCCTCCCACAGCAAATCAGCCAGCGCTTCGCGGCTGTGCGTTTGCCCGGAGTGGGCCAGATAGGCCAGCAATGCTATTTCTTTTTGGCTGCGAAAGCGGGTAATGGATTTACCGTGCGACTGAATTGTGACTTCGCCCAGTAAGGATATCTCAAGCATTTCCTCTCCAAAGGATAAACCTTACGGGTCCACATGGACATTGCACTGTCCAAATGGTTTTTGTTATAGAGCAAAGTATACCCTATTTAAGCTCTATTGGAAGCGTTATGGAAGCGTCTGGGTCATATGATGGCAACAATCCTGAGTTAAGCAAGATTAATGGGAAGAGACATGTCGAAACAAGTAAAACAATTTTATCAATCTTTTTTGATTCGTTGTTGGTTAACAACGCCGTATGAGACAACGGCCGAATCACCGTCCTGGCGGTTCGAGTTACAGGAGGTTTCGGCCGAATCTGAGAAACATCGTTTCAGCAATCTTGAACAGGTGAATGCCTTTATAGCGACCAGATTGACGGCCGTTTCTAACAACAGCATGGAAGAAGATGACAAACAAGAAAGCTAAAAGGGAAAACACCTTTTTTCACGTTCTGGAAGCGTTGTGGAAGCGATCTTTTCATATGATGGCAAAAGTTCTTAATTAAAGAAACATATTTGAATAATCAATTACCTTTATTCGTGTTTATGAACCAGGAGATATGAAATGAAAAAGTGTTTTTTGTCTTCAATATTTGTCTGTGGTGTGATTATGATGAGTGTGTTTTTTTTGGCGGCCTGTCGGCCTCAAGAGAAAGTAGCTGTGGCAGCATCGGAGCAAGGAAGCGCGATTAATACAGTGGAGTCAGCCGACCGGAAGATCTTCCTGAATAACGGCACGGGCAACAACCCTCTGGCGGATGCGGAGTCAGCCGACCGTAAAGTCTTTGTAAGTAACGCTGTGGCAGCACCTGTGCAACCGGCCGACCGCGAATCGTTCTACGACGGGGCGCTTTACCCGGCGGGTCACTAGAACAGTAAGCAGTAAACAGCAGATAGTAAGAAGTTTGATGACGTTTATTTCGTGGTGGACGGCCATCACCGGCTCTCCGTTGCCACCAGTATGGGCGCAACGAATATTGAAGCCAATATTACAGAATGGCAACTAAGGAAAAATTAAAAATGAAAACCTATTCCCACCTTTCAATATTCACAATGGCCGTTATCTTCTTGGCCCTCTTTTTGTTAGCCGCCTGTCAGCCAACGGCTGCTCCTCAAGCAGCAGCGAATCACAATGCTGATGTAGAGCGGTGGGTGGCTATGGGTAACTATTATACTGTTTTGTCCGGCAACCGCCTGTCCCGTGCCGAATCCGCCGATCAGGCCCGCTGGGAAGCAATGGGGGATTATTACCTGGTTTACGCCGGAGGACGGCCGTTAAAGGCCGGTCAGGCTGACCAGGCTCGTTGGACCGCTATCGGCGAATATTACAGCCAGCCCAGCGCCACCAAAGCCCTCTATAAATCCGCCGAGTAGAGCAGGACCACCGTTACTTCCCCTAAATTTGTCTTCCTGGAGATGAAAGACGCCGCCCAATGAGATTCATTTGGGCGGCGTCTTTCATTTACCTGTTTTAATCGCTGCCTGCCGGCTCCCCAGCCAGAGGTGGTTGCGGTGTATTCGGTGTGTCGCGCTGGACTCGCCAGCGAAAGGCACGCCAGAAAAGGTAGCCGATGAAGCTCATTAACAGCAGCCAGGGGCCGCAGGTGATGCCGTTGTAGATGGTGAAATCGGCGGCAGAGGTAGAGGAGTTCTCCAGATTGACCAAGGCAGTGTGGACTGTATCACCGGGACGCCACTCGTCAGGCGTTGGCAGCGGGGTTGGGGTGTAGGTCGGCGTGGCTGTTGGGGTTGGCGACGGGGTGGCGGTTGGAATCAAGGGATTGATGGTCAAGTTAATGGTGGAATAGGCTGCCCTATCCGCCAGGTAAGTCATGCGTCCTTGAATAACATCCAGTTCCTCTTCAACCTTTTGCAATTCTTCATTGATGTCCAGAATCTCATCCACTTCATCGGCCGCTTCCAGAAAGCTGCGGAGCCGTTCCTGGGTTGCTAAGAGGTTGCCCAGACGGGAGTTGAGGTCTACATATTCATCGGTGACATCCTGCCCGGAGGCGGACTCATCGGTGACGGAGCCGTAGGTTCGCAGGGTTCGCAATGCTTCTTCGAATCTATCAACCGGGACGGCCAGCCGGACGGTGGCATAACGGAATCCAGACTCATCGTCCCAACTGCGCTGGGAGATGACGTAACCGCCTAAGACGACGGCCAAGTCCACCGCTTCCTCCAGGGCAGTATCCGAATCCATCACGATCAGGGCCATGTTGCCGTCTTTGATGATGAGGCGCTGGGTCTGGGAATTGTTGGTGCTGCCGGGCCGTTCCGTTTCCGCTTCGGCCAGGGTCTCGATGTCGGTGTCAGCGGCCGATTCCCCATCAACGGCGGAACCGGCGCTTGCTGCTTCGGTGGGTTCTGCCATGACACTGTCCTCTTCGGCAACGATCCGCGTTACTTCGATTGTCTGACCTTCTTCTATAACTGTTTCTGTTACCACTCTGGTCACTTCTACCGGCACTTCTCGAACAATCTCGTCAGAAGCGCTACAGGCACCGATGATGATCCCGATGGATAACAAAAGTACGATTACCGTTAATCTCGTTCTTCTCTTCATTACTTCCTCCAAAGTAACTAGAACACTCCCGTCATCTCCATGAAGCAGAAGCTGGGAATGGATGTGTTTTGTTGGGAACGGCCGTGTACACGAACTGTCCCCAACATGACACAAATCACACTTTCCGGATACACAACCCGGTTTTGAGAGCCGCTCTTAGAGTCAGTGTACTGCGCTGGCGTCAATCGGGATTGATATTTTGTTGATAAAGTGCTGATATTTTTTGTCATGGATAAGGTCACACCTTCAGGGATCAGGGCTGCGTTTTAGCGTTACAACGTCAAGTAATGTCACACTTTTTGCAAATTAAGGCAGAAATTTGGATAAAATCTGTTGACATATTAGAACGCATGTGCTATTCTCTTAATTGTTATGAACATTTGTTCTGGCATCCTCCCTAACACGGAACCGGTCGGCGCGACCTGGCCGGTTCCACCTTCTCAATTGAGGCGTTGAGACAAAGTTCCGGGAGGAATTTTGTCAGACAATCGCAGTGGGTTTTGTTCAACAACATTCTTATTTTCAGTGACGGCCGTTCGGCCGTTGACGACTTATCCTTGTAGAAAGAGAGGAGGCACAGTATGCGTCAAGAAACAATGTATCAATCAGGTAATACGGGCTTCGGCAAGCTCCTGGAAACCGGCAAACAAATGCCACGCCAATTTATCATCGGAATTATATTGGTGCTGGCATTATTTGCGTTTGAGACATTTAACTTCGACACAACCCGGTACGCTCTGGGCGATTTACTGGGAGATGTCCGGTTTATGGGCATGAGTTGGGCAGCAATTTTGGCTATTGCATTTTGCGCGATTGATTTTGCCGGGCTGGCCCGCCTCTTCACGCCCGAACGCGGCCGAAATGAACCGAAAGAGGTCTGGTATCTCATGGGAGCCTGGCTCTTAGGTGCAACGATGAACGCCATTATGACCTGGTGGGCTGTTTCCTTGACGCTGTTGAACCACAATCTCGGCAATGAGGTTCTGAGCCGGGATCAACTTCTGCATATTGTACCGGTCTTTGTCGCCATATTGGTCTGGCTGACCCGAATTTTGTTTATCGGGGCAGTAACGGTGGCAGGAGAACGGTTGATGGATTTCCATACTTCCCGAACCGGCAGCCAGCCAGCCCAACTCCGCCAACCGGCTGCAACGAATTCGGTTAGTAAGAGCGCCAATAATTCTCAGAGTCGTCCGGGGCCGAGAAAGGCAGCTTCCAGCCCCCGACCCGACCCAATTGACCTGGGTGCGCCACCGCTGCGATCAACTTCGACTCGCAGCAACCGCGTCCGTCAGCGCCCGCCACGCCCCGGTAACCGCCCTCAACCCGGTGGCTTTCGAGCAAGCAGTCGAAGATAGAATTTCAGGTATAATTAAGGTAATGTAATTGGTAATGAGTAATTGGCTAAAATCAGCTTATTCCAGTTACCAATTGCAACCCAAAAAAGGCGACAATCTTGACCTACTACAACGATTACGATAATGATTATTATCCAATTGATACGCCGTTGACTTTCTCACAGGATGAGTTGGAAGGCCTATACGATGAGGGTTACGTTTATCTACCACCTCGTCCTGCATTTGGGCTGGCCGATCCGATAAACAGGCGGATGCTAATGTTGTTGCTCTTTGTTGTTTTTGTAGGCGGACTCATGACCCTCATTCACACGAGCAAGAACGGTTCCGGCGGCCAGCCGCCAGCGGCCAGCGATAGCCAGGGCAAGGTTGAAGCGGCCGTTCCATACCAGGGCGTTATTGCTCCTTTCTTCACCGACGAAGTAAAACATTGGGAATCCAAGATAATTGAATGGAGCCAGTTATATGGCGTTGAACCCAACGTCGTTGCCACGGTCATGCAAATTGAATCTTGCGGCGATCCCCAGGCCGTCTCCGGGGCTGGCGCTCAAAGCCTGTTCCAGGTGATGCCTTTCCACTTTGCGGCCGGGGAAAACAGCATGGACCCGGACACCAATGCCAAACGGGGAATGATCTTTCTGGCAGACCTGCTTTCTCGCTCAAATGGGGATGTTGGTATGGCGCTGGCAGGGTATAATGGCGGCCCTGGCGTCATGACTCGTGCCTGGGAATCGTGGCCGGCCGAAACACAGCGGTATTATCTTTGGGGCAGTGGCATTTACAATGATGTCATCAATGGCAGCCAATCGAGCGAAACGCTGCAACAATGGCTGGCTGCGGGTGGCGAATCGCTTTGCCAACAGGCGTCTGCGCGGTTGGGGCTGTAGGATGGGTAATTGGTGATTGGTAATTGGTGATTGGTGGTAGTGTTTGATCGCTGACCCGGACACTGTTGGTAATAGGATGAAAAGTTACAAGACAGGGATATTTGGTGATTTATTCTTTGTGATAACACCCTCGGCCGTTATCGCTTCAGCCGTTCTCTGGCTTGTCTTGACATTGATTGCGATTTATTTATTGGATGTTGCTCCGGTTGCGGCCGTTATCGGGTCTTTATTAGCTGTTGCTCTGCATTGGATGAGCGAGTTGTGGCATCAAAAAGGCCACGCGGTTGCTGCCCGACGAACTGGCTACCCGATGGTGGGGGTGCGGTTGTGGACGCTGTTGGGGGCGTCGCTTTATCCACGAGACGAACCGGCGTTATCGGCCGATGTCCATATCCAACGCGCTCTTGGCGGGCCGATTGCCAGCCTCATTTTGGTTCCAATTGCCCTTGTTCTGCTGTTTGCCAGTAATTCGGCCGGGGGCGTTCCCCTGCTGCTGGCTAAGTTTTTCTTGCTGGAAAATACCTTTGTCTTTTTCCTGGGAGCCTTTCTTCCTCTTGGTTTTACCGACGGCAGCACCCTGCTCCAATACTGGGGAAAACGTTCCTAATCAACCCCCAAAACTAGATTTTTCCAATCTTTGAATCTTACCGAAAAACCCGAACAATAAGGCAAACGATAAGAACAGCCGCCAGCAACCATAGGCTAACGATGACAACGGCCGCAATCCAGTTGACCGGCCTATCCCCAGCCAGTTCAATTTGCGCCTGTTCCCGGCACTCCTCCATCAAGTGGGGCGGGATCAGTTTGATAGCCACCAACACACCTAGCGGTATCAAAACTAAGTCATCCAGATAGCCAAATATCGGGATAAAGTCGGGGATAAGGTCAATGGGGCTTAGAGCATAGCCAACGACAATTGCCACCCATAGACGTGCAAACCAGGGTACGCGAGGGTCCTTATAGGCCAGATAAAGGGCATATGTTTCCCTTTTCAGTTGCCGTACACGCTGCCGCCACTCATTCATGCCATGTTTCGTTACGTCTCTGCCACTAACCACATGACTTGATACCCTTTCAACCTCAAATCCTGTCCGTTGTGAAATATTTCACGACTCAGCCGGTCAACCTGGGGATTGGAGAGGCCTAGCTCGGCAAGACGATGGCCGGGCACGGTCTGTTCGTGTTCGGTGACGTTTGCCAGGACAAGGAGTTTGCCGCGTGGACTGGTGCGGATGAGGCCGAAAACATGTTCGTTGTGGGTCCACACGGCCTGGGTATACGCCTGGGCATGGAGGGCAATGGTTTTGCTCCGGGCAGCAATGAGGGCCAGCAAGCCCTGGAAAATCTGGCCGGTGATGGTATGGGAGTCGTGACGTTTTTCGGCCGAATTCCAATCCATAAACGGCCGATGCATCCAGCGATTGTCACCGGCCAGGTCGGGGTCGTCGAGGTAGCTTTTGTCATTCAGCATCCCCAATTCGTCGCCCATATAGAGGACGGGGATACCACCAAAGGCGAAGATGAGATTGTGCAGCAGCAAAATGCGATCAATGGCCTGCTGGATGGCGTAGCCGCCAATTTCATCAACTGCCACCTCCAGACCGGCTAACGAAGCCAGCATCCCACTGATACGGCGGTCGCCGGTTTTGGGGTTGTATTGGAAGGTTGCTCCTTTGGCGAAGGTTCCGGGAAAACGGCCGCTGTAAAAATCACTCAGGAAGGCGCGATGCAGCGGCCCCGATTCGCCCACAGCAGCCGCATTCTCATCGGTCACGGCCCAGCCAATATCATCATGGCAGCGAACGTAGGTGATCCAGGCGCAGCCGGATGGCGAGGCAGGCATTTCCTGAATCGAATGGGTCAGGATATGCACCTTACGGGAAGCCAACGCGCTCCACAATAAGACCATCAGGCTGTTGTTGTAGGCCAGTTCGCACTCTTTGTTGGCCGCTTCTCCCCGCCCCAGGTAGGGAATGAGGCGGTCGGGGGCGACGATGGCTTCGGCCTTGAACAAAACGCCGGGTGCAGCAATTCGGGTCAGAGCGCGAAAGGCTTGCAAGAGCCAGTGAGCTTCGGGCTGGTTCTGGGAGTCGGTCCCCAGCCGCTTCCACATAAAGGCGACGGCATCAAGGCGCAGAATTTCCACGCCCTGGTTCGCCAGGAAGAGCATAATGTCGAGGATTTCCCCGAAAACGGCCGGATTGGTGTAGTTCAAGTCCCATTGATATTCATTGAAGGTTGTCCAGACCCATCGATCTATTGCTTCATAATAAGAGAAGTTGCCCGGCGCGAAATCAGGGAAAACTTCCGGCAGGGATTGCTCGTAGCGATCCGGCATGGTGCGATCCGGGAACATGTAGTAGTAGTCCTGGTAATAGCCGTCTCCCGCCATTGCTTTTCTGGCCCATTCATGTTCTTTGGCGGTGTGGTTCAAAACGACATCTATGCAGAGGCTGATGCCGTGCTGGCGCAGTTTGGCGGCCAACTGTTGTAAATCTTTCATGCTGCCCAGACGGCCGTTTACCTGGCGATAATCCATCACGGCGTAGCCGCCGTCATTGGCGCCGGGACGGGGCCGGAGGAGGGGCATGAGGTGGAGGTAGGTGACGCCCAGCTCTTTCAGGTAGGGAATCTTGTCGGCGACGCCCTGCACTGTGCCTGCAAAGCGGTCGGTGTAGGCGACGTAGCCCATCATCTCCGGCTTTTGGAACCAGTCGGGTTCGTGAACTCGTTTGAGATCGAGCTGGCGCAGTTCGGCCGAACGAGCAGCATACCCCCGCGCCACAATGTCCAAAAAGCGGTCTACAAAGAGATCGAAGTCCTCTCTCTCGCCGTAAAGTTGGCGAAGCGGCCGTAGGGCGTCGGGGAAATGCTGCTCAAAGCGGAGACAGAAAATCTCCTGCTCCAAAGGCTCCATCAGCCGCAGTGGGCCTGATTGGAGCGTTTCGAGGCGTTCGAATGTTGAGGTCACTTTAGTATTTGGGTAATTGGGTAATTGACAGTAATGGATACTGCTGGTAATTGGCAATCAAAAGATCGAAATTGATTCGATGGCATTTACGAAATGAGGTACCAATGGCTGGAATACGGGGGAAGAACTTTGACAGCGGGCCATTCGTTGAGGGTTTCGGTCTGGTTGCGAGCCAGCAGGTCGGTCATCTGGCAGCCTTTGTAGTCGCTCAAATCGAGGCTGATGGACTGCTGCTGGTTGCTGAAGTTGTAGATACATAACAGGCGATTGTCTTCATGGGTCAGCCAGTAAGCGAAAACGGCCGCATTATCATTTCCAATAACAGACATCTTTCCGTTTTGCAGGGCGGGATTTTTTTGGCGAGCCTGCAAGAGATAGCGGGTCGCCCACAGATAGGAGTTGGGGTCTTCTTCTTCGTCAGCGACATTAACAACCTGGTAGCCGTAGACATCGTCGCTGTTAACCGGCACATAGGTTTCCTCGGCCGTTGAGAAGCCGCCATTTTTTTCGGCCGACCACTGCATCGGCGTCCGGCAGCCGTGCCTATCGGGGAGCCAGATATTGTCCCCCATCCCAATCTCATCCCCATAGTAGATGATCGGCGTTCCGGGGAGAGAAAGCAGCAGCGCATTGAGCATCAGCCAACGCGCCCGGCTGTTGTCGAGCAGTGGGGCCAGACGGCGGCGAATACCAAGATTGAGCCGCATACGCGGCTCCGGCGCGTACTGCTCCCACATCCACTGCCGTTCCTCCGGCGTGACCATCTCCAGCGTCAACTCGTCGTGGTTTCTTAAGAAGGTCATCCATTGGGTTCCGGGTGGAATTGCAGGCGTGCGAGCCAATATATCTACGAGCGGCTGCTTATCCCCCATCTTTACAGACATATAAAGGCGGGGCATTACGGGAAAGTGGAAGCAGATATGAAACTCATCCCCATTCCCAAAATAGGGCAGCAAATCCTCCGGCCACTGGTTGGCTTCGGCGATTAAGACCCGCCCCGGATACTCCTCGTCCATGATAGCCCGGACTTTTTTCAGGAAAACATGGGTTTCCGGTAAATTTTCGCAGTTTGTCCCCTCTCGTTCATAAAGATAAGGGATGGCGTCGGCTCGGAAACCATCTATGCCCATATCCAGCCAGAAGCGCATAATATTGAGCATCTCTTGGTGTACGGCTGGATTGTCGTAGTTCAAATCGGGTTGGCTGCTGTAAAAACGATGCCAGAAATATTTTCCGTCCTGCTTATCGTAAGTCCAATTTGATTCCTCAGTGTCCAGAAAGATGATGCGGGCTTCTGAATATTCCTCCCCTGTCTCGCTCCAGACATAGTAGTCGTGGTATGGGGAAGATGGGTCTTTGCGGGCGGCCTGGAACCAGGGGTGTTGATCAGAGGTGTGATTCATCACCAGATCAGTCACCACTCGCAGCCCTTTGTCGTGGGCAGCGTTTAGGAATGCCTTGAAATCATCCAGGTTTCCGTAGTCAGGGTGAATGGACTTGTAATCGGCAATATCATAGCCGTCGTCATTTAATGGAGATGGATACATGGGCAGAATCCAGATGCAATTTACCCCAAGTGATTTGACGTAGTCTAGTTTTGTGATGGCTCCCTGAAAATCTCCATTTCCGTCGCCATTGCCATCGCAAAAGGCACGGATGTAGAGTTCGTAAAAGACCGCATCCTGATACCAGTTATCGTTCATTGGGCCTCCTCAAGAGCAGCCACGAATTATCCCAATCCATTTCTAGCAATGACATCTCGATACCAGAAGGCGCTGTCTTTGGGGTACCGTTTTTGGGTTTCGTAGTCCACGTAGACAATTCCGAAACGCTGTTGGTAGCCCCACGCCCATTCAAAGTTATCCATAAATGACCACTGCATATACCCGGCAACGGGAACACCGTTGTCAATGGCCCGCGCCACTGCGTTTAGGTGGCCCTCCAGGTAGGCAATGCGGCGTTGGTCGGCAACTCGGCCGTTTTCGTCCGGCCCATCCATATAACTACAACCATTTTCTGTGATGTAGAGTTTGGGTATTCGATATTCAAAGTGGAAACGGTTAAGCAGGTGGAAAAGTCCTTCAGGATAGACTTCCCAACCCATTTCTGTCAGTTCAGAATCGGGGGCGCGGAACACTGTTGGGGGCAAATTCTCGGCCATCTCTCTGTCCCGGCTTACCTGACGGGTGTAGTAGTTAACGCCCATGAAATCGGTCTGGACGGCAATGGTGTCCATATCCCCTTCTTTAACGAAGTCCATGCCATCCGGCAGGTAGCCTCTGGCTTCATACTCTGCAACCATATCGGCCGGATAATGACGGCCGTAAATGGGATCCAGGAACCAGCGGAAGAAGTACCCTTCCCACAGACGGGCAGCATTGTAATCGGCCGCGCTGGGGCTGGCTGGAACGGCATCTTCAAAGTTAAGGGTAATGCCAACCTCGGCCCCCGGACTGTTACGGCGGATAACGGGAACGGCCAATCCATGAGACAACAGAAGATGGTGGGCGGCTTTCAAAGCCAGATAAGGGTCTTTCAAACCCGGCGCGTGCTCTCCGGCCTGATAGCTTAACAAACTGGCGCACCAGGGTTCGTTGTGAGTAATCCAGTTGGTCACTCTATCGCCTAGACTGCGGCTGACGAGATCGGCATAGTCGGCGAAGGCTTCGGCCGTTCCGCGTGCGGGCCAGCCCCCTTCATCCTGCACCGCCTGGGGCAAATCCCAGTGGTAAAGCGTAACAAATGGAACGATACCGGCTTCCAGAAGGCCATCTACGAGACGGCCGTAATAATCAAGCCCAGCCTGGTTCACCTTGCCCCTGCCCTGTGGCAGAATACGAGGCCAGGAAATGGAAAAGCGATAAGCCTGGATGCCCAACTCTTTCATGAGAGCAATATCTTGGGGCCAAAGATGATAATGATCACAGGCCACGTCGGCGGTGGTGCCATCCTTGATATTGCCCGGTAAATGGCTGAAGCGATCCCAAATAGATTCCCCTTTCCCGTCTTCGTCCCAGGCACCTTCAATCTGATAAGCAGACGTTGCCACGCCCCATAAAAAATTCTCTGGAAATAGTTTGTTTGATGTCATTCAGTATCTGTTCCTGATCTGTTAAGTACAAAATTGGTTCAATCCCCAAAGATTGGACCACTCTCACGAGTCATTTTAGCGCAGAATCACGCCTTCATGTTGGCGCAAATAAAGTTTTCCGTTGGCAATTTCAGCACCACCGTCAAGCCTGGTTGAAAGCACGACCTCTCCGGCCAGATCGGCCGGGAGCGACCAAATCCGGGGTTTATAACCTAAGTTTAGGACAATAGCCAGCTTCTCGTTCGCTGTCTCCCGCATATAGGCTAACACATCATCACCGGCTTCAAGAGTGTTGTAAGTTCCCTGGAAAAGTGCGTGAGATTGCTGGCGCAAGGCAATGAGACGGCGGGTGAAAGTCAGCATGGAATATGGGTAGTCACGCTGTTGCGCAACATTGACCAATTTGTAGTTATTCGTCACCGGGAGCCAGGGTGATACGCCCGGCGGCGAAAAGCCAGCGTTGGGGCTGCTGTCCCACTGCATAGGCGTCCGTTCGGGGTCGCGCCCCAATCCCAGGCCCGGGGCTTTTATTTCGCCGGGGTCTACCAGCTTATCCAGGGGAATGTCGCCATCCTCCATGCCAATTTCCTCGCCATAATAGAGCGTTGGCGTCCCCCTCAGCGTCAGCAGGAGCATCATACCAATACGCGCCTGATTCACGCCCACCCTGGTTGCAAAACGGTGCTGATCGTGGTTGCCCAGCACCCAGTTGGGCCAGGCATCTTCGGGCATTGCCCCTTCATAAGCTTCAATCAGGTTGCGAATTTCGGCCGCATTCCAGGCGGAATGAATGAGATGAAAATTGAAAGGCAGGTGAAACTCGTCTTGTCGGCCGTAATGGGTCACTAACTCTGGAATCGGCAGATAAATTTCGCCAATCAGAACACGATCCCCATACTCTTCCGCCACCTGCCGCAGCCAGCGGTTGAATTCGTGGTTATCCGGCTGGTTTTCCGAATATGTTTGTATCAACCGGGCAAAAGGATCCATCCCCTCCACCCAATCGGGATTAAGGGGATTGTCTCGAAATTCGGTATCTTTCATCACTTTATAGGAAACATCCACCCGAAAGCCATCCACGCCCTTGTCGAACCAGAAACGCATCACATCAAGCATCGCGGCACGAACTTCGGGATTGCGCCAGTTGAGGTCGGGCTGCTCAGACAAAAAGAGGTGAAGGTAATATTGGCCGGTCTGAACGTCCCATTTCCAGGCGGAGCCGCCACCGAAATGGGCCAGCCAGTTGTTGGGCGGGCGTCTGACGCCGTCGGAATCATCGGGGGCGGGATCGCGCCAGTAATACCAGTCTCGCTTGGGGTTATCCCGCGAGGAACGAGATTCAAGGAACCAGGGATGCTGGTCAGAACTGTGGTTGGGTACAAAATCGAGGATGATTTTGATGCCGCGAGCATGGGCTTCCTCAATCAATCTATCCATGTCGGCCAGCGTGCCAAACAAGGGATTAATGTCTTCGTAATCGCTGACGTCGTAGCCAAAATCTGCCATTGGGGAGGGATAACAGGGCGAAATCCAAACGGCCGTAATGCCAAGCCAGGCTAGATAATCCAGCCGTTCTATGATGCCAGGTAAATCACCAACACCGTCCCCGTTCCCATCCTGGTAACTGCGGGGATAAATCTGGTAGACGACTGCCTCTTTCCACCAATCCTTCATCGTACACCCCATAGTTTAACAGTGCCATCGGCCGAACCGGAGGCCAGCAAGTCGCCGTCTGCTGTAAAGGCTAGACTCAGCACCCCTAATTCATGGCCTTCCAGTGTTTTCAGCAAGGTTCCATCGGCCGTATTCCACAATTGAATCAGACCATCCGCCGTCGAAGAGGCCAGGATAGAGCCATCGGGACTAAAGGCGACGCTGTAAACCGTAACCCCGGCATCCGGCAGATTCTGCATCAGGTGACCGTCTACAACGCGCCATAAGCGAACCGACCCGTCCACAGAAGCGGAGGCCACAACTTTGCCATCGGGAGAATAATCCACGCCATAGACCCAACCATCATGGCTGCCAACCAGGTATGCCTGGTTGGTAGAGGCTGTAACAGGCCAGACATAAACGCCATTATCAAATGAAGCGGCAGCCAGGAGCTGACTATCTGGTGAAAAGGACAGCCCCATGATGGGCTGAAGCTGCTGCAAAGTGGTTAAGAGCGTTACCTTCTCACCATCGAGGTCCCACAACCAGATAACGCCGTCATTACCGGCGGCAGCAAGGGTTCGGCCGTCCGGTGAAATATCGGCTGCGTTCACGGAGGTTTCCTGTCCAACCAGCGTTTCTAACAGTTCGCCATCTTTCACCCGCCACAACCGGACGGAATGGTCAAAGGAGGCTGAGGCCAACAGGCTGCCATCCGGGGTGAAGACAACACTTCGGACAGCGCCAGCATGGCCTTCCAGCGTATGGATGACCTTTCCGGTTGCCGTTTCCCACAGTTGAATGGTGCCATCAAAGGAACCGGTCGCCAGGGTTCGGCCGTCGGCGGTGAAGGCAACGGTGCGAACAGCTTCATTATGCCCCTCATATGTTGCCAGGAGGCCGGTTCTGTCTGCATTTCCGACCTGAAAGGGAACGGTATGTAATGAGGATGCCGATCCCCTTAAGAGAAGCGCCAGAGCCGCAGCGCCCACAACCACTAAGATGAAAAATCCAACCAGAAAAACGGCCGGGTTTTTCCTTAGAAATCCGGGCAGACTCAACTGGTGTATACTTGATGATTTAATAGACATAGGTACTCACATAAAGAAAGGCGCAGCGGGTCTAAAATCATTCTCTCCTCTCGGAGATCTAATTCCTACCGGCCACGCCCAATGTCAGGCAGTTGATGATAAAAGCGATCAGACAAATTACCTATTTTTTGGCGGGAGCACTATTTATTCTCCTGGCGGCCTGCACACCATCAATGGAAGGCACGGTTGAAAAAACGGCCGATATTGCCACCCATCCACCGCTGGAGCCAACCTACGCCGCCCAAATCGCCGAACTCCGCAGTCCAGACGTGCCTCAATTACCGTTCCCGGACAATCCGGACCCCAGTCAGTGTGGTATTCCAACCAAATGGGGCGGCAACAATCAGGCGTGGTTAAACGGCATCTATGAGGGGAAGCTGGTTCAACCGGTCGTCCTGCTCTACGACAGTCACCTGCGCTTCAACATTACGGCCGAAGCGCCACACGGCAGCGAAGTTGAGATTATCCTCTACCAGAACAACCCCGTCACCGACTACTATCTCGTTAAGATAGTCGGGGCGGATACCCCTAATGAAGGCTGGGTTCCTGCGCCGTTTCTCTCTTTCAACCCACTAGAATAAAACTCGTTAACCATCTGATGGTATAAGGAGAATTATTAATCGCCAATGGTGCAACAGGAAACAACTTCACCATTCGAAATCTTTTTATTATTCCAAATTCGTTACTCTTTAGCCTTTTACAGCACCTGCGGTTAAGCCTTCCATAATCTTACGCTGGAAGATCAATACCAGAATAATGAGCGGAATTGTCACCACAACGGCCGCAGCCATAATCTCGCCAAACGGTTCCTGCCTTGAAATCTGACCTGTGAACAGGGCGATTACCACCGGCACCGTCCGGGCATTTGGCTCAATCGTGGTAAAAGTCAGGGCAAAGAGGTATTCATTCCAGGCATTGATAAAGGCCAACAAACCGGTCGTGACCAGAGCCGGAGCCGTAAGAGGCAGCAGAATCAAATAGAACGTCTGGAAAGGCGTTGCCCCATCCACCTGGGCCGACTGCATGATCTCGGTGGGTAGTCCCTGGAAAAAGGCTGTCAGTACCCAGACCGTAAATGGCAAGGTAAAGAGCATATAGGACAAAATCATACTGGGAATGGCCGGGAGGTTGAGCGCCCGAATCACCGCATAGAGGCCGGTGAGAACAGCCACCTGGGGAAACATCGTCATTGACAAGATTAAATAGAGCGAGGGCGTTTTGCCCCGAAAACGAAGTTTGCCCAAAGCAAAGGCCGCAAATGCCCCAACAGAAAGCGCGATAAGGGTTGTTGAAACAGCTACAATGGCGCTGTTCAGCAGACCGCGTATAAAGCGCTCATTTTGAAAGACTGCCCGATAGTTTTGAAGTGTCGGAGAGAGGGAGTTGGTATCAGGGCTGCGCGGCAAGAAAGTCGCGGGGGTCATCTGCAACTGTGCTTCCGTCTTTAGAGATGAGTTAACAGCCCAATAAAAGGGGAAGAGCAGATAGACCGCAATAACCACGATGACAAGATAAAAGAGTCCCTTGGAAATCAGTGCGCTTTGTTGTTTATTCATCGCTAATCCCTAACAGTCTAATATAGAAAATGGCAAAAACAGTGATGAACGCGAAAATGATGACACTGCTGGCTGAGGAGTAACCCATTGCCTGGCTATCAATAAGCTGGTAATAAGCGAAACTAGCCATGGAATAACGGGTCTTGGTGAGAACGATCTGGAAGAGATCGAAGACACGAACCGCATCCAGTGTGCGAAAAACGAGCGCGACTGCAATGGTTGGCTGGAGCAGCGGCAGCGTCACGGAGAAAAATTGGCGAACCTTACCGGCCCCATCCACTTCGGCCGCTTCGTACAATTCTCTAGGGATTAACTGTAATCCGGCGAGCAAGAGCAGGGCCATGAAGGGGGTTGTTTTCCAGACATCAATGGTAATCATGGCTGGAAGCTGCCAGGCTTGATCCACCAGGAAGGGGATCTGCCCATTTCCCAAACCCAATATTTGGAAGACCACGTTCACGAAGCCGGTCCGGGTCGAATTGAACATATACTCCCACATCCGGGAAGAAACGGCCGTTGGGATGGCCCAGGGGACAAGCATAATTGTCCGCATGACCCCCCTGCCCTTAAATTTGGAATTTACCACCAGGGCAATGCCTAAACCAATAACTGTCTCTAATATGATGGTGAAGAAGGTGAATCGCAGGGTATCGCCAATGCTTCGCACGAAATCGCGATCTGACGCGCCGATGACATAGCGGTTACCGAAAAGGCTGAACTGGCTCAGTTCCCGGTAGCGGTGAGGCTCACGCGGCAATACATTGATTGAGGTTTCATAGACCGGTTCCCCCGTGTCCGGATCCACTGCCGGTTGTCCTGTATTTTCATCCACTGCCTGCGGCAGTTCCTTCACTGTCACACTGAGCAGGTTAATGTAGTTGTCCAGACCGACAAATTCGACTGGATTGGCGCTGGCAAACTGGCGGTTCGTTAAACTATTAATAAAGACCGTACCTAACGGGTAAAAGGCGATGACGAAAAGGATTATCAGGGTTGGAATGAGAAGCATATACGCTAACCGTTCCTCCTTTTTTGCCAGATCACTAGGCCCTTTCTTTTTCGGTGCGGGTGCGCTTGTGGCAGCCATTGTTTGTCCTCCTTACTACCTCTATCCGATCTAAAAAAGAGTGGGGCAGGTTTTACCCTGCCCCACTCAAGAGTTATTTCTACGGAGCGCCGGTCTCGAAGCCGAGCAGGTCTTGTAGATCAAGCTCAAGTTCCGCGAAGGCGGTTGCAGCATCAGAATCGCCTACCAAAACGGAGTGGACGGCGTTATAGAACAGACTTGAGGTGTCAGAATAATTTGGTGCAGTGGCGGTTGAAGGCCGTGCAACAGCATTGGTGAAGACGTCGTACAGGCTGCCAAAGAATGGCGCAGCTGCCAGAACATCGGGGTCCTGGTAAAGACTCTTGATGGTCGGGTTGAAGCTGCCTTGAATGGCACGGATCTTCTGCTGATCTTCAGAAGCCAGGAAGAAAGCGAGATCGGCCGCTTCAGCAGGATGTTCGCTGTACTTGGAAACGGCTAACTGCCAACCACCCAACGTTGCTGCCGGACTGCCCTTGCCTGCCGGTAATGGGGAAACATCAAATTGATCTTTAATCACACTGTCGTCAGCCTGACCCAGAGAGTAAGCATAGGGCCAGTTGCGCATGAAGGCAGCATTACCAGCCTGCCAGACAGAACGGGCATCTTCTTCACCCCAGCCGGTGACACCGTCAGGAGAAATAGTGCCAACCCAGCTAGCGGCCTCGTCAACGATTTCAATAGCGTTTTCATTGTTGATGGTGATAACACCGTCGGGGCTGATGATCGTGCCACCGTCGTTGGAACGAATCCATTCCAGAGCGTCGCAGGTCAAACCTTCATAGGCGTTCCCTTGCCAGACATAACCCCAGAAGTCCTGGTTGCCATCAGCCTGTTCACCATCCATGATAGTCTGAGCCATTTCTTCCAGCTCTGTCCAGGTTGTTGGCGGGCCATCATAGCCATATTTTTCCAACAGGTCAGTGCGATAGTAAAGCAGACCTGCGTCCGTGAACCAGGGAATACCAACCAGTTTGCCGTCTACAGTGTTATTTTCAACAATAGCGTCAAAGTGGTCAGCGGCAATCGCTGCCCCACCATATTGGTTCAGGTCAACGAAATGTTCGGCCAGGTCACCAGGCCAAATCACGTCAATCTGGAATACATCACCTTCGGGAGATTGGGCCTCGAAAAGCTGGAGGTAGGTTCCCAAACGATCCTCGACGAAGTCTGGTGTATCAACAACTTCGACGGTGATGTTGGGGTGCATTTGCATATATTCATCGGCCGCAGCCTTGGTCAGTTCCAGTTCCTGGCCAACATTACCGGCAAATACACGTAGGGTAATGTTTTCCATATCTCCGCCACCTGTGTCTGCTCCACTAGTTGCTTCAGCTGCGGTGGGTTGGGCAGCAGGTTGTTCATTGGCATTGTTATTGTCTGCATTGGAATTGTCCGAACTGTTCCCGCCGCAAGCTGCCAAAATCATGGCGAAAATGAGCAGAAAGCTTAAAAGAAAAATCCTCTTTTTGCTAAACATTTCTTTCTTTCCTCCTTAGGAAATTATCATGCGCTTTCAATAATGTAGATACTTCTAGTCTGAATTTTCTCTCTTTACAAAAATCCATTGGTTGCTCTCAGGCAATCACCTCCTTTATGGGATTTATGGGAGTTTAACTGATACCCCACGTGGGGACGCAGTTGTATGTCGTATCATTAATTTGGTAGGAAGGAAAATGCGTTGGGGGTTTGGGGATTCGGTTGCCATTGATTTAAGAAGCAGCTTGCTGCCCTGGACGCCAGATTCGTATAAAGCCTGGCGAACAGTGGTAATATTGAGATATTCGGCCGCTTCAATATCATCAAAGCCAATCACAGAGAGGTCTGCTGGCACGCTCAAAGATCGTTCTCTGGCTGCTTCCAGGACACCAATCGCCTGGGTGTCACAGTAAGCAAAGATAGCTGTCGGTGGTTCATCGAGATCGAGTAAGGTGTGGGTCATTTTGCGGGCTTCCTCTCGGCCGTGTCTGGATTGGCGGTGGTAATCAGGTCTGAAAGAAATCCCCGCTTCATCCAGCGCCCTTTTGTAACCGATGAAACGATCCCGAACGGGGGAATTAAAGGGGTCGTTCAGGAAGTCACTGATATAGGCTATTCGCCGGTGTCCCAATTTGATGAGATGTTTGGTGGCGGTGTACCCACCCTCAACATTGTCTACGACAATTTGATTCAGGTCGGGATGTCTGGCATCTACTAAAACGGTAGGAATGTCTGAGCGATCCAGCCGCTCGACTTCTTCGTTTGTTAGTTCCAGAGAAACGATTAACAAACCATCTACCTGCCTGCGACGTGGCACGTCGCGTAAGCAAGCCTCCCGCCTTACAACTGTTTCGACATCAAAGAGCACCATATCATAATCACTGGCTGCGATAACAGAGACAACGCCACGAAGTCGTTCAACAACAGAGGGGTTTGTAAAGTAGGGAACAATGACGCCAATCGTCTGGGTTTTTCCCAATGACAACCGGCGGGCCACCAAATTAGGTGAAAAATCAAGCGTTTCTATTGCATCTAAAACTTTTTGGCGCGTTGCTTTGCTGACTGCCGGACTACCATTGATAACCCTGGATACAGTACCAACGCCAACACCGGCTTTTCTTGCAACATCTCTAATTGTAGCCGTCGTCATAAATTGTTAGTTAAAGACCAATCCCTTCATGCCACCGTCAATTTGTACAAAACCAACGAGTGGAACCGGTTCCAATTAGGAATATAATACTATACGGGTGTTGATGCGTCAAGAATTTTTGAAATGTAACCGCTTACAAATGGATATATTTTGTAAATTGCACCCATCTTGATGGTTATATCCATGTTGGCTCCCGATACTCCCCAAAAACGTCCCGAAAAACGTCAGTAATCTCCCCCAAAGTAGCATAGGCGCGAACGGCGTCCAAGATGTAGGGCATGGTGTTGGGGCCGTGCCGGCCATTGTCCTCGGCCGCATTTCGCAAGGCATTCAAACGCTGTTGGACACATTCGTTATCCCGTTCTTCCCGCAGTTGGCGAAGACGGCCGACCTGGCGATCATAACCTTCTGGGTCCATTTGCAGGATGGGTATTTGCAGCGCTTCGTTTTCGTCGGTGTAACCATTGACGCCAACGATCACCCGTTCATTTTCGTCCGTTTCTCGTTGGTAGCGGTAGGCGGCACTGGAAATCTCACTCTGGAAAAAGCCCTGTTCAATTGCGGGCAAGACACCGCCCAAGGCATCTACCTGCCGCCAGTATTCATAGACCTGCTGCTCGATCTTGTTGGTTTCATGTTCCACAAAGAAGGAACCGGCCAACGGGTCAACGGTGTTGACCACCCCGCTCTCTTCGGCAATGATCTGCTGGGTTCGCAGGGCGATGGTGGCGGCGTCTTCGCTGGGTAAAGCCCAGGCTTCGTCCATGCTGTTGGTGTGCAGGCTTTGGGTTCCACCCAAAACGGCCGCTAATGCCTGAATCGTCACCCGGACAATGTTATTCTCCGGCTGTTGGGCGGTCAGGCTGACGCCAGCGGTCTGGGTGTGGAAGCGGCAGAGCCAGGAGCGCGGATTTTTGGCTCCAAAAGTTTCTTTCATCTCTCTGGCCCAAATGCGTCGGGCAGCCCGAAACTTGGCTATCTCTTCAAAGAAGTCGTTGTGGCTGTTGAAGAAGAAGCTCAGTCGGGGGGCGAATTCGTCAATATCCATCCCCCGATCCAATGACCAGCGGACATATTCTAATCCGTCGCCAAGCGTGAAGGCCAGCTCCTGAGCGGCGGTTGATCCCGCTTCTCGGATGTGGTAGCCGCTGATAGAGATGGTGTTCCACTGCGGTAGTTCATTCGTGCCGAACTCAATCGTATCCACCACCAGCCGCATTGAAGGTTCCGGCGGGAAGATGTACTCTTTTTGGGCAATGAACTCTTTGAGAATGTCGTTTTGGAGCGTCCCTCGCAGCTTGCTCATGTGAACGCCCTGCTTTTCGGCGGCGGCAATGTACATGGCCCAGATAATGGCAGCGGGGCTGTTGATGGTCATAGAGGTGCTGACTTTATCCAGGGGAATACCATCAAAAAGGATTTCCATATCTTTCAAGCTGCTGACGGCGACGCCGCATTTACCAAACTCGCCTATTGCTTCTGGCGCATCGGTGTCATAGCCCATCAAGGTTGCCAGATCGAAGGCGACGGACAGACCCATATTGCCCTGTTTGAGCAGATATTTGTAGCGGGCGTTGGTCTCTTCGGCCGTTCCAAAACCGGCAAACATTCGCATCGTCCAGGGCTTGCCCCGGTACAGGGTCGAGTGGACGCTGCGAGTGTAAGGATAGTCACCCGGATTGCCCAGATCGCGCAGATAATCGAGATTGGCAACATCCAACGGGGTATACAGCCGCCGGATCGATTCGCTGGAAGTGGTCATAAATTTTTCTTTTTGCTCTGGAAAACGGGTCAACGTTTGCTGTAAGGTTGTCTCCTCCCACTTATCCGTTGCCTCCGCCAGTTCAGCCAACTTTTCCTTGTCGTACATGGGTCTGCCGATCTCCTTAGGTTTATCCAACACTTTGGGAACGAAATAGACGTGAAATGTAATGCAAATCCCAAAGAGCCGTCTATTTTCCATTATAGTCCCTTACTGATTATACTTGACCAACTGGCGACTATCCAAACGTGGCGTGAGCATTGGTTAATCGTTGCCTATTCTGCTTGCTGTGGGGAAGGCCATCGGCTAGAATGCTCCATTTGGTGGACATTCAGCTTTGATTGAACCAACGACAGATATTTCTACAGAGGAGGTGACGATCTCCCTACCCCCTACGGCTGTCAGTCAGGACGGCAGTCTGGTTCGGGCTACCGCCATTCTGGCAGTCGGTAATGTTGCCAGCCGTATCCTGGGATTGGTTCGAGAAATCGTCAAGTCGAACCTCTTCGGCGCGTCCAACCTGCTGGGAGCCTACACAGTCGCCAGCCTGATTCCTACCACTTTGTTCAATCTCATTATTGGGGGTGAGATGGTCAGCTCCTCGCTTGTGCCCGTATTCAGCGATTATGCCGAGCCGGAAAAGCGGAAGGAGTTGTGGGGATTGGTCAGCACCTTCCTGAGTCTGGCAGCGGCCGTTTTGCTCATCATCGTCATCCTGGTGGAGCTTTTTACCAGTCAGGTCGCCTGGCTGGTTGGCGCCCACGAATTTGAAGACCCGACCCTGCTGCCCATTACCATCAACCTGATGCGCCTGGCAACCCCTGCTGTCCTCTTCATGAGCGTTGCCTCAATCCTGACCGGCGTTCTCTTCGCCCTTAAACGCTTTTCCCTGCCTGCCTTTACCGGGGCAATCTTCAATGGAACGATTGTCGTCATTGTCCTGCTGCGCCCAGACAAGATAGACAGCCTGGTCTGGGGGTTATTGGTCGGCTCTTTCTTGCAAATTGTTCTCCAACTACCCGCATTGCGCGACGGCCGTTTTCGGCTTCAATTCAACTGGCGCCATCCGGCCATCCGCCGCATCCTCTTCCTCTATACGCCCATCGTTGGCGGACTCGTCGTCAACCAGGCAGCCAGTTGGATCAGTTACCGTCTTGCCATCACAACCGGCGACAACAGCGTCACTTACATGGCCTACGCCACTACCCTATACCAGTTCCCCCTGGGGCTGGTCGTCACCGCCCTCTCGTTAGCAACGCTGCCAACCCTTTCCCGCCTATCCACCGCCTACCAGACCGCCCTATCCAATGAAGATGGAATGGCCGGACAGCGGCTGCTGGCATATAAAGAGACATTGGCCAGCGGCATCCGTCTGGCTGCGACGCTGATCCTCCCGGCAACGGCTGGATTGTTCGCTCTGGCCGCCCCCATCACGGCTTTGCTTTTTGAACACGGTCAGTTTCTACCGCAGGACACCACGATCACGACCCAGGTGCTGCGTCTTTATCTATTCGGCCTGCCCTTTGCCGCGCTGGACCAGATGCTTGTTTTTGCCTCCTATGCCCGAAAGGACACCTGGCGACCGGCGTTGGTCGGGGTCATTAGCATTGTGATTTACACCATCATAGCTATTTTACTGTTACGGCCGTTAGGGCTGCTTAGTTTGATGGTGGCCGATTCGATCAAACATTTTCTCCACACCATGATGATGCTCTGGCTGCTACAACGCCAACTGGGTGGGCTGCGCGGCCACCGCATTAGCCGCAGCCTGATAAAAGCCCTGGTTGCCGCCCTGCTGACCGGCCTGGGAGCCTACGGCGTCCTGCTGATCATCACCCCAATCTTGCCGGGAGCGGGTTTCATTATCCGGTTTTCTCATGTCCTCCTTCCCGGTGCGGCAGGGCTGGTGGTTTTTTCAGCGGCCGTTTTTCTTCTCGACATCCGAGAGGCCAGAAATTTGTGGAACTTATTACTGCGTCGAAAATCTTGATTTTGTCAACAGAGTTAAATCAGGTAAAATGCTAAAGGAAGGACGGTGTTTCTCTAAAGAAACTGACCAGAACAACTACACTTCCTCAAAAAACATCTTTGTAAAAACTTAAAGAAAGGAAAGAAAAAGTGGCTGATCAATCCTACCAACTGGTTGTACGAAAAGGCCCTCGGCCTGGACAGGTTTTTCCTCTGACATTAGATACAATCACAATTGGACGCGACCCTCTTTCAGATATCGTTATTAACGATCCGGAAGTATCCCGCCATCATGCCAAAATCCTTCGAAAGGGCGATGGCTATGAATTGCAGGATATGGGCAGTACCAATGGCAGTTTTGTAGATGGTAAAAGGATGGGAGGTGATCCAGTTTCGTTAAAGCCCGGTCAGGTTATTATGTTAGGCAGCAATGTCACCCTCATTTACCAGGCTACTTCAGCTTCTGATCCGATGGCCACGATGATCGCACCTGCGGGAATGATGGGCATCGAAGAGCCTGCTGCTGCCGAACCCGAGCCAGAACCAGAACCGGTTCCAGAAATCATCACATCGCCAGAGATGAGGATTGAGGAAGAGATGGCTGAACCAGAGCCGGAACCGGAACCCGAACCAGAGCCAGAGCCGGAACCAGAACCCGTCTACGAACCACCTGTACCTGAACCAGAAGCGGAGCCAGAACCAGAACCAGAACCGATGATGGACGAGGATGTCGGCATGGCAACAATGATGGAACCATCTTTTGAGCCAATGGAACCCGAACCAACCCCGATGCCAACGTTTGAGGAACCAGAACCAATGCCGAGCTACGAAGAGCCGGAACCGCTGCCGTCTTTTGACTCTGGCGCACCTTTGCCTGAGTTTGATTCTGAACCGATGGCTGCGGCACCACCTCCGATATCTCCGATGGGTGAAACGGCCGAGAAAAAAGGTGGCATGAGCCGCAACATGATCATTGCCATCGTTGTCATCGTTGTTCTTTGCTGCTGCTGTTTACTTATAGCTGCCGCTTACTATGCTATCAACAGCGGCGCTGTTGACCTTGGTAGTCTGGACAGCACCGTTCCCTTGTTCAATACCCCTATCGTCTTCTAAATTTAGACGAACTTTTGTAATCTCTTTCGCAACACTTCCTCCTTATACTTTTTAGTAATCAAGTGAGGAAGTGTTGTTTTTTGATCTCTATTAATAATCTGTTCAGTCCCACGCCAAGTGGTTAGCCCCTAAAGCGGCGAAGATAACACTCCCCTCTCACTTACAAATTAAACTTACGACCATTCAAAACCCAAGAGTGGCTAAAATTGTCAAAACGTTTACAATACGTAAATGGGTATTTGGTCATGGTACCTTGGTACTGAAATTTTCAGCGTTGTTTGCAGGCTGATTTGGGTTTTGAAAGTCCATTTAGTTTTAGCATCGCATTATTTTGGCAGTCCTGGAGGCAATTAATGAGTAACGAACACGCAATCTCACATCGAAACAGAACACCATTTACCGTAGCACTAATGATAATAGGTATAACATTATTAGTATTTGGGCTTCCCGGATCCCACCCAGTTGGAGCCGCCTCTCCCGTGACAATCCATTGGGATGATATCTCTCCTGATATCTCTCCTGACCCAGATTTTGTCATCAACGATAACATCTCTCCCGAAGTTGATACTTATTTTAGTAGTGATACCGATCCACACCTGGACCCGTATCATGGCCTCGGCTCTTCGACAGGTGGGGTAAATGGTTTTTCATCCCAGTTTTTCCCTAATGCAGCAAATAGCGGTGTAGACATCACCATTTATTATTCAGACAACAATTATGATGGGCCAACGCTGGAAGGTCCAGACCTGTATGAGCCGGTAATTGATCCAAACCCGGATATTCGCGTGACAGGAGAGTACGTGATGCGTGTTAACCGGGATATTGGTGGAACCCGCACCCCAACAACGGTTGTCATTTCGTTTTCCGAGCCTGTATTCATGGATGAATTCATTGTCGGAAGTCTGTCCGATGTTGATTTCTCTTATGAACATGCCATCGTCCGGGCTTTTGCATCAGACGACGCGACAGGTCCGGTTGTGAAGGCGAGTGGCTTTATTAACATCAGCGACCTGGAAAACTGTGATACCTTGCTGCTTGACCAATGTGTTGCGACAGGGCCGATCAATACTAATCTCCTGTCAAATGTTGCCGTTGACCCTGATTTGATTGATTCAAACAATGATGGCGTTTACGAAAACGTTGGCAGCGTGGCCGACGATGGACTCTACCACGTCTATGGGGTTATCGCGCAGCCGGATGGGTACGGCCGTGTCAAACTCATTTACGGGTCGGACCCAATTCAAAGTATTGCGGCTTCATACTTCCCTACTATCTCTTCTGATCCGGATCCTTTCACAGACACCGTTTATACTGATCAGTGGATTTCGGCCATCGTTGCTCCCTATACCTTCACACCGCAGATACCGTCCGCTATCTCATTGGGCGAGGCTACAGTAACGTAACCTCAAACAGGGTTTATTCTTCTCGGATTAGCTCTGATTGTTCTGGCTTCTATCAGTGGAATGGTTGTCCGTCAACTGCATGTAATGCGCCAGGAAGAAAATTAATAATCGGCTAATTCGGCCGATTTGGGGGAGGGTTTAAGAGGAATAGCTGGCTATTGGTTATTGTGACAATAACCAATAGCCAGTTTTGTTTTTTACTCTTGATCGTCTACCTGGTGGTAATCCCCTTCGATAATAATTGAGGCGTCAATCTCTTTATCAGATGGCTCCACATCATTGAGACTGGCGCTGCCGTATTGCATCCGCATGGCGCGGATGTGGCGGTTCACAATGTCCTGGGGAGCCATTTCGATGAACATCTTGGCCCCAAGTAGGACAGCAGTCAGATCATCTATCTGTCCAAGAGGGACAACGAAGTCTGGAATGAGATCTACCGGGAAAATAACATAGATAACGGCCGCTAACGGCAGCAGTTTGAGGTAGATAGGAACGTCACTGTCACGTAATAAGAGCCAAACCAGACGGACTTGTTCCCAAATCTCTCTCCAAAATCCAGGGTCTTTCATCCTCGGATCGAGTGCATTTTCTGTTGTTTCCATTTGTTCCTCATCATTCACAAGTTGCTTGTCTTCACTCATAGATTACACCTCTCATTACGTGGCAGTAGGGCAAAGGTTGCAAGCACACGGCCGTTCACACATCAATTAATGTATGATTTTAAGCCGGTCGTGGTTACACAGGTGCCTGGTAGGTCATCTGTTTATCCCTATCACCAATCTTATCATTCTACAGATGGAGAGCCAATACACAGCAAGTATTTCTCGTTTTTTTTAAGCTACCGCTTGCACCACTGAAACCCGGTGCTACAATTCCACCCTGCTATGAGTGTTCTTATCTTTTTTGCAAAAATTGTTATCGTTTTATTCTTCCTGGTCAAGTTCTTGCGGGGGAATAAAGTCGTTTGGGGTATCGGATTATTGACTGTTACCTCGGCCATTCTGTTCGATACATTTTTAGATACTTTCGACCGGGAACAGATGATCGCAGATTTAGGCTTCTTTTTCTACATCATCAGCGGAGGCCTGTTTGCGGGGGCAGCCGTCTGGCTTTGGGGGTTATTACGGCCGACAACAACTGAAAGCACCACGACGCCCGCCAACATTCGGCCGTTACAGCCAATTGTGGTCAACGACGATCCGCCTGCCTGGGGCAGCCCTCGTGGCGGCGAAACGATCAGCACCGCCTATGATCGTCAAATGCTGTACAATCAAATCCGCTACCGATTCAGCCCGGATGATGTTCTGGATCTCATGTTTGATCTCAGCATTAACGAAAACGATGTTATCTCCTTCAACCAGGAAATTCACGAAGTTATTATCAAAATTATTGATCTGGCTGAAGATAGAGGCCAGACCGGCAGCTTGACGCTAGCCGTCGAACGAATTCTGACCCCTATTCCACGTGAAACCCTGCCCCGGTTGGAGAAGATAAATGCCGACTCCTCGCAAACAGTTCTGCGCTACTACCTCATTGCCAACTACACCCTCGGCGAATTAGAAGCGATGGCAACCGAACTGGGAATTGACTGGCAGATAATTGGCGGCACGAATAAACAGTCTAAAGTCCGCAATCTACTGCTTTTCCTTTACCGGCGCAACCGTCTTGAAGAGTTGATTGAGCTGATGCAGCAACCACTGCATGAAGCAGTATAAGCAAACAATATTCAGCATTATTTCAGGAATTGCAAGAATGTTGTGGCGAAAAGCTTATTAAGTGCAGTCACATCACTCAATGTTGTGGATGACAAAGGAAACAAGCGCCAGGGATAGGAGGCGATCTTCGGTCGGGGAACCGGGAACGGCCGCATTTGGCAGCTCCAACACAACCTCGTTTACCCGCCCCGGCTTCAACACCCCCACCGGAACTGTTACCGTCCGGGTTAGCGGCGTCGAAAGCGCCCCATCAAAAACAACCGGCCCTAAATCAACGCCATTCAAGCGGACATTCACCTGCTGCCGACCAAAAGAGCCACTCTGAAGGGACAAGACATGTTGCATGGTCTCATCTGTCTCATCATCCAGCTTAAAGGCCAGGGCCACAGTCTTGCACAAAGATAGCCGGTGGTCGGATTGAGGTAATCCCCAACCTGACAGGACAACTCCCAGACGACCGGGCCACACCGCCACCGGCAAATAGGCTCTGGTTGTATCAAGGACAGGATCCTGGGTTTTAACGGCCGTCTGTCCCGGCTCGGCCAGATATTGCGCGATTAAGGAACGATTATCTGTCGTTATCAACTGCGGCAATCCTGGCTCGTAAGGGACCAGTTTACGAACCAACTGCTCGTTCATCACCGCTCGCTCGAAATATTCCCGGTCGCGTTGGCAAATCATCTTATTATCGGCCAGAAATTGAGGATAATCCCATCGCCACAAATAATCCGGTTCATAATCAACATTCAACGTCAAAAGGCCATTCCACCAGGCGGTATATTGGTTAAACAATCCCTGGTAACTATTCAAAAAGACCGCCCACAAAACCATCCCGCTATATAAACCAACAACCGACAACTTTAACCACTGGTTGTTGGCCCTTCTTTCTAAGAATTTTTGCCCTACCAGAGCGGTTAGGAGTACCAATCCAGGTAACATCTCCGTCAGGATACGCGGGCCAAACGATGCCCCACCCCACCAGATTGTTGCCCTGCTAACCAACAGAAGCTGCAAGAAAAACCAGGACACCAGCAGCCAATAAAGTGGCCTTCGTCCTAAAATGCGAACGTAGAAAAGTGACCCGACCAGGGTCAGCAGGAAAAACGGACTGTATATCAACAGCCCCCGCGACGGGCTGATGAGATTCCCAAAAAAGGCTTCGAGAAACGGCCGTCTTTCAACCGCCACCCGCTTTAATCCGTCATAATAAGTTGGCAGCCAGGAACCATAGCTCAAATGGGAAAAGAGCAAGAACCCGGCCAACAAGACAGCGAACAAGACGGCCGTTCGCCACAAGACTTTGCGATCAACAAACAGGAAGTAAACAAAGACCAGAAACACAAAAACAACGGTGGAAGGGCGGCAAAGATAGGCGGCAAAGAGGCAAAGACCAAGCAGGTAAGGATAAGACCGCCGTCCCTCCCCCACAACCATTTTACTCAACATCAGCAGGCTCAAAGCCACAAAGAGAACGCCAAAATCTATGCTCCACAACGCGGTAGACATGGTGCTGATTAATGCGCTGCCCAGGAAAGTGGTTGCTGTCAGGAATAAGGCCACCCCGGAAGACAGAAAACATCGGCAAATGAGATAAAGAGCGAAAAACGACAGTCCAACCAAAACGGCCGACAAGAAATTCTGGACAGCCGCTTCCTGGGCGATATTCGCCATATCAAATCCCAGCCCATTGGCCGCCCAGACAACGGGAATCGACAAAATGGGCGTCCCTATTGGATAGTAATAGAAAACATGCCCACCCTGTTCTACAAAAGCATAGTCAATCTTTGGGGTAATGACCTCCCGATAATGATCCATCTGCACCGTCCGGTAACGAAGCATCGTTTGTGAAACAAGCAGTCCATAGATGGAATCAGAACCGGTATTGGCAACCGGGGAGAAGTAGGCCAGAGCAGCCATCAAAACGGCCGCTGTCAAAGGCAGCAGCTTACCCGTAGACCATCTCTTAACAGCCATCACCACCAACTTACTCCATTAACTTACCAACAACCTGGAGAAGCCGGGCGTTGTCAGTTCCAACGGAAAGGTGATAACGGTCGGCCGTCTGGACAAACCGTTCAATCTGAACAAAGTTTTTGCGCCACGCCTCGGCCGAATCGTAAAAGAGGCTGTTCAACATCGCCGTCTCCAATGTCTCGCTCACTGATGCGGGAGAAAGGGAGGTTTTACCTCTGTCGTTTCGACTCAACAGGCACAAAATGGTCTTTTCCGGTCGGATGACCTCATCATAAACAAGCCTGGGGTCTACCCGGTGAAGGTCAAGGCGGAACTTGGTTTCTCCCTGCCCCGGCTCCGGTTCCAGAAAGGGCTGCAAGGTGGGGAAGTGGGGCAGCATATCCTGGCGCAGCTTCACCCGCCCAACAGGAAAACCAAAGAGACGAATGCCTTCGACTCCATGCTCAATATAAATCTGGCTGTCCGAGACGAAGGCGTAACCGGCCAGCGCCAGATGGAGGGCAGTGGTCGATTTGCCGCTGTTGTGGTCGGCCATCATCATCAATATACGGCCGCTGCGATAAACGGCCGTCGTGTGGAGAAAGCCCAGCCCCAACGATTTCATAAAGTTGTTGAGGATGGTGTTGAGCAAGAAGCGGCTGATAGATTCAGGCCGGGAACCCAATTCCGGGGACAGAATTGCCAGCGCTTTTCCGGCAGCCAGGTTGACCTGGCAGTGTCCCCAACCTCCCACCTGTATCGCCAACCACTGGTCGTGACCGGTATATTGAATGTGATCGAAGAGATTGTTGGGCAGCGGCCCAGGAGGAACACGAGACGGCCGTACAACGATTTGGATATTGAATACCTTGTCGTCTACCGGCGGGGCCGAGGAATAGAGGGGCTGCGAAAAGTCGGCCGCCTGGAGAACCACCGCTTCATTGCTAGATAACTGTACTGAACGGCCGAAAATCGAAAATGTCCTGTTATAAACAGGAATGTTCTGGCGACGCCCCCAAAAGTCAATTAGTTGGGACTCAGTACGAGCAAAATAGCCCTCAAAACTCATTCGTCCAAATCCAGAAGGACGCGCTCACGAGGGGTAAGTCTGGCGGCATAGTCGGCCGAGATATGCTGCCGCCGCTTGGGGCCGAGAGGAACATCGGATCTCAAATAGTGGGCCAGAATCGCCCGGCGGTGACGGTTGGTGACATTTGCCCCGCCCGTATGCCAGCAGTGACCGTTGAAAACGAGCACATCACCCGGTTTACCCGCCACAACCACCTCTTCCGGGTGCGGGGCGTAGACATCGTAGACGCTCTCTTTGGGGAGCAGGCCGGAGCGGTGCGATCCCGGAACCAGACGGGTAGCCCCGTTTTGTTGGGTAAACTCGTCGAGCATCCAGATAGCTGTACAGGCGTTATACCCATCCTGGTCGGGTCGGCGCTGGTTGTCAGTGTCGGCGTGGAAGGGCATATTGGCCCCGGCTCCCGGCGGAACATCGCGGGCATTTAACATGCTCAAATGGAAATCCGGTCCCATCACCGCTTCGGCCGTTTCCAAAACAAGTGGATGACCAAAGATCGGCCGAAAAATCTCCCCCTTATCAGCCAGATTTGCCAGCCTCCGCACCCCTGCCTCAATATAATTCTCGATGCCTGCCTCTTGGCCTTCGGCCGTCCACAATGATTCAAGGTGGTTCAAAAGAGCCAATACCTCATCCGGGGATAGAAGGGCTTCAAGGAGAATATATCCCTTATGCTTTAACTGCCAACGTTGTTTTTCCGATAAAGCTGCTGTCATAAAATCTCATCTCTTGGGGAACTATTGAGGTACCAGGCACTTCTTAATAGAGGTAATTGGGCAGCGGCCCTTTTCAACTCTATAGTCTTTCTAAGTGCCTGACACCTGGGTATTTGCATGAAATCGAATAGTAATTATACTCGTATGATACTTTGCAGCATAGCGTTATGCCCAAAGGGAGGCACGCTACAGCAGAATTGAGTTTGTAAATCATTCTCATTATTAGGAGGAGGACTTTAAGATGTACGAAAAGCCAGAAATCACCAAGCACGAAGATTTAACGCAAGTTACTTTTAGCTCCCACTAATGAATGGGACAATTTACCGTTTGTCTTGCAAGTCAGGTCGGCGGTAACTTGCTCTCCTCATTAAAGAGTATTATTGAACATTTTCAAAGTATAGGAGCAGAATATGTACGAAAAACCAGAAATCACCAAGCACGAAGAACTTACTCAAGTTACTTTTAGCTCTCACTAAACCTACCTCCTTTTTCTTGCTACTGGCCGATATACCGAGCTGGTAGTTTGATTGTTGGGTAGCGTGCCTCCCTTTGTTTAGAACGTTATGCCCAACAGTCCAGCAATTACAAGCACCCGCCTCATATTAGAAGCGCTGCAACCTGGACAGACACCTGAAAGATGGGCGTCTGAATGTGAAAAACGCCAGGTCGATTGGGATGATTTGGTTATCAGGGCTATTGTTTTTGGTCTTGCGCCCCAACTCTCCCGACGGCTGGATAGTTGGCATTACAACCCTCCCGCCCGTGCAAAGGCAAAATTGAAAGTCACATACCAGGCTCAAACCCGGCGCAGCCAGGGGATTTACGAACAGTTGGCCGAGGTGTTGGTGGCTTGTGAGATGCAGGGGTTACGCCCGTTAGCCTTGAAAGGTGTCCACCTGGCAGCCTGTTATTATCAGGAAGCGGCCGAACGGCCGATGAATGATATTGATCTGCTTTTCCAACCGGACGACCTGCCATCGGCCGAAAAGTTACTCGCCGATCTGGGATATGGGGGCAAACATAAATCGGCCGAATTAGGGGCAGGCGTCACCAAGCACACAAGCACCTACCGCCGCGACGGTGAAACGGCCAAAACCCCCAACCCTTACCTCTCAACCGGATCAGACCGCACCGTTGAACCTCATCTTTCCCTGGAAGAATCCTGGTTTGGGCTGAAGGTGGATATTACCCCCGGCGTTTGGGAACGGGCGCAAACGGCCGACCTGCAAGGCCACACCGCCCTTGTTCTTGCCCCTGAAGATTTGCTGCTCCATCTCTGCGTCCATTTCTGCTTTCACCTGATTATGGGTGCGCCTTCGATGGTGCAGCTAACCGACCTGTTAATCGTCACCCAGGCCGGAACGATTGATTGGGCCGTTTTTACAGAACGGACTAAGGAACAAAAAGCTGTCCCCTTTGCCCTGGCTGCCTTGAAGCTGGCGGCCGATTTGCTCAATGCGCCCATACCACAGAGCGTTTTGACAGAGCTATCCCAGGCAACCTCTCCCCAATTAAGAAAGTACATCGCAAATCTCGATTTGCACCATATCTTGCAGCGCACCCAACAAAAACCGTTGACCACCCTGCCCCAACGCCTTAAACGCGGAATTCGGGATCGGGCAGAAACCGCTCGCTGGGCTGAAACGATAAACGGCCGATGGCAAGTCTGGCGCACCATACTCTCCCCTGCCCGTACAGACACCGGCCAAATACTGTTGGGGCGAACGCCTAAGAGTTAGTTGATTTGGTTGATTGGCAGGAAAGAGAGGAAAAAGGTATCATTGGCAGGAAAGAGAGGAAAAAGGTATCTATGAACCAGGTACAGAAATTAACAGGGAAAATTGCATTGGTAACAGGCGCTTCCAGAGGGTTGGGCAAAGCGGTTGCTGTGGAACTTGCTCAAGCTGGGGCATATGTCATCGTTACGGGTCGCAGCACGAGGGGTCATAGCACCCAGAGCGAACTGCCTGACACGACGATTGATGCCACTGTAGATGAGATCCACGAAGCGGGAGGTAAGGCTGAGGCTGTCAAGTGTGATCACACCGATGTTGCCGAAGTAACAGCGCTTGTTGATTACATTGAAAAACAACACGGCAAACTGGATATCCTCGTGAACAATGCCTGGGGCGGGCATGATCCACATGACGAGTCGGTGAGAGGTGAGGAAGTCTGGGAAGAGCCGCTGGATCAATTCAAACATATGCTTTTGGCGGGACCGTACTCGGATTATATTACCAGTCTGTTGGTGCTCAAATATCTGATGGGTCCAATCCAAAAAGGTCTCATTATTACCACTACCTGGCACACCGCCGAACCGCCAATGTGGCTGCCTTATGAGGGCAGCAAGGCTGCTAAAAATCGTTTGGTCTATGTCTTGGGTTATCACCTCAAAGATAAGGGCATTCCGGTGATTGCAGTGGCTCCGGGGTGGATGCGAACCGAGTTAATGTTTACTCACCACACGAAGGATGAACTCGAAGGACAGACCGAGACACCGCACTACGCTGCCCGGGGCATCGCCGCGCTTGCGAGCGACCCTGATGTCATGCGTTTTACGGGGAAACTCATGGATGTTAGCGATCTGGCTGACATTTACGGCGTTACCGATCTAGACGGCTCTCAACCGCGCTTGAATGCAAAACACCTTGATTAGATACATTAGGGCGTGCTGCCAGCGTAACCAAATGATCTTAAACCCTCCATCGTTGTGGCCGGCCTTCCAGACTGTGTCACTTTTGGAAACTCATTAAGATTGGTTTGTGTTACAATGTGGTCGTGTTAACCCTATTTCCTGAAAAGGAGGTGTGATTTGACCCAATTAGCAATAATGCGAGTAGAAGAACTGGAAAATATCATTGCCGAGCTGCCCGCAGACAAAGCGCAAGCGTTAATGGATTTTGCCCGTTATCTGCAACAGAAGTACACGCCGCATCCCCAAAGGGGATCGGCGGATGCCATCCTGAAAACCCTGGAAGAGGTTGGGCCGCTTCAATTTGAGGAAGGGGAACTGGCGAGCCTCTTGAACGATATCGAAGCGATGCGCCAGATGGATATGTTAGAAATTGACCACTTGACGCTCAAATTGCCGCTGTCGCCCGACAGCAGGGGCTTACTGTTTTAACAGCTGATAGGCATTTTGATTATATAGATGATCTAGATGTTGAGAACTGGTTAGCTGAATAAAACCCAAATTTTGGCAAACGAAAATGCGTATGTCTATGGCAATTCGGTACACAAGGAACTAATATGGGATACGGCGTGGCGGAATGGTAAGCGGGGTGGTCTAGTCTGGAAGACCGGCCGCAGCAGAGGTGCCGGAGACATACGATTTGAATAATTTAGCAAACGATTTTGCAAACTTTTTCAGAGAACACAGCAAATTACATCCAGAATGGGCATTGTCTGCTCCGAAAGGCCGTCCTCCAGGTTTTTTGGAAAGCATAAGAGTAGAGTTTTTACAGTCACAAGGAATGTATGACCCCTTGACTTTAAGAACAGGCAGACCCTGGTCTAGCTTCGTTGGATCCGTCTACAATGGCGGTTCAGACCCCGCCACCAGGGCGATTCTTGCTTACTACAAGGATGGGAG
>JBAPRX010000125.1:0-4742 GCA_049281335.1 Promineifilaceae bacterium (SeqCode)
GCACAGGGGGGCGTGTACAATCTCGTGTTAGATCCCGCACGCTGCTATGGTGAGTGCCTGACCGGCGGACGGCCGATCATCTTGTTTGAAGAAGGAGCAGGGTTGCAAATGTCGCCGCTTTCTTCTGCTGTTGAGGTTGGCACGGCCGTACCGGTTCCAACACTAGACTTTGACGCTGTTTTGACACTGACCCCGACTGAGGAGCCGACACAAACACCCTTGGCAACACCAACCGTCCTTCCTACAGCAACAGTTACCCCGATTCCAACAGTGACCCATACGCCAACATCTTTACCGACCCTCACGCCATTGGTTACAGAAACGGCCGAATCACTACAAGCGGCAACCCCTCTCCCAACACAACCACCCGTAACAGTGGGATCCCCTTCAACAACAACGCCTGCCGGCTCAATAGATACCACCCAATTGGGTTTGTTAGTCCTGGGTATTGCCGGCGTTTTGGCGATTAGCCTCCTCCTTTACGTGCGAGTACGGAGAAATTAGCGTGGACTACCGATTTTGAAGTACGTCCAGTAAAATATCCTTGTGTCCACCTCAAAGCAATCTCTTTCAAACCCGGAGAAATCGACTCGGCTTCTTGCGGCCGATCTTGGACTATCGCGCTGGAGCTACGTGCTGCTCAGTACCTTTGTGCTGACGCTCTTTGTTCTTGGATATGTTTGGTGGCCGCTGGCCGAAGAGTATCTGGCTCAAATTGATTGGAGCCGTCCTCTTTGGCAGCAAGTAGACTGGCTGCTCATCGGTATTTTTGCCGTCATGACAATCCTGATCATGACGGGAGCGAATCTCAAAGTAGATTTATTGATCGTTAGCGTAGGATTGGTGGGTGGTCTGGTAATAGAGAGTTGGGGGACGCAGACCGAATTGTGGACTTACTACACCCTGGAACGGCCGCCTTTGTGGATTATCCCGGCCTGGCCTATAGCTGCGCTTTCGATTGACCGTCTGGTTCGCATCTTGCACCGCGTTTCTCCCGATGCGCCGTCCGAGGGGCATGCCTTCTCGGGAATCTACACACTGCTTTACTGGCTCATCTTTCCGGCTTTTATGCTTTTGATGCTGGTTTTCGTCTGGCCCACCCTCGACAAGTCCTTTACGATTCTGGCTTTGACTTTGTGTACATTGATGATATTAACGCCTACGGATTATCGTTTATCAGTCTTAACTTTCATTGCAGGCTCCGGGTTGGGTTATTTTTTGGAGCTTTGGGGAACCACGCGCCTTTGTTGGTCTTATTACACCTTACAGACGCCACCGCTGTTTGCAGTTCTGGCACACGGCATTGCGGCCGTTGCCTTTTGGCGGGCAGGCTTAATAGTTCTCCAAATAAAAAGGGCAGTGGTAAACACTGCCCTTCAATTCACTCAGAAATAAGACTATTAGATATTTTCTGTCAGGGTGTTGTCGTATTGTAGAAATAGTTATAACTGTAATACGGGTAAATCTGTTCGGTTTGCGCCCGAACAGCGATCAGGTCACTATTCATTAATGAATCTGGGATGGGAACCATAACAGGGAAGGAGCCACCATCGCCTGATGGAAAACGGCCGACCATCACGCCACCAATGCCTCTTGTTCCCATCGGTCCCATGTAAACATTAAAGGTCTGGTTGGCTGGGAAATTCTCGGTTTGGAAGACAATGTCTTCATTACGAACGACACTTGTGATGGTGATAGTTGGAATACCTGAATAGCCCGAAGAGCCACCTGTGCCGCTGCTGGTGCCGGAACTGATGTTATAAAACCAGTTGAAACTGTAGTAAGGATTTAGTTCAGAGGTTTGGAGGCGGATAGAGATTTGTGGAGATCCAACGAGTGCGGCCGGGATGGAGAAGGCAGCATCGAAGCTACCGCCCATACCGGAGCTGATAGTTCCTACAACGATTCCATTAATTCCCTTCGTCCCAATTGGCCCCATTGTTACTTTAAATTCTTTGTTGGCAGGGAAGTTTTCGGTGTGAATTGTGACCGACTGATCCGGCTCAACGCTCGCAATATCTATCGTTGGTACATTAGTTAGAGATGAAATCGGGCTTAACAACGTTGACCCTGCCGGGATCAACAAAATACTGAAAGCCAGCGCAATGGCTCCTAGATATTTCTGAAGGATAGTGAACGGCCAGAATGAATTTTTGTAGACTAGAGCCGTTCTCTTTCCAGATTTAATAATGTTCTCGCGTTTTATTTGCATGAGTACCCTCCAAAAACATTTGCCGGGTTTTTATTGTTGTGACTTACCTAGCTGCAATTCAAATCCTGAAAACTCCCGGCAAAAGTTGATGATAATCTTATATCAACATGATCCCTGCAGGAGTTATCATACAGTGTTTCCCTGATTTACTCAATAGGGAACTTCCCTAAGAGCAAATGTTCTGGTACAATGGCTTGGCATTAAGGATGCAACCTGTTCGTGGAAAGGGACTATCCCACCTGCTACAAATCTTTTAACCAATTCTGATGATTTTCTTTTAACCTGTTCAACGAACACCAGGTAGCTACTAAAAGGAGATCAACATGTCTAATCAACTCCCCCCGAATCCCAATCTTATTTATTTGAAGAAGCAGGCAAAAGCCTTGCACAAGCAGTTGAAAGCTAACAAGCCAACTGCTGTTGAGCGTTGCCAGCAATCCCATCCCCGGTGCGAGAAGCTAACAGCGCCCAAATTGAGCGATGCCCAGCTAATCATTGCCCGTGAGTATGGTTTTGCCAGTTGGCCCAAACTGAAGCACTTTATTGATGGCGTTCGAGATCGTTCCCTTCATCGGGCTTTTGAAACGGACATTGATTACTACGATGGGCGGGCTTTCGGTTTGCACAGCGTGTACCTGACCGGACAGCAGCGAGCATTGAATTTAATTCGTCAATCCCATCCTCGTTTTGCCAATGCCAGCGATGAGGCTATTAAAGCGGCCGATTTCACAATGGACGACGCTCGACTGGTGTTGGCCCGCGAACATGGTTTCGCCGACTGGCCTGCTCTGGCTGCTCACGTAAAACGTCTGGCGCAGGGCAAGGTCATTGAGCCTTTCCGCACTGCTTTTCAGGCCATCAAAGATAATGATGTGGAGAGATTCAAGCAAATCCTGACTGACCATCCTGAATTGGCAACAACCCCAGGAACGAATGGGAACGGGCTGCTGCATCTGGCTGCCAGTTTTCATCAAGTGGGAATGGTCAATCTGCTCCTTGCTGCTGGGACAGATGTTAATATGACAAATAATAAGGGATGGACCTTGCTTCACTCTGTCGCCTATACCTCGGTTAGTGGAACGCCTGGTGGGGAAGAGATGGCTATTGGGATCATTGATTCGCTTCTGGTTGACGGAGCAGACGTGACGGCCGAAGCACATGGTGAAGGCGGCACACCGTTGATGCAGGCTCTCTTTTGGGGAAATCGGCCGCAGGCGGAGCGGCTGGCTCAAGAAGGCATCTATCCTTTCAATCTACGGGCGGCTGCCGGGTTGGGGCGTCTCGACCTCATGACAGCGTTCTTTAACCCGGATGGCTCGCTTAGACCCGAAGCTGGACAAAAACGGGCGTTTCACCGGCCACACTCCGGCTTTCCACCCTGGGTTCCTAGCGATGATCGCCAAGAGATTGTAGATGAGGCGTTGGTTTATGCTGCCAAGAACGGCCGTGTTCAGGTTCTGGACTACCTTCTTAATCAGGGAGCAAACGTTGACGCCGAACCTTATCAAGGCACGGCGCTTTTCTGGGCTATCTCCGCTGGACAGCCGGAAACGGTGCGCTGGCTGCTTGAACGCGGGGCCGATGTGCATCATACGGCCGACTTCGCAGGCGAGAAAAGTATAACTGCCTTACATATGGCTGCCTGGGGTGGGCATATGGAATCGGCTAAAGTATTACTGCAATATGGCGCTGATGTCACTCATCAAGATCCACGTTATGGGAGTTCGCCTATTGGTTGGGCTGATCATTTGGGACATCCTGAATTACGCGACTATTTGCTGGAACATGCGCCTTAATTTTTTAAGTTGCGTAGGCGACTTTGTTAAACCGTTGAATCAACAAGTTGATCAATGCCAACTGTGATATAACACCAATAATCAACGCTACCCACCAGAAACTACGCCCTTCAAAGGCCATCCAATAAGCCTTGCTGATCCAATAGGGTGGAAACAGGCCAAACAGCCATTGATACGGTTCCGGCACGAACCAACTTCCCGCAATGATCCAACCTGCTATGCCAACAAACTTGCCATAAGCAAAGCCAGCAACCTTGTTTTCTGCAACAACGGCAAAAAAGAGCGCGGCAATTGGTGATGTGAGTGCGCCACCTGCGGCAATGAGAATGAGTTGCCAAATCGGCAACAATGCTTGGTTGATAGCTATGATCATCGTTAATATGACAATGAAAGCCAGCACGGTTGGTAAGCCAATGCGATACAACACATATTGCTTCAGAGGCAGGGGAGAGATGAGCATGGCTTTGAGCGTGTTTTGGTCTTTCTCGTCCAGCACAATAAAGCCGACAACCATTCCGATTAACAGCCCGCCGGTAAAGATCGCCATATAGGCCACAATCATTGGATAAAAATCACTCAAACTTTCACTGATATAATTGTTTGGTAGAATGCCCGCTTCGCCTAAGTAGTTGTTGGCCCAAGGCAGCAATAAGCGCAGTGCGGCGGCGATATAGACTACAAAGATGAACATGAATAACAGAAACCGATCTCGGCCGATCAATTTTGCATCGGTG
>JBAPRX010000126.1:0-3771 GCA_049281335.1 Promineifilaceae bacterium (SeqCode)
GTCGGACAGGCGCCGACACATTGGCCACAAAAAACACAGGTGGTATCGGTCATGCCATTATCCATAAAGGTTCCGATCCGCGTCTCAAAGCCCCGGCCATCGAATGATAGGGCAAAGGTAAATTGGGCATCTTCGGCGCATACCTGGACACAGCGCCAGCAGTTAATACACTGGTTGTAATCACGAATGTAGAAGGGGTTGTCATCGTGAACGGGTGATTCGCGCCGTTTGCCGCCTGCAAATCGGCCGTCATCGGCCTCATAATCCGCCATCAAATCAAGAATCTCAGGTGCTTCCTCCAACTCAATGGTCGAGTTTAACAGTTCCAAGATGGTACGACGGCCGCGTTCCACATCCTTATTGCGCGTCTCAATGGTCATGCCATCGGCGCATTCGGTGACACAGGCCGCCACCTGCACCCGGAACCCGGCATCCACCGAGCAAATCCGGCACAGCCCGTTGGCCGTCAGGTGAGGATGGTAACAGATAACGGGAATATCCACCCCGACCTGCCTGGCCGCATTCAAAATCGTCGTCCCATTGGGAACAGTCACTTCTTTGCCGTCAATCGTCAGAGTAACCGTGTCACTCATAAAAACTCCTAGTCGTTCGTAAATAAGCCAGCGATTTGGTAATTGGGTAACTGGGTAATTAGCGCTCTGTTAGATTGATTTTTATATCCTCCAGAAGGCTTCCACCAGTGTGTAACACCTCGGTCAAACCTCCCGGAGGATTGGTAATCTTTAATTTAACTAAGCATTAGAGCAATCAATTACCCAATCACCAATTACATAATTACTGCACACTCACTTGATCAAAATCCGTTCAGGATGCGTATAAACCCGCATTCGATCCTGCCGCAAATAGGCCACGATGGTCATGTTCCACGACTCGGCCAGCGCAACTGACAGGCTGGTTGGCGAGGTTCGGGAACAGACGATGGGCGTTTCCAACCGCCGGGCTTTGTTGATCATTTCGCTGCTAATTCGGCCGCTGCTCAACAAAATTCGGCCGTTCGACTGAATCCCTTCCATCAATGCCGCCCCTGCCAGCTTATCGAGGCAGTTATGACGGCCGATATCCTCCACCTGAATCAAAATCTCGCTGCCGTCGGCCAGTACGGCCGTATGAATTCCCCGCGCCCGTTGGTAGAGTTCTGCCCCCATGTGAAGCTGGCGCATCAACCCGGCCAACTGCTCCGGCCGAACAGATAGTTCGGCCGTTAAAGGGGCATGTTTTTGCGATAAATCATCAAAGGTGACGCCGCCCCCACAGCCCGCCGTCACAATAAAGCGCTTCGGCATTTCCCTGTCCAGATCGTGGAGCCAGACATCCACGCAGCTTTCACTGGCCGAAATATGCAGCGAGCGGACCTCATCCAGCGATTGAATCAGCCCCTCGTTGTAGAGAAAGCCTACTGCCATCCACTTCAACTCTCTGGGGGAACACATGACGGTTGCCAATTCGCGCCCATTGACAGCAATACAGGTCTGGGACTCCTCAACCACTTCACCATCCACCACCTGCTCAAAGCTGTCACCTAGAGAAATATAAGTAGTGGGCTTCGTGCCAGCCGGAATCGTCTCCAGAGGGTTGTCGGATTCAATTCCAGATGGGACAGTCAATTCGCCGATCATTGCGGACTATTCTCCAACCAGTTCAGGCCACAACTGAATGGCGCTGACAACGGCCGAAGCGGCCGTCTGGCCCAGCCCGCACAAAGATGTCTCCGTCATCGTGAAGCCAACATCAAGCAGCTTTTGCATATCCCCCGCCTTCACGCCGCCATCATTGGCAATACGGTCCAGAATTTCCATCTGCCGTTGGGAACCCAATTGGCAGGGAAAACATTTACCACAGCTTTCGTGGGCAAAGAAACGGCCTAACTGGTACATCGCTTTTCGGAGATCGGCCGATTCATCAAAGACCATCACCACCCCCGATCCCAAAGGAATGCCGTTTTCGCGGGATGCCTCATAGGTCAGCGGCATGTCCAGTTTTTCCTCACCGATGAAGACGCCTGCCGCGCCGCCCATCAGCGCCGCCTGTAAATTCTTGCCGCCCGCCACCCCTCCGGCCATTTCAATTAACTCTCGAATAGTCAGGCCAAAGGGAACCTCGTAAATGCCCGGTTTTTCAACATGGCCGCTGAGACAGAAGAGCTTTGTCCCCGGCGATTTCTCCGTTCCCAACTGCTGCCACGCTTCCAGACCCGTTTCCAAAACAACCAGAGCAGCGACCAGCGTCTCAACGTTGTTGACGGAAGTTGGCTGCATGAACAGGCCATGCGTTGTTGGGAATGGCGGTTTAATTCTTGGGAAACCGCGCTTGCCTTCAATCGCTTCAAAGAGGGCGGTTTCTTCACCGCAAATATAAGCTCCAGCCCCCATCCGAACCTCAATATCAAAATGAAAACCGGCTTTGCCCAGCACGTTCCGGCCCAAATAACCGGCTGCCCGCGCCTGCTCAACCGCATTTTGCAGCCGCCGGAAACTACGAGGATATTCACCCCGGACAAAAATCCAACCGTTTTCGGCCCCAACACCATAGGCCGCAACCGTCGCGGACTCAATCACTGCAAAGGGGTCTTCTTCCATCAGACAGCGATCTTTGAACGTTCCCGGTTCGCTTTCGTCGGCATTGACAACAATGTGCTTATCGGCCGAACTGCCCGGTGCGCCGCGTGTAAAACGCCATTTTCGGCCGGTCGGGAACATCGCCCCACCTCGGCCGACAACACCGCTGGCCTCGACCAACTCAATCAATGCCTGGGGCGTCATTGCCAATGCTTTCCGCAACCCTTGATAACCGCCATGGGCTTCGTAATCTTCCAAACTTTCTGGGTTGACCTGGCCCAATCGCTTGAGCAAGAGCAACGGCTGCCCGTAGACTTTGGCATTGGGTTCGGGGTAGGTTCCGGCCAGAAACTCATCCACATCGGCCGTTGTCAATTCACCCGCCGGACGAACGCCGTTCAAGGCTGCCGGGGCTAATTCACACATTCCCAAACAAGTTACATGCTCGTAGGTAATTTCTCCATCGAAGCCCGCTACATCACCTGTCTCCCCCGGATGCAGACCGAGCCGTTCCTCAAGAGCCGCCATCACTCCCTCTCCACCGGCCAGATAACAGGCCGGGTCTTCACAGACCCGAATCACCTTTCTGGCCGTCGGCTCATTATAGAACATGGTGTAAAACTCAATGACCCCGTGAATGTCAGCCAGCGGGACGCGCAAAGTCTCACCAATTGCCTGCTGAACTTCGCCTGGAAGCCAGCCATAAATAGCCTGAGCTTCATGGAGCATGGGCAGCAAGGCATCTCGTTTTCGGCCGTTATATTTTTCAAGCAGGGGAGTAAAACGCGATGTATCAACAACAGGTAGGTTTTCCACAATACACCTCAATCCAAAACAATTAGGATCAATATTTTACGGCAGAACAACCCAAAAAGAAAATTACGCCTCAACTGTTGCTGCTTCCTCAATAGGCAGCCAAACGGTGAAAGTGCTCCCCTCTCCTGGCTCGCTCTTTGCCTCAATGTAACCCAGATGCCGTTCGACGATCTCTTTACAGATTGCCAATCCCAGTCCCGTCCCCCGGATACCGGCTGCTTCAACTACCTGGCTTCGGAAGAAACGGTCAAAAATTTGAGGTAGTTCTTCTTCTGGAATCCCGGAACCCGTATCTACCACCGAGAACCAGGTCATATTGCGGTCGTTCTTCTTTTCCGTTCCCGCCCGAACCATAACAATGCCCAATTCTGGTGTATAG
>JBAPRX010000127.1:0-1858 GCA_049281335.1 Promineifilaceae bacterium (SeqCode)
ACGCTGTGGGGCCGCTTCGGCTTTGGGCAGATACCAATGCCGCAAATTATCTATGATGGGCTTTTGTGGCTTACAATGGCCGGGTTTGTTGGAGCCATCATCGGCTTCGTCCGGCGGGGTTTGGCGCGATTTTTCCTCTTTCTTCTGGCTTTAGATGTCGCTCTTTTTATGGCGGTTTTGTTTAACTATATGCTGGTCAGTCCGGCCGGGCCAAACGGCCGATTTTTCTTTCCGGGGCTGGCGGCGCTGGCGGTCCTGATCGCTTATGGGTTGGGAGAAGCGGCAGAAATCTTTACGCAGTGGCGCAGGATCATAAACAGGGAACGGGTCGAGACTGTTCTGGCGGGCCTATTTGGGGTGGGACTGGCCGGGTTGGCATTGGTAGCTCTCTTTGGGTATCTGGCTCCGGCATATGCTCGGCCGCCGGAGATCAAGGAAGATGCTGTCATCCCCAATCCCATTCATGCCAATTTTGATGTGCTGGCGACGTTGTTGGGATATGAGATCAGCAGCACGGCCGTTGAGCCGGGCGGCTATCTTGACCTCTCGCTTTACTGGCAGGTCAACGTCCAGCCACCGGGAGATTATTATCTCTTTGTCCACCTGATAGATGAAACAGGAACGATCATTGCCCAGCGAGATACACACCCCGGACTAGGGCGTTTTCCGACCAGTCAGTGGAAGCCAGGGGATCGTTTTATAGATACGGTTCGCATTTACCTTTCGGAAACGGATTATGCGCCCTCGACAGCCACACTCAGCGTTGGGCTGTATGCGCCGGGTGGCTTCCGGTTGGGCATTACTGGCCCGGATGGTCAGGAATTGGGGGACGCGCTGGACCTGACACCCATTCAAGTTGTGCCAAAGGCGGGCGACTATCCTAACCTGCAAGATCAGAACTTTAACGACGAGATACGGCTGGTGGGTTATGAATACAACCAACGAACGGCCGAGGCCGGTAGTTTTCTAGCTGTAACCCTATATTGGGAAGCCTTAACGGACTATCCGACCGATTATATTGTTCAGGTACGATTGTTGGATGAAAATGGGGACATTCTGGCAGCAGCCGATGGCCCGCCGCAGCGAGGAAAATGGCCGACCAATACCTGGCAGAAAGGGGAAATCATTGAAGATACCCGTCAACTGCTCATCGAGGAACAATTCCCGCCGGGAATCTATCCCGTTGACGTTGCCTTGTTTGACGCCAATACGGAACAAAGACAAAATATCGTTGGCGAAGATGGTCATTGGATAGACAACCATCTTTTCCTGGCAAAAGTACCGGTAAATCTTCAACAAACTAAAGAGAAGTGATAAATCAACACCCTATGCGCTAAATCAGCAGGGAACCAGGACAGACTCATCTAAATAATTCCCATGACAACGACCCCTAAACAGAAACAAGCCTCTATCACAGCCCGCGAGATCGGCTTTTTGGTTCTTATTCTGCTGGTGGCAGCGCTGCTGCGGATGGGACAGCCGGGTCTGGTGGAGTTCAAGCGGGACGAAGCCAATCTGTTCTCCCTGGCGCTGAATATGGCTAAGTTCCAGACGTTTGCCGTCCGGGGCATCAGTAGTTCGGTTGGCTTTCCCAACTTTCCGATGAGTGTTTGGCTGTATACCCTGCCGCTGCTGGTCTGGAAGCATGTCTACAGCGCGATTCTGTTTACGGGATTGGTGAATACAGCCGCCGTTCTCGGTTGTTGGTGGCTGACCCGGCGTTATTGGGGCATAACGGCCGCTTTTGCGGCAGCGCTTTTCTTTGCGGTTAGTCCCTGGGCGGTGTTCCATTCCCAGAAAATATGGGCGCAAAATTTGCTGCCACCGTTGGTGGTTGGCTGGGCAATCGGGGCGGCAC
>JBAPRX010000128.1:0-10312 GCA_049281335.1 Promineifilaceae bacterium (SeqCode)
GTCCAGTATCACCTCTTCTTCGCTCTCAGCAGCAAGTGCGGTCGGTATTTCGGCCGTTGTCGGAAAAAAGAGGTTAAAGGCCGTCCCCTTACCCGGCTCACTGGTGACAGTTATTTCCCCCTCGTGCTGCTTGACAATACCATAAACCTGGGCCAGCCCCAGGCCGGTACCTTTTCTTGTATTCTTTGTTGTAAAGAACGGCTCGAATATATGGGCCACATCTTCGGGATGAACCCCTTCCCCGGTGTCATGGATGCACAACGTCATCCACTCCTGCGCTGGCGAATCGGTGCCAACAGTAACTCTTTCCGGTATCCCTTCTTTGGTTAGCGTAAAAACTAATGTCCCGCCATTCGGCATTGCATCGCGGGCATTAACAGCCAGATTCACCAATGCTTGTTGCAGGCGGCTCTTGTCGGCGTTGAGGATGTATTGGCCGGGGTCATGAGCGAATTTAATTTCAATGCTGGACGGTAAGGTGCGCTGCAAAAGTTCAATCACATTCTCAATCAGCGCCACCGCATCCAAAGGCTGGCGGCGCATAATCGTCCGTCGGCCGAAATCAAGAATCTGCTCAATCAACTGGGCAGCATCCTTTATCTGGTCCTGAATAACGGACAGATACTCCTTTTGTTTCAACACCCCCGGCCGTTTCTGCACAATCTGACTATAGGCCGAGATAACGCTCAGAATATTTCGGAAATCATGGGCAATGCCTGTCGCAAGCTGCCCCACCGTTGCCAGTTGGACCTGTTCTTGAATAGATTGCTGCTGTTGGCGTTCCAAAGTAACGTCTCGCAGAACAAGGACCCAATTTCTGTACGGAGGCGGAACGTTTTGGACTGGACGAACGGCCGCTTCAAAGACGTGCTCTTCTTCGCCAACGGTAACCTCTCGCCACTCCTCGTCGGCGCTGCTGATAAGCTCATCAATAGAAAAACGGCCGATTTGCTCAAGGGACGCTTCCTCAGAGTAAGTTGGCGCTAAATTTCCCAGAAAATCTTGTGCTGTTTGATTCGCCAGGATGATTTGATGATGCGAATTCAATAAGAGGACGCCTTCGGGAACCGATTCGATAATGTCATTGATACGCTGGAGATGTTTCCGCGATTGTTCCAGCGACTCCCGCAGGTACGCATCCGACTCCTTGAGCCGGTTGGTGGTGCTTTCTATATTATCCAAAATCGCCCAGGTTGCCCCGGCCCCAACGATCAACAAAACCGAAATGATAATCAAACGATCCAAATCTGTCTCAAAGGATGCCGTGTAGGCAACAACCATGACCAGAGACGCAATGCCCGTTATGGTAAAAATGGGGATAGACGGCTTGCCAAATAGGAGACTCCCAATCAGGACAATGAGAGGATAGGCCACAACCCCCGGATCGCGTATCCCGGCCCCATCCACCAGGTTGTAGTGAGCCAATATGAAGACCAGGTATGTGGCAATCGTACCAGAGAGCAGATAACGGTTCCGTAAATTTAGCCAAAGGGTGGGCAGGCAGAGAATCGCAACAATAAAGAAGACGGCCGCAGGCTCACTCGATTCATACCAGAATAGATTGATTAGTCCGAAAATTGCGGACGCAACCATGATAATGACAAGAAAGACTGAGAGGATGCGCTTTCGTTGATTCTTTTCGTAGGCTGTAATGTCTATAGTACCAGAACGCCCGGAAGGCTCATCATCATTCATCGAAAATAGTATAGAGTATTAGTCAATAGATTTTCAACCCATTTTGCCTGGTATTCCCGGTATTTTGACAACTTAGCTGTCCTTTGCTAACATTCAAGTAACAACTGAATAATATTTTTACATGCTTCTTATCCAGAGAGGTGGAGGGACCGACCCGATGAAACCTCAGCAACCGTCGCAAAGCTGTAAACACAAATATGTGAAACACAGTGTTGTGAAAATGGTGCTAATTTCGGCAGAAGTGAAGGCCTTTTTCAAAGAAAGGATTCTTCTGAAAGATGAGAGGAGTGGCGTGCATAAAAGAGAAAAAAACCAAACGCCTCTTCTACACTTTTAGAAGAGGCGTTTTTCGTTTAGAAACGACTCTTCGCTTTGTATGTGAATGCAGAGGAGACAGCACAGAATGTTACATACAGTGAAACAACAACCCTTATCTGAAACGACTATGACCGAAAGACCTACTGGCGTGGCAACCCAGGCCGTTCACGGCCGTCTTCAAAATCGCCGTACCCAGGCTGGGCATTCTCTGATAACGCCGGTTGTTCAGACCGCCACCTATACTTTTGAGAACACGGCCGATCTACGGGCCTTCATGGAAGCCAAAATGTGGGGAACCGACCCCGCAATGGCCGAACGCGGCGAATACGGCCGCTATGGCAACCCCACCGTCCAATCCGTCGAAAAACGGCTGGCAGCCCTTGAAAACGGCGGCGACGCCCTTTTGTTCCCCACCGGTATGTCCGCCATCACCAATATATTGCTCTCAATGCTGTCATCCGGCAGCCACGTCATCTTCACCGATGACTGCTACCGCAAAACCCGCGCCTTTTGCCAGACCTTCCTGAAACGGCTCGGCATCGAATCCACCCAGGTGCCAATGGGCGATTACGAATCGCTGGAAGCGGCCATCCAGCCCAACACCCGCCTGATCATCAGCGAAAGCCCCACCAACCCCTACCTGCGGGTCGTTGATCTGGAACGGCTGGTCGCCATTGCCCGCCGCAACCGGATCAAGACCATGATTGACGCCACCTTTGCCACCCCCATCAACCAACGGCCGTTAGATTTCGGTGTTGATCTCGTCGTCCACAGCGCCACCAAATATTTCAGCGGTCACAACGACATCATGGCCGGGGCTGTCGTCGGCGACGCTGGCCTTATCCACGCCCTTCGCCAGAGCCAGGGTGTTCTCGGCGGCATCTTAGACCCCCACGCCGCCTCTCTTCTGGAACGGGGCTTGAAAACACTCGCCCTGCGAGTCGCCCAACAAAACCTCAATGCCCAAACAGTGGCCGAATTCCTGGATCAGCACCCCAAAGTGGAAAAGGTCTGGTATCCCGGTCTGGCTTCCCACCCCGACTATCTCGTCGCCCGCAAACAGATGACCGGTTTTGGCGGCGTGGTCAGCTTTGAGATTACCCCTAGAGATGGAGAAACCGCACTGGACACCACCTCCCGTTTCATTGACGCCATGCAGATTCCCTACATCGCCCCCAGTCTGGGCGGTGTCGAGAGCCTCATCGAACAGCCAGCCTTGATGTCATTCTACGAACTCTCCACCGAAGAACGGCTGGCCGTTGGCATCAAAGACAACCTCGTTCGCTTCGCCATTGGCATCGAAGACACGGCCGATATTCTAGCCGATCTCTCCCAGGCATTGGCGCAACTATGATACATGATGCTTAACCCCCCACAACACTAACAATCACGAAAGGTTATCATGACACTCGTAATGAAATTCGGCGGCACTTCAGTTGGAAGCGTCGCAGCCATCGAACGCGCTGCCAGCTTGATTCGCAGCGCAGTTAACAGCCACCACCACGTGGTCGTTGTCGCTTCAGCCATGAGCGGCGTCACCGATCTGCTGCTCAAAGGCGCCAACACGGCCGCTTCTGGCGATACCACCACCTACCAGGACGTCGCCCAACAGTTGCGCCAAAAACATGGCGAAGCCATCGAATCGCTCCTGGTCGAAGGGGAAGATCGCAGCCGCGTTTCGGCCGAAATCAACCGCCTTGTCAACCGCTTTGAATCGCTTTGTAAAGCCGTTCTGATCCTGGGCGAACTCACTCCTCGCGCTCTGGATGCTATCAGCTCAATGGGCGAACAGATGAGCATTCAAACCATCGCCGCCTATCTGGCCCAGTCCGGACAGGCGGCCGAAGCCGTCAATGCCACCGACCTGATCCTGACCGACGGCACCTTTCAGGCTGCCATTCCCCAGATGGAAGAAACTACCAGACAGACCCAGGCCCGGCTGCGGCCCTTACTCGAAAAAGGCGTTGTCCCCATTGTCACCGGCTTCATCGGCGCGTCGCCCGAAGGCGTGACGACCACACTGGGGCGGGGCGGTTCCGACTACAGCGCCGCCATCCTGGGGCAGGCTTTGCGGGCCGATGAAGTCTGGATTTGGACCGATGTGGATGGCGTCATGTCGGCCGATCCCCGTTTCGTCTCCAACGCCCGCACCATTCCAACCCTCTCCTACCGGGAAGTGGCCGAACTGGCCTACTACGGTGCGAAGGTACTCCACCCCAAGACAATCCGCCCATGCATTGAAAATGGCATTCCCCTGCGGATAAAAAACACTTTTAACCCCGACCACCCCGGCACCGTCATCGTCAGCGACGATGCCGCTGAACAGGGGGACATTAAGGCAGTAACGGCCGTCAAGAAACAGAGTCTTGTCAACATTGAGGGGCGAGGTATGATGGGCGTTCCCGGCATTGCCGCCCGCGCCTTCGGCGCTGTGGCTGGAATCCACGTCAGCGTCCTGCTCATCACCCAATCCTCCTCCGAACAGTCTATCTGCTTCTCCATCCCCGAATCCGTCACCGGTCAGGTAACGACCGCTCTCGAAAGTGAGTTTGCCAAAGAGCTGGCCCGCCGCGACATTGACCGCATTTGGGCCGAACGGCCGGTTTCGGTCATCACCACTGTTGGGGCCGGTATGCGCGGCACACCCGGCATCGCCGGACGTGTCTTCACTGCATTGGGCAACGCCGGCATCAACGTCCTCGCAATCGCCCAAGGGTCATCAGAATGCAGCATCAGCCTGGTCGTCAGCGGCGAAGAAACGGCCGAAGCCGAATTAGCCATCCATAAACTGATTATTAATGGCAGTTAGATTGGTTTGTGAGCGGAATAGCAGTTGACCTTATTGTGAAGCGTCCCAAGATAGTTGTAATGTTCGCTCTGAGTTTACACAATCAACCAGGTACAGGTTGATAAGACTTTGATACGGAATACCAGTCTTTTCGGCCATCTCTTTGAAATAGTCAATGACATCTGGATTAATTCGGAGAGTGATCTGCTTTTTCAATTGTTTGGCATATGGGTTGGGGCGGGATTTCATTTTTGCAAGATCCCATTCCTTTTCACTTTCCATAGTTATCACCTGTAGTAATAGGGCGCTTCCTGATTGTTGGCTTTTCGGGCAGAGATAAGACGAATCAGGCCGTCTTCCGCTCGGTAAGCGTGACAGATTATTAGTAGACGCAGTTTAGAACTCAATCCTAGCAGTAAAAAACGGTCTTCCCATTCAGAATGTTCATCGTAGTTACATTGTAGGGCATTGTCAATACACTGATAATGGGAGCGGATTCAAAGTTGTTATTCATTATTCCAGTTGTAGCATGAATACACGGGCTACATTTCCCGCCTCATAATCACTTCAACAATCTCCTTTCCCCGTGCATTGGCGAAGCCCTTATCCTCCCCAACATATTGAAACCCACACTTTTCCAACACCCGTCGAGAGCCAAGATTGTCTTTGGCAGCACGACCGTATATCGGCCGTTTCTTCTGTACAGTTGTCAGAAACGCCGATAGCGCCTGCGTCGCCAGCCCCTTCCCCCAATAAGCCCTATCAATCCAATAAGTCACTTCCAGGTCGCCAAACATCACAAAGCTGGCAACATGCCCAACAACCTGCCCCTCAAAAAGGATCGTCCTGTTCGTAGTCTGTTCGTCAGCCAAAATCCGCTGCCAATGTGCGTCAAAAACCGCCCTGTCCGTCGGATCACGGGACACGAAGGCCGCCATATGAACCGCAGCAGGGTCTTGTTGGAAGGCAAAGAACAGATCAAGATCAGCTTCTTGCACCTCTCGTAATTCAATTTCGACTTTTGGAGAATGAAAGATTGGATTAGACAGAGATAAACCTTACGGGATCAGTCCTAACTGGCGGCCCGTAGTCGCCAGAATATCCAGGGCTTCATCCAGCTGATCCTCGGTATGGGTTGCCATATAACTGGTGCGTAGAAGTGCCTGCCCTTCAGGAACGGCCGGTGACACAACCGGATTAGTATACAACCCCCGCTCAAACAACAGCCGCCAGGTCAGAAAGGTGGGGTCATTCTCCCCGATAATGATCGGAATGATGGGCGTTTGGGTTTGACCGGTATTAAATCCCAACGCATTCAAGCCGTTTAGCATCTTTTGACCGTTGTCCCACAACTGTTCCACATGCTCCGGCTCCGTCTCCATAATTTCCAGGGCAGCCATGACCGCCATGACGTTGGAAGGAGGCAGACTCGCGCTAAAAATCAGAGAACGGGCATTGTGCTGGATAAAATGCATCACGTCTGCATCCCCGGCGATGAAGCCGCCGATAGAGGCAAAAGATTTGCTAAAGGTTCCCATAATCAGGTCAACTTCGTCAGTCAGCCCAAAGTGGGCGGCCGTTCCCCGACCGTTGCCCAACACACCCAGAGAATGGGCATCATCCACATAAATCCGCGCCCCATACTTCTTGCAGATTTTCACCAGTTCCGGCAGCGGAACAATGTCTCCCCCCATGCTGTAAACGCCATCCACAATGACCAGCTTGCCGGACTCTTCTGGTAAGTTGCTCAAAACGCGGTCCAGATGATTCATGTCTGAATGGCGGAAACGCTTCATCTGCCCCAGACTCATCCGGCAGCCATCTACGATGCTGGCGTGATTGTCCTTATCAACAATAGCATAATCATTCGGCCCAACCAGGGCGGAGATAGCTCCCAGGTTCGCCTGCATCCCGGTGCTGAAAACCAGGGCCGCCTCTTTTCCCACAAAGCGAGCCAGACGTTCCTCCAGTTCCATATGCAGCCTGAGAGTGCCATTTAGAAACCGGGAACCGGTACAGCTTGTGCCATATCGCCTGATACCTTCTTCCGCTGCTTCCCGTACCTTGGGGTGGGTTGTCAATCCCAGATAGTTGTTAGAACCGATCATAATGATACGACGGCCGTTCACTGTGACTTCTGTTCCCTCAGTTTCATCAAGGGGAATGAAGTATGGGTACAATCCGGCCTCCATTGCATCGCGTGCGACCGTAAACTGGCTGATTTTTCCGAAAATATCCATATTGTTCTCCGAGGGTACTGGTAATTATCGGATTGTATGTCTTGCCCGATAGCTAGTCAAGCTAATAATCGCCCAACCACTTTTGATTAGCGAAAGATTTTGCTATAGTTAAATTGCGGATGGCGTTAGATTTTTCATCCACACTTTATCAAATAAAGCCAGAGATCATCGGTGGGTGGTACCGGCTGCTTGACCAGTTAGGCAAGGGGGGGATGGGCAGTGTCTTTCGGGTCTTTGATCGACTGACCGGCAAGGAGGTTGCCTTCAAGCGCATCCTCGCCAACGATGATCTCCTGATGGCTTTCTATGACGACGATTCAGCCAACGACCCTCTGCTGTCATTTACAAGGATTTTCGGGCTTACCTAAAAGCGGTGCGTATGATCTTCACCCGGACCGAACGCCTCAGTTGTAACATTTACGCCGCCCGCAAAGTATAGATATTGAAACTATCAGATATGATTCACATGGTAATTGTATAATTGGCCGGAACCAGCAATAATTACCCGATGACAAGCGGTGCCTTTTACCGCCAATTACCCAATCACCAATTACCAATCCCTTATTAATTTTAGGTGGACACGGATCATAGTTCTGGCAAGGAGAAGTTATGATTAACCCAGACGCAACAATCATCCAGGAAGTCGAAGGGCAGCGCCCCCCATTCCCAGCCGGTTTACTAAGCAAGCAGGAGAAAGATCGCCTCATTGAACGGGGCCTGATCGGCCTGTATCGCTGGTATCTGGCCCGTTCGCAAAGCAAGCGGAATTGGAACCCGGATAAAAGTTTCGACTGGCGTTCATTCCGAACCGACCTCTCCGAACCGCTCAACTACATTCTGGAAGGCTATTACGCCGTTGAACAGTTCGTCCCCGACTACACGGTCAAGACGATACAGATGACGCGCAAAAGTTACGGCCGTTCCCATTTCCAGATTCGGTGGGGATCAGAAGAAGAGAAACATTCCGATCTATGGTTGAACACCATGATCTTCTCCCGGCATCGTGACCCGGAGTGGATTCGAGAATATCAGCAAAGCCTGCGGAATGACGAGTGGATGATGCCCTGGACCGACGTCTTCCACACCATCTTTTATGTTGTGATTCAGGAACGGGCCACCCAGTTGAATTATCTCAACACGGCCGTCATTGCCAGGGGGCAAAGCGAGGTACCTGAACATCAAGGGGACGCCGACCCCATATTAGCCCGCGTTGCCGAAACAATCGCTATTGACGAAGCTGCCCACTACTTCTTCTTCCTGGAAGTAGCTCGCCTATACCTCTACTACTACCCGGCCCAGGCGCTCGAAGCCCTCTATGATGTCCTTAACAATTTTCACATGCCCGGTATTGATATCATCCCCAACCGTGCCCGGTTAAGCGAAGTCCTGTACAAAGCAGGCGTTTACGGCCCGCGACAATACACCCGCGACGTGCTGGCTGTTGCCTTGAAGAATCTGGGCATTGAAGATCGCCGCAGCTTCATCAAGAACCTGAGCGACGGCATTAAACGCTCCCGGCTGGTCCCAGACCCGGACGGCAATCCCCGCCACACAGCCATCTTTGATCTCTTTGACTACGACTCGGTGGAAAAGACAGTCAAGAAATTGTTCGGCCGAATTGCCAGCCACGAACGAGAGATAGGCTTCGATCAGATAGACCCCACCCAATTCGTCCCCAGCGGCTTTGCCCGTTGATTCAAACCCATCAACCAGACATTTACGTTTCGTAAATGTCAAATACACTATTTTCTTGATGTATCAAGCCTTGTTCGCCTTCTTATGTCAAGAGTTGAGGGCTGCCCCACCATTTTCTCCAAGATAACTTTTCTTGACGCCACTCAGGGGCAATGTTACCATCCCGCTATCAAGTTGGTCGGGTGATCGCAGTCCATTTTGATGGGTTGAGGAAAGTCCGCACTCCATAGAGCACGGTGCCGGCTAACAGCCGGGCGGGGTAACCCGATGGAAAGTGCAACAGAGAAGCATATTGCCGGGCAGGTCTCCTGTTCGGCGAGGGTGAAACGGCGGTGTAAAAGACCACCGGCAGCGGCGGTAACGTCGTTGGCTTGGCAAACCCCACCGGGAGCAAGGTCAAGCAGGGAGAATTCGTGTGCCATGCACACGGTCGGAGTTGCTCGCTCCGATTGACTTCCGGGTAGACTGCATGAGCCTGTCAGTAATGGCCGGCCTAGATAGATGATCATCGCCCGCTGTGGCGGGAACAAAATGCGGCTTATAGACCGACTTGGAATGAAGAGATTCTTATGATCAATGTCCTATTTGTATGTTTGGGTAATATCTGCCGGTCGCCAATGGCGGAAGGTGTTTTTCAACAGATGGTTAATAATGCCGGTCTGGCAGATAAAATAAAAGTTGATTCGGCCGGAACCGGCTCCTGGCATGTTGGGGAAACGGCCCATCGCGGCACGCGGCGCGTTTTGAAGCAGCACGGAATCCCATATGACGGCCGTGCCAGGCAGATCACAACCGACGATATGGAACGCGAAAACACCTATATCATCGCCCTGGACAGCGAAAATTTCAGCGAGTTAGAACAGCGTTTCGGCCGTCATCCAAGATGCCATCTTTTATTAGACTTTGCCGAAGAAACGGCCGAGAAAGACGTGCCCGACCCCTACTACACCGGCAACTTTGAATATGTCTACCAACTCGTTACCGATGGCTGCCGGGGTCTGCTAAAAACAATACTTCAGGAGGGAATTTAATGGAGAGAGAGGTTGTCGTGGTTGGGGCAGGGCCAGGCGGATCTACAACAGCAATGGCACTGGCCCAACAAGGTCACGATGTCCTTTTGATCGATCGCAAGACATTTCCGCGAGACAAAACCTGTGGCGATGCAATTCCGGGGGGGGCCATTGAGATTCTATACCAGTTGGGTATGAAAGAGCGCATCGAGCAAGCCGACTTTTACCCCGCTTACCAGATGTTGTTAAGTTCGCCGAACCAGTATGAAATTATTGCCAATTTGCACAAAGGGCCGCAGGGAGGCGACTCTTGTATCGTCCCGCGCTTCAAATTTGACGCTGTCCTATTTGACCATGCAGTTGACTCTGGCGCTGAATTTTGCCAGGCCCAGGTCAAAGAACCGATCATAGAAAACGGACAGGTAAAAGGGTTACGTGTCAAGGTCAACGGCAAGGTGGAAGATGTTCGGGCCAAAGTCGTTGTCGGGGCCGATGGCGTCACCTCCGCCATCGCTCGCTCCCTGCTGGATTACAAACACGAAGACAAACACCGCGCTGTTGCCCTC
>JBAPRX010000129.1:0-18141 GCA_049281335.1 Promineifilaceae bacterium (SeqCode)
GATGTCAAGCCAGCCGGGTGGTGGGCGGTGGAGTCGGTGTTGGAGGAGGGCAGGTAGGGACAAGGGGTAGTTTCGTGGTTGGGTAATTGGAAGTTAGTGATTGGGTGATTGGGGATTGTTATGCTGCTTGCCAGGTGTAGGCGGTTCCGCCCTGTCCCAGCATGATGGTGCCGGGGAAAACTCGCAGGCGCCAGGGGTCGAGTTTGATGGCGGCGAAGGCATCGGCCGTTGGGCTGGTCCAGGCGGGAACGATGGTGGGATTGTAGCCGACCGGTTCGGGGCCGTTGAGGAACAAGTCCCAAACCATCTTGCGGGTGTCGTCGTCTTGCAGCAGGACGGCGCTGCATTCAGCGAGACAGGTGTCATGGGAAGGATGCCAGTAGTTGATCGACATATAAGGGTGCTTTTTGAGGTGGGCCAGTTTAAGGGGAGTCGGGCTGGTGGCAATCCAACCAACCAGTTGCTCGCCGTCCCACTGCCAGATAGGATGCAGAATACGGGAACGGGGGCGGCCTTTTGAATCAACAGTTACGGCCGTTGCCCAGACGATACGATGGGCCATTTCGATGAAGGGGGGAGCAGATTCAGATAGTGAATTCATGGAATTTCCTCACTGGTTGTTATCCGTGCAGCGATGTAGAAGCGCAGAAACAGTAAACGGATCAGGCAAGAAAGTTTACCCGGTTGAGGATTGCGACACAAGGCGCTATTTTGAGTTTACATAAGAAGACTGACAATATCTGCGAGTTTTGCAAACAGTTACGTAACACCAGGGTTAGCCTGTGATTTTAGTCCTTGTTTTTATGCTGTGTGGGGAGTCTGGGGTATAATTCGGCCGCACAGCCAACTGGGACTCGATAAATTTTGCCGACCAACAACTTCAGAGAAGGGAGTCCACAAAAGTGAAAACCGTAGCGCGATTTGGTAAATCGCCTATCGAACAACCAATTCGATTTACAAAGGAGACAACATGGGCAAGCGCACATGCGCCACCCACCACCATGAATGAAAACATCAACCCTTTGCGCTCTTTGCCCGCATACTTATGCGGCCTTTGCGTGAGATTTATTTTCAGAGGAGTTTTCATGGTTGCGAAGAGACACAACCATGAATGAAAACCAACCAATAATTCGTGGTAATTTGTGTTAATTCGTGGCTATTCTTACAGGAGTGGCTGATGGCCTATGATTTAGAAGCAATACGCAAACTATTAAGTGCAGCCTTTAGCAGCAGCGAAATTCAAACCCTGGCCTTTGATCGTTTTCACGAAGTGTATGAGGATTTCACATCCGGTATGGCCAAGAGCCGCATGGTCGAGGCAGTCGTCGAGAGAGCCATCAAAAGCGGCCGTATTCCCGATCTCCTCGATTACGTCAAAGCAGCCAATCCCTACCAGTACCAACGGTTTGCCCCTCAACTCGAACTTTCAACACCTTCCAACCAGCCCATATTAACCTTTGGGGACGAAGTGCGATTGCAAGACCTTCAGAGCAATATAGACCGTGAGGTTGAACTGCTGCGGGAGTACGAAGAACAACTAACCTATGAAGATGACTCTCGTCGTCTACGGAAAATTCAGCATGAAATTGAACGGCAAAAGAAGACAATTGCGGGCTACCAGCAGCAAGCGGCCGAAATTCAGTCCCGTCTCTCTTCAACGCCCCAACAGGAAAGCGGTGAGAGGCAAAATCAACTGGATGAAATTAGCCAAAAGTTGTCGGCTCTCAGCAAACAGATAGAAACGGCCGAAAATCATCTCGCCGAAGGTCAAAAGAGCATTCGCGAGGATATTCGCCAGCAGCAGGAGGCTGTGTTGGCTCATATAGATGCCCAATACCGGCAAACTGTCGCCGTTCTGGTAAAAAAGATGGACGCCAATCAATTAGAGGTGACAGAACTCCTGCTAGATGCGGCCGATCAGCAGCAAATCGCCCAATGGGAAGCGGAGAATCTGACACTCCTGGCCCAGCAGGCGTTGGTTGAATTAAAACAACTGCATGAAGAGCAGCCCGATTCGGCCGAATGGCAAAGCCTGTTAAATGCTCTGGCAAAGGAAACGGGCTGGGAGCAAAAATTGAAGCTGACAGTTCCCCTTGTCCCTGGTGTTTTAGGCTTCGAGAGCGAGATAAAGATGGATGTCGTTCCGATGCTCAGTCAGGCATGGGAGCGGCTGGTGAAGCGGGTTCGGGGTGGGGAGTAGATAGTATCCGATGTATTTGAACCATTTTCTAGTGTTGGTGGTAGGATGATTGGATACAGAAGGCGCGGAGGGTTTGGTTGTAATTGATACTGGTGTTGCTTGACATGATTGGTTGGAAGTTTGATACTTTGACGTATGGATGAAATTTTGTACTCGGTGAAAGCTGGGGTTGGTGTGCTGACAATTAATCGGCCGAAAGCCCGAAACGCCTTTAACTGGCGGGCGCAGGAAGCCTTTTCGGCCGTTGTTGAAACCGCCGCCGCCGACAGCAGCCTCCGGGTCTTGATTGTAACTGCCGCTGGCGACAAAGCCTTCGCATCAGGCGGCGATTTGAAAGAACTGTCCAACCATCCCAGTGAGACATCCGGGACGCGGCTGAACCGGATTATGGGGACAGCATTGACCCGGTTGACCCAGCTTCCGGTTCCCGTAATCGCGGCCGTAAACGGCGACGCCGTCGGCGGCGGATGTGAGATTATGACCGCCTGTGATCTGCGGATGGCATTGGCCGATGTTCGCTTTCGCTTTGCCCAGGTGCGAGTTGGCCTGACAACCGGCTGGGGTGGCGCAGCCCGATTTGTCCGGCTGGTTGGGCAAAGTCGGGCGATGGAGTTATTGTTGACAGGCCGCACATTTTCGGCCGAAGAAGCGGTTGAAATGGGCTTCGTTCACCGGCTGGTTCCCCCAGGAGAAAATGTCCTGGCGGCAGCCCAGGATTGGGCTGCATCGCTGATAGATTTACCGAAAGAGGCCCTGGCAGCGGCAAAGCAGTTGGTGCTGGCCGCCGGGCGGCTGTCCCCGGCAGACACCAATGTGTTAGAGGGCCAGTTATTCAGCCAGTTATGGACCCAGCCAGACCATATTGAGGCAATGGCCGCCTTTGTAGAGAAACGGGCGGCGATTTTTAATCAAGATAGTTGACGAGTAATTTAGGAAGATCGTTTATAGGGCATTGTGAAGGAAAATTCATCGGCCGTTGAAGTGTTTGTCCCGATGGACAGGCGACAGGCTCTGGCAAAAGGGGAGCGGCTGCCAGACCGGTCGAATGGCGCTGTCTTGTTTGCCGATGTCTCTGGCTTTACCCCTTTAACGGCCGCTTTGAACGAAAAACTTGGCCCTGAACTGGGGGCGGAGGAGCTGACCCGCCACTTAAACCAGGTCTTTGAACACCTGATTACCGACGTTCACAATTACGGCGGCAGTGTGATCGTTTTCAGTGGGGACGCCATTACCTGCTGGTTTGAGGGAGACAACGGCCGTCGTGCCACCGCCTGTGCGCTTGGCATGCACCAGGAAATGAAGCACTTTGTAAATCTGCCCGCATCGGGCGGCGTTGATTTCTCCCTGGCCCTGAAGGTAGCCGTTACGGCCGGAATGACCCGCCGCTTTTTGGTTGGGCAAACGGACATTCAACGGCTGGAGGTTCTGGCCGGGACGACCATTGATCGGGTGGCAGCGGCCGAACAGTTGTTGAACAAGGGGGAAACAATTGTTGGCGCTGAAATCATAGCCTGGTTTGGTAATAATCTTCATCTTGTGGAATGGCGCTCAGATGGTCGGGGAGAACATTTTGCCGTTGTAGATAGATTGTCCAGCCACATCCCTCCAAAGCCCTGGCCTCCCGTCTCTCTCGACCCCAATATCGGCCGATCCTGGGTAATGCCCCCGGTTGCGGAACGGGCCTTGCGAGGCGAAGGGGAATATCTGTCCCAACTACGCTCATCCGTTGCCATGTTCTTGAAGTTTGGGGATATTGATTACGACAAGGATGAAGAAGCGGGGGCCAAACTCGACAAATATATCCAATGGGTCCAGACAGTCCTGGCCCAATACGAAGGTTATCTACTGGAATTGACGATTGGCGATAAGGGCAGCTATCTTTACATTGTTTTTGGAACCCCCTTAACCCATGAAAACGATCCGGCCCGCGCCATTTCGGCCGCTCTCAATTTACAAAATCCACCGGCCGATCTCACCTTTTGCGGGCCGGTCCAAATCGGCATCAGTCAGGGAACGATGCGAGCTGGAGCATACGGCAGCAGCCAACGCCGTTCCTATAGCGTTCAGGGACAGGAAGTGAATATTGCCGCCCGCCTGATGAGCCAGGCGAAGCCAGGCCAGATATTGGTTTCAGGGCGAATATTGAAAGGGGTGGTTGACCAATTTGAATTTGACTCGTTGGGCCTTCTCCCATTAAAGGGGCTGCAAGAACCGCTGTCAGTCTATAAAGTTTTAGGCGAGAAGATAAACAAAGTTGTTACAGAAACTGTAAAAAACGTCGGTTCTCCTTTGGTTGGACGTGGGTATGAGACGGCCCTCTTTCAGGAACAGTTAGACGAGTTGAAAGCTGGACAGGGAAGCACGATTGTGATTGAAGGGGAAGCGGGCGTTGGTAAGTCGCGGTTGGTCGCTGAATTCTTGAATGAAACGGAGAAAAGAGGGATTCAATCGTTGGTTGGGGCCGGAAATGAGATGACGCAATCCGTCGCTTACCATGCCTGCCGGTCGGCCTTCCAGCAGTTGTTTGGACTGCGGGCAGAGGATGATACGGTAACAGCTTGGAGCAAGGTGACTGATTGGCTGCGATTGGGACTGAATGAAGAACTTCTGATGCGGGTGCCATTGTTGAACGTTATCCTGCCCTTTCAGATTCCCGAATCTGCCTTTACTTTTCAACTGAGTGGCGAGCTTCGGGCCAATAATACCTATGATTTACTCGTCTCGGTCATGAAGCGGGCGATTGAAAAAGGGCCGTTGGTTTTGGTGCTGGAGGACGGCCAGTGGTTGGATACAGCGACATGGGCCTTAATTGAACGGTTGAAGTGGGAGGCTTTGCCACTGCTGTTGGTGCTGGTGACTCGGCCGTTTGGGGGAACCGCAGCCCATGAGGAAATTACAGCCCAATACGAGCATCTTCTGGCCGCGCCCGATACCCGGCTCATCTTATTAAAGCCGCTGCCACAGGAACAGACAGTTCAACTGGTCTGTAACCGGCTCGGCGTTTCTGCCTTACCGGAAAATGTTGGCGAGTTAATTCACGCCCGCGCCGAGGGGCTGCCCTTTTTCAGTGAGGAACTGGCGGTGGCGCTGCGGGATACCGGTCTGCTGCGAATCAGGAATGGGACCTGCCAACTGACGACCGGCCTGGATGAGCTTTATAAGCTGGGATTTCCCAATACGATTCAGAAAGCGATAACCAGCCGAATTGACCGGCTGCCCCCTCCGCAGCAGTTAACATTAAAGGTGTCGAGCGTGGTGGGGCGAATCTTCAATTACCAGACCCTGTACGATGTCTATCCTGTTGCGGCCGATCAGCCCTTGTTGGATTCCTACCTGGACCGTTTAGAGAAGTTAGCCATTATCCGTATGCGGGAACAGAACCAGGGTGGGCTGGTTTTGAGCGGAACCAGTCAGGCTGCCCGGCAGTACATTTTCAGAAATGCGATAACCCGTGATATAGCCTACAGCCTGCTCCTGTTTGAACAGCGCCGGCAGCTTCACAAGGCGGTTGGTGAATGGTATGAAGCGCGGTACGCGGCCGACTTGACCGATCATTTTGGTATCCTGGCCTACCACTGGCAGCAGTCCGATTCACCTGTTCGGGCAGTCCAATATCTTGCTAAAGCGGGAGAGCAGGCTCTGAAAAATGGCGCCTACCAGGAAGCCGTCAACTTTTTGAGCCGGTTGCTCGAACTCACCGACACCTATGAAACGGAATGGCAGCTTCCAGACGGCCGTCTCTCTCGTGAAACGCAGTTAGCCGTTTGGCATCGGCAGTTGAGCCAGGGATATTCAGGAATTGGTCAGTTTACGCAGACTATCGTTCACGCCAGGAAGACCCTGGCTTTGCTTGGCAGACCGGAACCCCAAGGACAAACCCACTTGCTGGTTTCCTTTGCCAAAGAGATCATCATTCAAACCAGGCATCGTTTGCAGCCCGGACGGTTCCTGGGAAGCTGCCAGGACGATACCATTATCTTGGAGCAGGGGCGGGCGGCGCTGCTGCTGACAGAGGCTTATTTCTTCAAAGATCAGTTTCTTTCCGCCTTTCACGCCGGGATACTAACCCTAAACAGGCTGGAATTAGCCGAGACTGGCAGTTTCGGACTGGTCAATTCCCTCTCCAACTTTATTGTTGGCATGAGCGCCATTCCCCGCAATCCGCTTTTATCCTATTATGAGCGGTTGGCTCGGCAAGCAGTGGCGGAAACAAATTCCCTGGAGGCGCGGGCGCTCTTTCAATTTAGATTGGGCATTTATTACGCCGGAGTCGGCCGTTGGGATGTGGCGGAACGCATTCACCTGGATGCGATTGAAATTTATGAGCAGTTAGGCCATCTCCGAATGCGGATAGAGTGTCTGACAATCTTGGGTATCTTTCGCAGCTATCAAGGGAAGTTTTCCTTGTTGGATACAATGGGCAAGGAAGTCTATAACCTGGCAAACCGGCAGGGAAACCAGCAGTGGATGGTTTGGGGACTGAATCTGGTGGCCATTGACTGGCTTTACACGGCCGAAGATAGCAGCCAGGCGTTTGGCTATCTTGAATCTTCGGCCGAGTTGATGGGAGACCAGGAATTTGGGCTGACCAGGGAATTATACTTGGGCTGGCTGGCCCTTGCCCTGCTCAGATTGGGAGAACTGGAAAAAGCTCGGCAGGCGGTTGAGCAAATAAGAAATTTGCTTGGCGTTTCTCCGCCATTTTCGGCCGTTAAGTTAGAAGCCTATACAGCGCCGCCCCTCGTGTATCTGACCATTTGGGAGCAGGCTGGTGCGAATGTCCAGCGGGAAACGGTGAAGTTAGCCCGTGCTGCCTGCCGCGCCCTGGCCCGGTTTGCCCTGATTTTCCCAATCGGCCGTCCCCGCTCTTATTTGTATTGGGGATTGAATCACTGGTTGTCCGGCAGAAAAGGCTATGCCAGGAGCCGGTGGCAAAAAAGCCTGGAGAGTGCGGTGCAGCTAGATATGCCTTATGATGAAGCATTAGCGCACTTTGAACTTGGTAGACATCTTCCGGCTGGAGATGCCGAGCGGGAGCGTTATTTAAGGAAGGCTGAAGAGATTTTTGAACGGCTGGATACGCAGTATGATCTGCTGCGTTGCCGGGACGTGAGAGAAAACGGCCGAGTTTACGGATAAGGATGAATCTGGAACGATGTATGAACAAACTGCCAGATATTACGATCTGGTTCACGCTGAGTTGAAAGAGGATATTCCGCTGGTTTTGTCGTTGGCGGGGCAGGGAAAAGGGCCAATATTGGAATTAGGCTGTGGGACAGGACGGCTGCTGCTGCCCCTTGCGCGGGCCGGCTACCCGGTGATTGGGCTGGACAATTCTCCGGCCATGTTGGAGAAGGCCAGAAACAGGCTGACGGCCGAATCAAAGGCCGTTCGGGACTGTGTGACCCTGATTGAAGGGGATATGACCGAATTTGAACTGAAGGAACAGGTGGGGTTTGCCATTATCCCTTACAATACCCTCCTGCACCTGAAACCGGCAGCGATGCAGCAGACCTTCAAGACCATTAACCGTCATCTGGCCGAAAACGGCCGCTTATTCATTGATGTCGTTAATCCAATGCTGGCTGCCCAAACGCCAAACGACCATATGCTGACCCTGGAACGGGTGATGACCGACCCGGAGACAGGGGAAACAGTCGTTCAGATGGCCGCCAGTTGGGTCAACTTGCAGCAGCAGGTGCTGCACATCACCTGGCTCTTCGACGCCAACCCGCCCGATGGCGGGGCCATTCACAGAACAGTGGTCGAAGCCGACTACCACTATATTTACCTTCACGAACTGGAATTAATGCTGCAAACAGCCAGACTTCGCGTAGTAAAGGCATATGGGGACTATGAAAGACGGCCGTTCGACGAGGAAAGCGACCGCCTGTTACTTTTGGCGACAAAGAGCAGACAGTGAAAAGTGAAAAGTGGTCAACTTTTCACTTTTCACCGTTCACTGCACCCCTTGCCACAACTGCGCCAGACCGAGGTAAAGCAGAATAACGGCCGAGATAAGACTCAAACTCTTGGGAATAATGGGGGGAAAACGGCCGAGAAGGTCAAAAAGGAGAATCGTGAGGGCGAAGCCGCCGATCAACATACCATAGAAAGAGAGCAAAAAAGCCAGCCCGAAAGAAGGCGATTCCTGCCACCCTTCCAGCAAAATCGGCCCCAGGGCGGTGCTCCAGAAGATGTATGGGACAGGACTGAGAAAATTTGTCAACGCCGCTTTGAGAAGGCTTTGAGTGCTGGAATCCGGCTCGATTTCTGCTCTATCGGTAGCAGCCTGCCGAAAATTCTTATACGCGCCCCAGGCCAGATAGAGGAGAAACAGCCCCCCAGCAATACGAATCAGTCGCAAACCGGCCTCTGGAACCTGGGCCAGGATAAATAAGACCAGAACAATGATAGGCCCATCGCTGATCAGCGGGGCCAGCGCAGCGGGAAGCGTCTTAAGCCAGCCATTCTTCAACGTTTGAGAAAGCAAAAAAGCTTGCATCGGCCCAGGCGAACCCGCAGCCGTAAAACCGTAAGAAAGACCTTGAAGGATGTAGGGGAGCATGGGTAGTTGTTGGATAACTGGGTAGTTGGGTAGTTGGGTCGCTGGCCCGTCCGTAGGAGGCTTGGTTAATTGGGCAATTACCCAATCACCAATTACCGATCACCAATTACTTCTTCCCATCCACCGTTCACTGCTTAATCGTAATCCCGTTAGATTCAGCCTGTCGGTCGGCCAGATTGAGGCGAACAAAGAGGGCCGGAGCATAATAGCTGACCCAAATCGAGGCAATGAAGTAGCGAATGGCTCGGAGGGGGATGGAGATGATGTAAGGGGCCTCATTGGTGTCTGGAAAAAGGCTGCGAAGGCCAAAGAAGATGATCAGCGTTGTGCCGATACCGACCAGAAAGCGTAAGGTGCGTTTCACGGCCGTTCCGCCGGACTCAAATCGGATATGCGTACTTTCAAACAAAAGACCGATACCGAATCCAAGCAGCGAAGCGATGTTCGCCGCTGCGCCATCCAAAGCAGCCCGTTCCCCTTCCTGGTAATACTGTTCCCAATCCGGATTGGTAATAACCGGAGCGCCAATGATAAGACGGATGGCGACAAAAGCGATGAGCAGGGACAGGCAGAGCAGAAGCAGTACCAGGAGTTTCTGACCGAGAATGCGATTATTAAACCGCTTCAAAAAATCTCGGCACCAAATACCGTAGCACCCCAAAATAATCATTCCGATCAGGAAACCGAGAACGACGTCTGGGATGTCGTGAACGCCGAGATAGACCCGGCTAAACATGACAAGCAGGGCCAATATAATTGCGATGGTCCAGACCCATCTTTTGTGAATCCAGTTTGCAATGACGAAGAAATTGATAGGGGTGACCAGGGAATGGTTGCTGGGGAACCCATAGGTTAATTCCTCAGAAAGACCAACGGATGGATCATACCAGAACGGCCGAGGATCGCGGAAAGCCTGCTTGAGAGTTTCGCCAATTGTATTACTAAGAGTCAGCAGAAGTAAGAGATGCGTGCCAAGTTGTTTGTTGAGGCTCCAATAAATTAGAGGGATAATGATAAGATAGAAATTAAAACTACCCAACTGGGAGATTAAAGCCATCGACGACTTTAACTGGGGCAAGTTTTGCTGAAGCCAGCGTGAAATGTCTGGACCAAAATCTAATAATAGTTCCATTTTTACCTTTTCCCAGAAGAATTGTACTGCGACAACCGTGATCGTCCAAGCGTATTAGAGTAATTAGCGTGAGAATCCTATAATAAACAATTGCAGTGATTTTCAGTGTGACTATAATCCAACCATACTAGGAGGAACTTTATGACAGCTAGGATATTAATTGTTGAAGACGAAGAAAGAATCCGCCAGTTTCTAAAACGTGGCTTAACCTATGAAAAATATGTCGTTGATTCGGCCGTAGATGGCAAAGAAGGGCTGGAAAAAGCCCGCGATAATCCACCCGACCTGGTCCTGTTGGATTTGATGCTGCCAGGCATTGATGGACTGGAAGTGTGCCGCCGTTTAAGGGCAGCAAGCGATGTTCCCATTCTAATGCTGACGGCTAAGGAATCCATTGAAGACCGTGTTGCCGGACTGGATGCGGGCGCAGATGATTATCTGGTCAAGCCCTTTTCCTTTGACGAGCTTTTAGCCAGAGTGCGAGCCTTACTGCGACGTGCCCAACCCTCTCAACCGCAGGTATACCGCTTTGCCGATCTGGAACTTGATACAGGGACACGGCAGGGGCGTCGGGGTGGCAAATTGTTCGACCTGACTGCCAAGGAGTATGAACTCCTTGAACTGTTCATGCGTAATCCGCGTCAGGTGCTGACCCGCGACGTTATCTTTGATCGGGTATGGGGCTATGACTTCGGCGGCGAGAGCAATATTATCGAGGTCTATGTCCGCTATCTGCGCCAGAAAACAGAATTCGAAGATCTCGCACGGCTGATTCACACCGTCCGGGGCGTCGGCTACGTCCTCCGCGAAGAGGATATGGAGTAGGAATGAACAGATTGGTTCAATTTAACAAATTGAACCAATCTCTAAAGAGCCTTCTAAAGGGAATACGTTGTCTATAAAGATTCGGTTGACAGTTCTATATACGCTGGTCTTGGTCTCAATGTTGACCATGTTTGGCGTGGCTGTCTATTTCTTTTCCCAGGCAACGTTGTTGAATGATATTGACCTGGCGCTGAAAGGCATTGCCATGCAGCTTCGGGACCAGACGGAGGCGGTCGCGCTGGGGGATGTAGCGGTGTTGTCGCTGCCGGAAGAAGAGCTGGACGTCTTTCAGTCGGCCACAAACTTCTTTGTGATTTTGGATGCCAAAGGAACTATCAAAGCGCGGTCGGGAAATCTGGCCGATTACAACTACAACCAGTTGCTAGACCCCAACGGTGCGGCCGATCAGGAACGTTACAGTAATGTCGTACACGATGACCGAACGCTGCGAGTGTTGACAGAACCGCTGTATGTTGACCTGGATGGGGAACGAGTTCTGGTGGGCCATTTACAGGTCGCCCGGTTGTTAGACAACCAGGTAGCGGTGATGGACCATTTGCAGTTAATCCTGATTCTGACTGGGCTTGCGGCCGTTTCTCTGTCCCTTTTCCTGGGGGCGTTGGTCATTAACCGCCTCTTACAGCCGTTGGATGATATGACAGAAGCCGCCATCCAGATTACGAAAACCGATGATTTGAGCCGCCGTCTGCCCGATACCGGCCGGCGAGACGAAATCGGCAACCTGACGATGGTGTTGAACAGCACCCTGGAACGGTTGGAGAAGCTGTTCCATGCCCGCCAGCGTTTCCTGGCCGACGTCTCCCACGAACTCCGCACTCCCCTAACGACCATTCGGGGCAACGTTGACCTGATGCGCCGCATTGGGGAGGCAGACCCGGAGATTTTGGATGTCGTTCAGGAAGAGGTGGAACGGATGTCGCGTCTGGTCGGAGATTTGATGCTTCTGGCCCGGGCAGATACGGGTGGGCTGCCAATTCAGCGCCAGTCCGTTGATCTCGACACCTTGTTTTTGGATGTCTACCGACAGGTTCGTTCAATCAACCACGACGTTCAGATTTCAGTTGAGGATGTGGATCAGGTCTGTGTCTTGGGGGATTCTGACCGCTTGAAGCAGTTGATCCTCAATCTGGTTGACAATGCCATCAAGTACACACCGGCGGGCGGCAAGGTGATGATGAGCTTGTCAAAGGAAAACGGCTACTCCCAACTGGCTGTGAAAGATACCGGAATCGGCATCCCGGCCGAGGATTTGCCCCATATCTTTGACCGCTTTTACCGGGTGGACAAGGCCCGTACCAGGGCGCAGGGCGGCTCCGGGTTGGGGCTGTCTATCGCCAAGTGGATTGTGGAGGCCCACAACGGCCGAATTGAAGTGGAGAGCGTGGTTGGCGAAGGGACGACATTCCGGGTCTTTTTGCCAGTCTTGAAGCTCCCGGCCAGAATCCAACCTCCCCAGGAGGAAAAGGCAGTGCCGCTAAATGGCTCCCACTCCGTGAAGTCGCTTCCGTAACCGGTTTGTCAATTAAACGAATTACCGTCGGCGGCGGAAGATAAGATAAATTCCAATGCCGATGATAATCAGGGGGCCAAGCCAGCCAAAATTCAGCCAGTTCAAGAAGCCTATATTCTGAGCCAGCAGATAGACACCGATTGCAATGAGAACAAAGGCGAAGATGACCGGCCCCTGTGGGTGGGGGAGGGTTCCTGATTTTTGGGCATTGGCCTTGAGGGGGACTGTCTCCTCATCATATATCTTGATCTGTTCTTCGACTTCCTGATCAGGGCGGTAAATATTGGGAACAATGTCGTTTCCCTGGGGCATGATGAACGCCAGAATGAGGTAAAGGGGAAGCCCGATTCCGCTGGCAAAGATGAGCATGATAAAGGCAAATCGAACCAGGACGGAATCAACATTCAGGTATGCGGCAATGCCACCACAAACCCCGGCTATCATTTTGTCCGTTTCACTTCGTACCAATCTAGTCTGCATTGTTTATTCTCTCTCAAAAAGCCATTTTGCTGTTGAAAAGCATTCAGTGGCCTGGGTTTCATACATTATACGGATTCGTTGGTCGAAAGGTTGCAGATGATAAAATAATGGGGGAAATTCGCCTTTTTCAGGGTGAGTCTAAATGAGAATGAACTGAATGAAACGGCCGTCTCTCCCTGTGTCGTTTACAAGCTGTTGGTGGGTTGTGTTATACTATCCGACTGCATCGATGCAATATTGTCAAGATGGAGAATTAACTGAAGCTATCAGATAAATGGAAAGAAAATATCGCCAGAGTCGTTCGAATTCCTTTGGTACATTGGTTGATGCGGCTGGGTATCTGGGTTGTGGTTCCACGACATCAAATTGGTGTTGGCGTCGTTTGTTTTAATGACCGGAACCAGATTTTGCTTCTCCGGCACGTTTTCCATCCGACAGCGCCCTGGGGCATCCCCGGCGGCTGGCTCAATAGAAATGAATCTCCGGCCGAGTGCGCCATACGAGAATTGAGAGAAGAAACAGGTATCACACAGGTAACATTGGGCCAGGTCGTTCAAATATTCAAAGATGCGCCTCCCCAGCATCTTGGGATCACGTACATTGCTTCCATTGAGCAAGACCCCGTTCAACTGAGTTCGGAGATCATGGAGTGGCGCTGGTTTGAGACAGATAAGCTGCCCACCATGTTTTCTTCTGTAAAGCAATCTATCGAAAAAGCAGTACGCATTCAAGAAAAAGAGGAACATTGGCTGGAAACCGTTGATGGTTGAGATTGGAGCGCGTTCATCGTACCGGTGGGAGTTAGCGTTCCGGGCTAGTGGAGAGATATTATGAGAAGAAGTTCTTCACCAGGGTTAGGACAATGGCTGCTGGTCAGTGTCATGGTCATCCTGGTTCTTTTTTTACTATTTAAGCTGTACCAGTATGGCAATTTTCGCCGGTTCTACCCGGCGGGGTTAGAAATTGGCGGGGTTCCGGTTGGCGGGCTGACGCGAGACGAAGCGGCCGAACGATTAAATGAACGGTATTTACAAGCCCCTGTTATCGTTTATCATGGGTCAGAGGCGGTAGAGTTAAGTCCGACCGACGCAGAATTTGCCCTGGACCTGGAGACCATGTTAGGCCAGGCTGATTATCAACGCCAGCAGCAGGATTTCTGGGCCGGATTTTGGGGCTATCTTTGGGATAAGCCGGTTGAAGTGGAGCAGGTTGAACTGCACGCCACGCACAATCCAAATGCTTTGCTTGATGCCCTGGAAACGGTCAGTTCTGTTTATGATAAGCCCTCTTTGCCACCCCAACCGGTGCCCACAACGTTGAGTTTTCAGTATGGTGAATCTGGCATTGAAACCGATATGGATGCGAGTTTGCCAGACATTGAGGCGGCATTCTACCGCGCAACGGACCGGGAAGCGCATATGGTATTGAAACCGACCACCGCCCCACGCCCTGAGGTGAATCTGTTAGCCAGACTGATTGTCAACTATCTGGAAGATTTTGATGGTATTGCCAGCATCTTCATCATGGACCTTCAGAATGGCGAGGAGATTTCGGTCAATGCCGACGTTGCCATGTCCGGGATGAGCATTGTCAAAGTGCCGATTGTTTTGGAGGTTTTCCGGGCGCTCGATAACCCCTTAACGGCCGAACAGACAAAACTGATCTCCGAGACCCTTGTCATCCAGTCCGACGACGAGAGTGCGAACCAGTTGCTCGACATTGTCGCCGGTCAGGACGATCCCTATCTGGGTTCCAACATCGTAACAGAGTCCATGCAGCGGCTTGGTTTGATGAATACATTCATTGCTGTCCCTTATAATGAACAGCCGCGACCAGGAAATATCACCTACGAGACACCGGCTAATTCCAGAGAGGACTTAATCGCTGACCCCGATCCGTCCATGCAGACAACGGCCGAAGATATGGGGACGCTCCTCTCCTACATTTACCAGTGTGCTGAGTTCAATGGCGGTGCCCTGATAGCAGCCTACGATGGGGAAGTGACCCAGGAAGAGTGCCAGCAAATCCTTGATTTTATGGAGTTGAATCATATTGGCAGCCTGATTGAAGAAGGTGTGCCCACGAGTGTGGCGGTGGCCCATAAACATGGTTGGATCGGCGATACGCATGGCGATGCCGGAGTTGTCTTCTCGCCCGGTGGGGATTATGTGTTGGTGACCTATATGTTTAAGCCAGAGTGGTTGGAGTGGGAAATCAGCTCACCCTTGCTGGCTGGTATTTCAAGGGCCACCTATAACTACTTTAATTTTGATGATCCTTATCTGATCGGCACGATAGCGAATTAGGTTTTTCAATGCTCTCTCTATTGCGTAAGTGGCTCATCCTGACGGTGTTCATCCTTCTGGGTGGGTATCTGGTTTACCAGGGGTTTCTCTTTCGTCAGGCACAGGTAGAAAACATTTTGCCTCCGGGGACAGTAGTGGCTGGGGTGGATGTGTCAGGTTTGACCCTGGAAGATGCCCGGTTGCAGGTATCGGCCCGTTATTATCGCCCCCTGTATATTTTTCATGGGGACGATCATGTGGAGCTAGACCCGCACGATGTAGGCTTTGTTCTGGATGAAGACACCATGTTTGGTCAGTTACAAACAGAACTGTCCCAGGAAAATGTGTCTATGCGTTTCGCCTCTTTCGTCTTGAAACGGCCGCTTAAAAACATCTCCATTCCCCTGGTTGCGACCCACGACCGGGACGGCCTCATATTCATGCTGCAGAACATCGCTAAATTTCTGGATCAACCGGCCGAAGCCCCCCAAATGCTGCCCCAACAGATCGCTGTTAAAGAAGGCCATTCCGGCCTGGTCACGGACATTGATGCCAGCCTGCCCGCCGTTGAGGAAGTCCTCTACCGGCCCGAAAATCGTGGTGTTCACCTGGTTATTGTTGAACAGCCAGCGCCAGAAATGAGCATGGCCCTGTTAGAAGAAGCGATTCGGAATGAGCTAAATGGGTTTGATGGGACAGGCAGCATCTTTGTCATGGACTTGCAGACCGGTGAAGAGATAAATATCAACTCCGATATAGCCGTTACCGGGACAAGTATCTTAAAGATTGCCATTTTTGTGGAAGCATACCGGGTCATTGACGGTACGCCGAACGACTACCAACAGCAGTTGTTTCTGGATACGGCCGCTCACTCCAGCAACTATTCGGCCAACCTGCTGCTTCATGAGCTGGCCGGAGAGCCGAATACCTATGCTGGGGCAGACATCTTAACCGAGTCCATGCGCGAACTGGGATTAGTCAATACCTTTATTGCCGTTCCTTTTGACGTTGTAACCCCTCCCTCTTACCGTCAAATAACGTACGTCACGCCCGCGAATTCCAGGTCGGATGGTTTACCGAATATTGACCCGTCACGCCAGACAACGGCCGAAGACATCGGCACGCTCCTCTCCATGATCTATTACTGCTCCAAAGGCGGCGGCGCATTACTGGCCGTCTACCCCGATGAACTGACGCCATCTGAATGTCAGGCCATTATTGACCTGATGGTCTTGAACGAAGAAGGCAACCTGATTCGGTACGGCGTTCCTGAAGGCACCATTGTCTCCCATAAACATGGATGGGCCGAAGCCACCCATGGTGATGCCGGAATTGTCTACACGCCTGGCGGGGATTTTGTTATCGTGGAATATTTAAGTGGGACGGGCGATTGGTTGGAAGCGGGCATTAGTTTCCCGATTTTACGCGAGATAGCCAGAGCAACCTACAACTATTTCAATCTGGACGACCCCTATCTCGGTGATGTGAACGCAACGCGGGTAGAAATAGACCCGATTGATCCCTTCTCTGAGAATCAAGGAACGGCCGACGGAACAACAACCGAAGAGCAGACAGTAGAAGGACAGCCGGTGGAGCAAACGCCCACCCCCGAAGCAGGGGGATGAGGGGTAAAACGTAAGGGTCGGTCATATCACCGGCCCTTACGTTTTACGCAATACGAAATCTTTATAACTCAATACAGTGTTAACAAAATAACTTAAAACCTCCCGGAAGTTTCTTTCACTAAATCATTGCTCGTAAACAACTTCCGGGAGGTTGGGATTACTTAATTAACAGTGTACTCAAATCTATCAAAAAAGGACACAACCAATGGAATACAGGCGACTGGGGCGAACGGGGCTGAAAGTTTCGACAATTTGTTTAGGAACAATGCAGTTCGGCTGGACAACCGATGCCGACAACGCATTTGAAGTGATGACGCGGGCGGTGGAGTTGGGCTGTAACTTCTTCGACACGGCCGATGTCTACTCCCGTTGGGCCGAAGGCAATCCCGGCGGCGTCAGCGAAACCATCATCGGCAACTGGCTGGCCGAGGGCATTGTACGCCGCGAAGACATTATTATTGCCACCAAAGTAAAGGGCAGAATGGGCGACGGCCCAAACGACATGGGCCTCTCCCGCCAGCATATCATGAACGCCGTCGAGGTCAGTCTGGAACGACTCCAAACCGATTACATAGATCTGTACCAGGCTCATTCCCGCGACCTGGAAACCCCGCTTGACGAGACCTTACAGGCATTTGACGATCTGGTACGGGCAGGGATGGTACGGTACGTTGGCTGCTCCAATTACCCCGCCTGGCTGCTGACAAAATCACTCTGGGTGAGCGACGTCCGGCGCATTTGCCGCTATGACAGCCTCCAACCCCATTACAGCTACGTTCACCGGGCTGAGTTTGAGCAGGAACTTCAACCGCTGTGCCTGGATCAAGGGATCGGCGTCATTCCCTACAGCCCGCTTGCCGCCGGTTTCCTGACTGGCAAATATCGCCGCGATATGCCGCTTCCAGATTCCGCCCGTGCCGGTGGAGTCAAGACCCGATATATGAATGAGATGGGCTTTTCGGCCGTTGACAAACTGGAAGAAGTCGGCCAGGAACACGATGCCACCATCGCTCAGATGGCAATTGGCTGGGTGCTGGCAAATCCGGCCGTCACCTCCGCCATCATCGGCGCCAACAACGTCGAACAGCTAGAAGAGACAATGAAAGGCGCAAACGTGACATTAACCGCCGAAGAAAAAACGGCCCTGGATGAGGTGACAGCCTGGCACTAATACCCCTCCCCGACTTTTGTTTTCTTGCCTCCCTCCCAACTCTCAAAAACCCAAAAGTGAGAAAACAAAAGTCCTGCGATCTATTTCGTTAACCGTTCACCAATTCATAAGCGCTGAAAGCGCCATTCACCAATTAATTATTTTTCAGATCGATTAGTTGCCCACTCCCCACACCTTAACCGTCCCATCATGACTCCCCGTAGCCAGAGCTGTACTGTCCGGCGACCAGGCAATAGCCACTACCGGGGCCAGATGGGCCAGATCAATATACAAGACCGGCTCAAGACCAGCCTCGCCCGTCGCATCCCACACATAGACACTGCC
>JBAPRX010000130.1:0-5270 GCA_049281335.1 Promineifilaceae bacterium (SeqCode)
CCTTCTGACCGCTTGCAGGTCCAAATTCTGGATGATTCAACCGATGAAACGACCCAAATCATTGCCGGGATGCTGAATCGCTTGAACAATACTCCTATCCGGATTGAACATATCAGGCGGCAGAAACGGGAAAATTATAAGGCGGGGGCGTTGCAGGCTGGTATGGAAACGGCTGTTGGTCAATTCATTGCTATTTTCGACGCTGATTTTGTACCGCCACCCGATTTCCTGCTTCATACCTTACCTTTATTCACGAGCGAAGAAGGAGAGCAGCCTGTTGCTTGTGTGCAAGCCCGGTGGGGTCACATGAATGCTGATACCTCCATCTTGACCAGCGCTCAGGCGTTGGGCGTTGACGGTCACTTTGTGATTGAACAGACGGTACGGCATGAAATGGGTGCGTTTATGAATTTCAATGGAACGGCCGGAATATGGGACCGGGGGTGTTTAGAGGCAATTGGCGGCTGGCAAGGTGATACCTTGACCGAAGACCTCGATTTGAGTTACCGCGCTCAATTGGCTGGTTGGCGGGTCGTCTACCAGCCGGATGTCACCGTTCCTGCCGAACTGCCTGTTCAGGTCATGGGTTTTAAGAGACAGCAGTTTCGATGGGCAAAGGGTAGTATGCAAACGGCCAAGAAATTAGTCGGCCGTCTCTGGCGCTCAGAAAACCCTCTTTGGCGTAAGCTCTTAGGAACCCTGCACCTGACTAACTATGCCATCCACCCTTTGATGGTTTTGAATTTGTCGTTGACCTTGCCAATGGCCCTGTCAAAGAGTCCTTTGCTCCATCTTGCTCCGTTTTTCATGGTGAGTGCTGTTGGGCCACCATTGATGTATTGGGTTGCGATGGGAGAGTCGGCCGAAGCCCAATCGGTCAAGACGCGCCTGGGCCGGTTAATCATGCTCATCATCATCGGCATGGGCCTGTCCGCGAGCAATACCAGGGCTGTTATTGAGGCTATTCTAGGCATTCAGAGCGCGTTTAGACGGACTCCTAAATTTGCTGTCACCGGCAAAGACCCGCTCTGGTATGGGAGCGCATATGCTCTGCCAAAGGATTCGTCCATAGGGTGGGAAATCTTTCTGGGAGGTTATGCCATCTTCCTGATCGGCTGGAGTTTGTTGCATGGGATGTGGTGGTTGATTGGCTGGTTGGGATTGTATGCTGCTGGTTATGGCACAATGGTTTACCTGTCGCTAATTCAATCCCATCGGATGATTGTTCAGGGGCGTAGGCAGGTGCGACAGTCCGCACCCATTGAAAGTGGGGATTGACGTTGCCCTCGAATCAAGCCCTGGTCATCATGGCCAAGGAGCCGCTTCCCGGTAGAACGAAAACCCGATTATGTCCTCCCTTAACGGCCGACGAAGCGGCCGACCTTTATACCTGTTTTCTGGCAGACGTCACCGATACGGTGAGGGAGGTGGCGGAGAAACAACCTGAAATTGCGCCCTGGATTGCCTATCATCCATTAGGGTCGGCCGGATACTTTGAGCAGTTAGCTCCGGATTTTAGACTTGTTCCTCAACTTGGAGAGCGGTTGAATGAAAGGCTTCTAACGGTCTTTGAAACGTGTTTTGAACAAGGCTGTTCAATGGTTGCGGCTATCAACAGCGACAGCCCGACACTGCCGGGAGAGTATCTGATCGAAGCATTTGACCGGTTGGAAACGGCCGATGTTGTCCTGGGGCCATGCGAGGATGGGGGGTATTATTTGATTGGGTTGAAACGGCCGTGTCCTGAGATCATTTTACCGGTTCAGATGTCAACTGAGCGTGTCCTTGCTGATACGCTGGATTTGATAGAGGCACAAGGTTTGGCGGTTGAACAACTGCCTGTTTGGTATGATGTGGATACGGTTGAAGAGTTGACGCGGTTGAAGAAGGAGTTAGATGGTCGAAACAGCCGGACAGCGGCCTGGTTTGCAAACAGGTGAGGGGTTGAGAGAGACGGCCGTTATCATTCCGGCTCTGAATGAGGCCGGGAATATTGGGGGATTGGTGCGGGAGTGTCTGGCGTTGTCTGTTTCGGAGGTTATTGTGGTAGACAATGGTTCTACTGATGGGACGGCCGAAATAGCAGGGGAAGCTGGAGCGGCAGTCATTGCTGAACCGAGACAGGGTTATGGTTATGCCTGTCTGGCCGGGGTGAAGGCGGCTGATGCACCTTACCTGGTTTTTCTGGACGGCGATTACAGTTCGCTGCCATCGGAGATGGGGAGATTGGTAGAGCCGTTGGTAGGGGGGACGGCCGATCTTGTGTTGGGGTCGAGGCTTTTGGGGGAGATTGCGCCTGGGGCGATGCCGCCTCACCAGCGATTTGGCAACTGGCTAGTTTCAGCGTTGATGCGCCAACTTTACCATCTATCTGTTACGGATTTGGGGCCGTATCGCGCCATTCGCGCTGACTTGCTTGACCAACTGAATATGCAAGAGATGACTTTTGGCTGGCCGACGGAGATGATGGTGAAGGCGGCTAAAGATGGCGCTAAAATTATTGAACTGCCGGTCAGCTATCATGTGCGGAGAAGCGGCCGATCTAAAGTTGGCGGGACTGTTCGTGGTTCGATTCTAGCAGCTTATTACATTTTGGGCGTCACTGTTAGGTATTCGATGATGGCATGACGAAAACTACTCCAATCTCCTCTTCGGTTTACCGGCGCTATATTCTTGTGAAGCAAAGCTTGTGGTCAGGACGGTGTTGAGTTGGTAAAGATGGAACGGCCGAGCGAGATGTTGGTCATCAATGGTTTCTGGCCGGAAGAATGGTTTAAGTCTGATGGGGTTTTTGTCCTTGCCCTGGCTAAAGGACTTTTAAGGTTTGCCAATTTCCTCAATACTCATTCAAAAGGAAGGAGACTATCGCCAACCAACCAATTGGATTATGCCGTTAGGTAATTGGGTACAATTCTCATTCATGGATTGGGGGATGATACATATTGTTTGATCTCGCACCACTGCAATTTGGGTATTATCAAGACTGTAAGCGACAGCACCTTCGTTCCAACAATCGGTTTCACCGGCTGCCACATGGTATTCACAGCCTAAAAAGCGCAGCGCGGTTCCGTCGGGAGACCACTCGAATTTGGTGCCGTTGGTAAGCTGTTCTGCCACAGTCAAAGCGTTTTCTCCATCCCATATTTTAAGGGTCTGGTATTCGACGCCTCCAGGAATTGAACCGTAATGATTTTCTACGTAAGCGATAAGGCTTTCATCTGGTGACCATTTGGGACGATCTTCAAAGCCTTCCATCGTCGCAAGAGTCGAAATCAAACCGTCATTTATATTAATGGAAGCAATATCCGGGTTAGTTTCGGGGTTGTCCGGTTCCGGATCGTAAATGAAAATCAGGCGCGAACTATCGGCAGACCAGAAGGGAGAGGTTCCCCGTGTTAAGGAAGTGTGGCCGCTGCCATCCGTCTGAACGAGAATAATTTCGCCATCTCCCGGTGAACTCCCAGACACAGTACAGGCAATCAGGCTGCCATTAGGAGACCAGGCAGGATCGTAACAGGCGGGACTGTCTTCTTGTGTCAGTTGTAATAACTCGCCATTGGTGACGTCCAGACGATACATCACGCCGTCCTTTCCCTTTGGTTGGTGAATGAAGGCAATGTAGCCCCCATCCGGTGACCAGACGGCCAAACGAACCCGGCCGTTGGTTTGGGTAAGTTTGATATTTTCTTTTGTTCCATGATCATAAACATAGAGTTCGGCCAGCCTTCCAGGTTGGAAGGCCAGGAATGCCACTTGAGGTTCATCCCCGATTACCAGGGTGTTGCCAGATAGTGGGCCTTTGGATGAAAGTATAATAGCGGTGGCGATTACGATAACTGTAACAGCGCCTATACCAATTAGCCCCCCAATTCTTGATCGAGCCATTTTCTAAACCCTCTCGTTTATCGGTTAAATGTCTGTTTTTGGAACCAGTTAGCAATGTTATTAAGAGACGGCCATTGATTAGCGATTGGAAGCTCAAAGTGTTCTCGCTTTTTGTTCGTCAACAATTATTTTGCCAGAGATTCTAATGTGAAACTATTTTACCAAATACCCAGTTAATCTCGAAGATGAGTTCAATCTTTGTAGCTTGAACCAAACTGAACGAGTTGAGAGTAACGTTTTACGCATTACGCAATAGTGAGTACAATTGTCGAGTGAAACTTCTTCGAACATTCATAGCTATTGAACTCCCGCCCGAAGTCCGCACATATTTATTCCAGACTGGTCAAAAAATGGCAGGTAATGTCTCTAATCGGGCTGTTCGTTGGGTTGCGCCGGAGAATATGCACCTGACGCTGCGGTTTTTGGGGGATACGCCGAAGGGTAAGCTGCCGGATATTACGGCCGAATTAGATGCTATCACAAGAGATTTTCAACCAATTAGATTGCATCTTGATGAGATTGGCTGTTTTCCGAATCGAAAACGGCCGCGTGTTATCTGGGCCGGGCTTGCAGGTGAGACACAGCAGTTAAATGCCCTTCAGCATCGAATTGAAATGGCTGTTGAATCGCTTGGTTGGAAAGGGGAAAAGCGGCTGTTTCGGCCGCACCTGACAATCGGCCGAGTGAAGGACAGCAGCCAGGCCAACCGCCTTGCATGGGAACAGCAGCTTGAAAGGAAGGCGGTGGCGGTTACGGCCGTTAACCTGATCGAAAGTCTATTGCGACCACATGGGCCGGTTTATACCATTAGGCATGTTAGCAGCCTTTAGGTTCAGTAAATAGTTAAAAGTCAATCGTTATAAGTGATCAGTCGGTGACTGGTTACTGTTTCCCGCTAACAGTTTACTGGTCTTTCCACTGGATTAAATATGAGTGTAAGTGAATTTGCAATAGAATCTCCATTTCATAGTGACAGGCGGACTCCCTGGCGGTGGGTTGTGTCCCATGTTTCCCGTAATGCCTGGCTGGTGGTCACGATGTTTATCGGGGCATTTGGAAATGCAGCCCTGGCAGCCCTTGTCCCCATTTTGATTGGAGAAGCCTTTAATGCTGTACTGGCAGACCCACCGAACGTCAGGATGGTTGGTGTGGCCGCTTTGGGCATTATTGGCGGGCAGACGGTGCGAGCTGTTCTGCAATTGGGTCGAAATTTCTCCAGCGAAGTTCTCGGCCAACGGTTAGAGCGAGACACGAGAGAAGAGCTTTACCTGAGTTTGTTGGGTAAAAGCATGACCTTCCACGATTTGCAGCCGGTCGGTGATACGATGGCGAGAGCGACCAACGATGTGCGGGAAGTCAATCGTATGTTTAACCCTGGTATTAAT
>JBAPRX010000131.1:0-5830 GCA_049281335.1 Promineifilaceae bacterium (SeqCode)
TAAACTGAACAAAATAACGGCCGTCCTCCGCCACAACGGATCGAGGCAAAGTTTTCATCGGGTCAAAAGCCTCAGCCGTCGTTAACGTCAACATGCGAGAGCCAGTCTGGAGCGTATAAGGATGATTCCATTCGGCCGTTCCCCGCATGAAGTTGAAAGCCCGACGCGCCGACCAGTTACGACTAATAATGAAGGCTTCAGCCGTTGGCTGGGATTGGTAGGAGCCGCCGGAAGGCTGCGGCCGTCTCGGAGCCTCACCAGTTTCTATCTGCACCAACGCCTCCAAAAGCATCTCACCCCCCACCGTCGCACACAGACGGTCCGCCTCCGGCCCGGAAATGCCATCGGGCAATACAAACGGCCGTTGGCTCAAAATATCACCACTGTCCAATCTCTCATCCATCCAATGTAGAGTAACGCCGCTGTTCTCCCTGTCCCCATTCCGAAAAATCCAAAACAACGGTGACGGGCCGCGATAGGCAGGTAAAAGAGAGGGATGGATATTGAGGAAACCATATTTAGGAAGAGTCAAAATGTTGGAAGGAACACGAGAAGGAAAACAGGCAGCGCAGCCAACATCGGCCTCAAAACGCTCCAAAAAGGGGAAAACCGACGGATGCCCCAAATCTTTCACCAAAACCACCGGAACCCCGTTAGCCCAGGCCAAATGAATGATATTTTGTGCCAGATACGGTTGTACGAGAGGCAGGTCAGATTGCGGCCGTTCCGGTGGCAGCAGAAACACCGAATCATCAGTCTTGACGTTCGGGACAACAGCCGCCGGTAAAACAACGGCAGCAACCTCAAGATCATCAACCAGCCCAACCTTAATGGCCGCTAATACTGCTGCCAGAGGCGGATAAGAAAACGCCCCATCCATACCAAAGAATAACAGTCTCACCTTGACACCTGATTAAAAGTTAATATAGTCCCTTATTATAACGAAAACTTTTTGACTCGATGAGGTACTCCAATGGCGCGAATGGTTCATTGTGTAAAATTTAACCGCGAACTTCCTGGTTTAGATCGGCCGCCCATGCCGGGTGAGCTGGGACAGCGTGTTTATGAAAACATCTCCCAACAAGGCTGGCAGTTATGGATGGAGCAGGTCACCATCCTGATCAATCACTATGGCCTGAATATGGCCGATCCCAACGCCCAGGACTTCCTCATGCAGCAAATGGAAGAGTTTTTCTTCGGCGAAGGCGCCCAAATGCCCGACGATTGGACACCAGAAGGTCAAGGGGGTCCGGCAGCCAAAGGCGCACCCAGCAAAGGTGCACCCGGAGCGCAGCGGAAATAAACGAGCAATTTTGTGATCCCGCTAACAGTCTTACCCCCAAAGCCATTTGAACAGACAATCAACCCGACATCGCCGATTCTGCTCCTGGCCTGTTACGAATTAGGACACCAACCATTAACGCTGGCCTGGCCTCTCGCATTTCTGAAAGAGGCTGGCCTGACGGCCGTAGGCATTGACCTCTCCCTGGACGCATTCCCCGTTCAATCCGTATTATCAGCCCGTTTCATCGGCATATCCGTGCCAATGCACACAGCGCTCCGGTTAGGTGTCCAGGCAGCTCGGCAGGTACGACAGATTAATCCAGGTGCACACATCTGTTTCTATGGTCTTTATGCCTGGCTAAACAGAGATTATTTATTAGGAAAGAGATCGGCCGAAGATGAGAACGGCCGTCCCTTAGCCGACTCCGTGCTTAGTGGCGAGTACGAAGACCCGCTGCTGGCCTTAACCGACGCCGTTTTATCAGGCCAGCCCGCCGCCAATCTCCCCGGCGTCTCAACTGCCACCAGCGAAGCAGAACCCACCCTCACCCGGTTATCCTTCCCCCGCCCAAATCGCTCAAACCTCCCCGCCCTGGACAAATACGCCCACTACATTGATCAAGGCTACCGTTTAGTAGCAGGCTATACCGAAGCCAGTCGGGGCTGTCTGCACACCTGCCACCACTGTCCGGTCGTCCCAATTTACGACGGCCGTTTTTTCATCGTACCTGCCGAAACGGTAATGGAAGACATCCGTCAGCAGGTAGCTGCCGGAGCCAGACACATCACCTTTGGCGACCCCGACTTTCTCAACGGGCCGGGACACGTCCTTAAAATTGCCCGTACTCTCCACCAGGAGTTTCCCCACGTTACCTTTGATTTCACCACCAAAGTCGAACACATTCTGGAAAAAGCCGACCTGATCCCGGAATTACAGCAGTTAGGAGCGACCTTTGTCATTTCTGCCTTTGAATCCGTCAGCGACAAGGTTCTGGAACGACTACAAAAGGGACACACAGCGGCCGATATGGATCGCGCTCTGGAAATCCTGGCCGAAGCAGGGCTGCCCGTCCAGCCAACCTGGGTCGCCTTCACCCCCTGGACAACTCTGGAAGATTACCTGATCATGCTGAAATGGATCCGGACACGAGAACTGATTCAAAATGTCCCCGCCGTCCAGCTTTCAATTCGGCTGCTCGTTCCCCCAAACAGCGCCCTGCTTAATCAGCCAGACACAAAGGAATGGCTTGGAGCATTAGATGCCGCCAACTTCACCTACCGGTGGGAACATCCAGACCCTCGAATGGAAACGTTACAAATGCAAGTAACCCAAATCGCAGAAACGGCAGGAGATGACGATCCCTACACCACCTTCGCCGCAATTGAAGAGGCAGCCTACACATTGGCCGGGAAAGCGGCCCCGGTTTGGAAACGGCCGCTTATCCCCAACCGGCCACCCCCACGCCTAACGGAAGACTGGTTCTGCTGTGCGGAGCCAACCGCTACCCAGATTGATCGAATATAGCCTCTAATCTTCCGGCTCTCAAATATCTCTCTCATTTCCCTACAATCAGAAAATATCATCAACAAGCAAGATTCTTAACATAGATATAAATATTTATGATGTTTATTCAGAGATTTCAGATAATTCTCTTGACATGGGGTGAATTTCATTGTATTATTTAAGCCATAATGAAATTTCATGATATTTACGTAAATATTTCAAATATTCAAAGGAAGCTTTTTTAGTATGAATCCCGTTATTGGTCAATGTCCTATTTGTGGTCAAAGTCTTCATGTCACCAGGCTCCACTGTCGCCATTGTGATACCTCCCTGGAAGGCCATTTCTCACTCGGCCGTCTTTATCAACTCAGCCAGGAACAACTTCAGTTCGTCGAAACATTTGTGCGCTGTGAAGGGAAGATCACCCGCGTGGAACAGGAAATGGGCATGTCGTATCCGGCCGTTCGCTCCCGGCTAACAGAAGTAATTCGCGCCCTGGGCTACGAAGTCGGCGACAGCAGTGACAGAAGCATCTCCCCCGAAGAACGGCAAGACATCCTGAGCCAAATCTCTCGCGGCGAATTATCAGCCGAAGAAGGCATTGAGCTTTTGCGGGGTGAATAACAAATTTTACGGAGGAATCCCATGTCTCTCTCATCAGAAAAAAGAACTGAAATATTGCAACTCTTGGCAAACGGCAAAATCACTGCCGATGAAGCGGCCGAATTACTGTCCGCTCCCGAAGAAAAAATGACAGAACAACAGGCCGCCCCCACCTCAACAATGGCTGAAGCTGTCCAAAAGACAACGTCAGCGGCCCCGGCAAACGGTCACAAACCAAAGTGGCTCCATGTCCAGGTCAACGACCTTGAATCTGGCAAGAGCAAAGTGCGGGTAAACATCCCCTTACGAATGGTCAAATTTGGCCTGGGTATTGGCCGCCGCTTCTCCCCGGAGTTGGACGGCGTGGACTGGGACGATTTGTCCAGAGTCATGACCGAAGAAGGCGGCGTCCTGGTAGATGTCCAGGATTCTGAAGATGGGGAAAGTGTTAAGATATACGTAGACTGATAAAAGTCTGGCCCTAAATCAGACTTTCATCATTGAGGAAAAACATCATGAGCAAACAACAAATTAACACAACCAAATCGCCCCACATTCACCTGGACTGTTATGGCAGTCTGCGAGTCAGTAGCTGGCCTGAATCGGCCGTCCTGGTACGAGGCAGCGATTTCGATATAAACAAAGGTGAGGATAAAGGCGACTTAGCTGATAATCTCATAATCGAAGGTCAAGGCGATCTCAATCTCACCGTCCCCATGAATGCAGCCCTGACCCTCTCCCCCATACATGGCGACACAACCATAAAGCATATTATGGGTGAAGTAAACATCATCCAGGCCATGGGAGACGTCTCCCTGAACGACCTCCAAAATGTCGAAATCGGCACCGTTAATGGCGACCTATCCGCACACAACATTTCCGGGTCGCTCTCAATTAATGAGGTAATGGGTGACGCCAGCTTGAAAACGGTAGGTAATGTAACTGTGAACACTGTTAATGGCGACTGCGTCATCAAGAATACCAATGGCCCTATCAAGGTCAAGAGCGTGATGGGTGACTTTAGCCTTCGCAGTATCCGCGGAAACATTGATCTCGAAAATGTTCAGCGCGATATAAATCTCCGCAACCTCAGTGGGTTGGTTCAGGTAGACCACGTTTTTGGTGATGTCCGTCTGATCGGCGGCCTCATCCCAGGCAAACATCATCTGAAGGCTGATGGCGACATCGTTCTGCGCTGGCCCGCTCACGCTCCCCTCAACCTTGAAGCAACCGCCCCACACATCCGAAACCGGCTGACATTGACTGATGTCGTCGAAGAAGAGGGACACCTGACCGGCCGAATTGGAGATGGCGAAACATTCTTGATCCTGGAAGCAAACGGGCGTATCATCTTGAAAGACGTTCAACCAACAAACGAATGGGAAGATTTCGACGGCAGTGAATTCGACTTTGATTTCTCAGGACTAGGCGAGAAATTTGCAACTGAATTCTCAAGTCGAATGGAAGAGCTTTCATCCAAACTAGAGCAAAACCTTGGGCCGGAATTTGCCGCAAGGATGGAAGAACACACCATTAAAGCAGCCGCCAAAGCCGAGGAAGCAGCCAATAAAGCAATGCAGCAGTTCGAAAAAGCTGCCAAACAGGTCCGTTGGCAAAGTGACCATCCAATGTGGAAACCTGCAGCGCCCGTAGCACCCACAAAAGAACGGCAGGCCACTGAAGCAGAACAGCTAAAAATCCTAAAAATGGTCGAGAAAGGTGTCATCACACCTGAAGAGGCCAGCACCTTGTTGGAGGCAATAGAGGGGTAAACGGTAAACTTACTTCCACAATTTGTAGATGTTAGCGACACCCGTAATTGTTCATCGCGGGTCCACAAACGGTCCGCGACCCATCAATCCTCGTCGAGATATTCGCCAGGTCTTGGAATTATTAGACCTGGCGTTTGGACCTATTCTTGACGCCAACGGCCGTCGCCTCCTGGATACCAGGGTCAACATCCAATATCAAGCCCCCTACTTAATGCGGCTAAACCTGACCGGCAAAGGGGTCTCCCCCGGATTCGTTTGGGAAGAATCCGGCCGAATCGTTGGGAATGTCTCCCTAATCCAGTCAGATATTCCCGGGCGCTGTCTGATCGCAAACGTTGCCGTCCACCCCACCTATCGCAGGCGGGGCATTGCCCGTCTCTTGATGCAGGAATGTGTCGAACACATTCGCACTCGCCACTACCGTGAAGCGCTGCTCCAGGTCGAAACAGGCAATGACGGAGCCATTCATCTCTACCGAGAACTCGGCTTCAAAGAAATCGGCTCAATCCGTCGTTGGGAAACAACCTCATTACGGCTCCGAAATCTACCAGTTGGGGAAAACAACTTTGATATTCGGCCGCTTCGCAAACAAGATTGGGCAGAAGCTTACTACCTGGATCACGCCTGTGTAAACCCAAATTTGAATTGGCCCGCCCCAAAACCCAGA
>JBAPRX010000132.1:0-6874 GCA_049281335.1 Promineifilaceae bacterium (SeqCode)
CGATAAAATCCCTTGAGGGTTTAGACCTTTGTTGTTATTCATCTTTTCATACTCTCGGACAAAATCAACAAAAGTTCCTGAAAAGAAAATCCCTCAACATTTAGCCCAAAATTATAACAGTCGCCCTCGGAATTGTCAATTTTACTATTTTTATGATAAATATTATAAATATTGACGACTTGGGCTGCCTATGTTATACTCCACCTCTGGAATTATACCTTTATAAAGAGAAAAATTTAGCATTGGAAATTGGTGATTGGTGAATGGTTATGAGTGATTTAGTAGATAGGCTCAAATAACGAATTACCAATAACGAATCAACAATTGAAGTAAGGAGATTTTAGACTGCATGACTGCCGCATTAGAAATTAAGAATTTGCATGTTACCATTGATGATCAACCCATTTTGAAGGGGATTGATCTTCTTGTGAGACAGGGGGAAGTTCACGCCTTGATGGGGCCAAACGGCTCTGGTAAGAGTACATTGGCCTATACTTTGGCTGGACATCCATTTTATGAACCGACCGCAGGACAGGTTATTTTTGATGGATTGGATTTGCTGGAGATGGGGGCAGATGAGCGGTCCCGAGCGGGACTGTTCCTGGCTTTTCAATATCCAGTTGCGGTTCCTGGGGTAACGGTTGCTAACTTTTTGCGCCAGGCGTTAAATGCCCGCCGTCGAGCCGAAAACCCAGAAGATAAGGGCATTCCAATTCCCGCTTTTCGCCGTTTGCTGAAAGAGAAGATGAATGCGCTTAGTATCGATCAAAAGTTTGCCGGTCGTTACCTGAATGAAGGTTTCTCCGGGGGCGAGAAAAAGCGGGCCGAGATTTTGCAGATGGCTACCCTGGAACCGAAGATTGCCATTATGGACGAAACGGATTCCGGTCTGGACATTGACGCCCTGCGAATCGTTGCCGATGGGGCAAAAAAGTTGCAAGAAGAGAGTGGGATGGGTGTCCTGGTGATCACTCACTACCAGCGAATTTTGAATTATATCCAGCCGGATTATGTGCATGTCATGTTGAAGGGTCGTATTGTGGAAAATGGTGGCCCTGAACTGGCTTTGCAGCTTGAAGAAAATGGCTATGACTGGCTTCGAGAGAAGTACGGTGCCGCTGAGGAGGCGTAAAGAATTATGGTTACTCCAATTGAAGAACTTGAAAAACAAGATGCTTCGCTGACAGAAGAGGAAGTTGTTTCTTCGATAAACCTGGAATACGCTGAAAAATATGGTTTTTCCGACGTAGAAGACTATGTCTTTAAGGCTGAAAGAGGGTTGACCGAAGAAGTTATTCGCAGTATGTCGAAGGCGAAGAACGAGCCGGAGTGGATGCTTGAATACCGTCTGAAGGCATTCAAACATTTTCAGGAACGGCCGATGCCTACCTGGGGCGCTGATCTGTCCGGCATTAAGTTTGATGACATCTATTACTACATCAAGCCTTCCAATCGTCAGGAAGATGATTGGGAAGATGTGCCACCTTATATTAAGAATACCTTTGATAAGCTAGGCATCCCGGAAGCGGAACAGAAATTTTTGTCTGGTGTGGCGGCTCAGTATGAATCTGAGGTTGTCTATCACAGTATAAAGAAAGAGCTGGAAGCGAAGGGTGTCTTGTTCCTGGGTATGGATGATGGGCTGGCCAAACATCCTGATATTGTGAAAGAATATTTCGGGACAATTATTCCCTACAATGACAATAAGTTTGCGTCGTTAAATACAGCTATTTGGTCGGGTGGCAGCTTTATCTACGTACCACCTGGGGTCCACGTGGAAATGCCCTTACAGGCATATTTCCGCATTAACGCCAAGAATGTCGGTCAGTTTGAGCGAACCTTAATCGTGATTGATGAAGGGGCGTACTGCCACTATGTTGAGGGCTGCACCGCTCCTATCTACTCCTCCGATTCGCTGCATTCGGCCGTTGTTGAGATTATCGTCAAGAAAGGTGGCCGATGCCGTTATACAACCATCCAGAACTGGTCAAACAACGTCTATAACCTCGTGACAAAGCGAGCAATGGCTTACCAGAATGCCACCATGGAATGGGTGGACGGCAATCTGGGATCGAAAGTGACCATGAAATATCCGGCCGTTTATCTGATGGAGCCAGGTGCGCATGGTGAGATTTTGTCCATCGCCTTCGCCGGTGCCGGCCAGCACCAGGACGCCGGTGGTAAGGTTGTCCATGTGGCTCCCAATACAACCAGCCGTATCATCTCCAAATCGTTAAGCAAGAATGGTGGTCGTGCTTCCTATCGCGGTCTGTTAAAGGTCCACGAAGGCGCCTACAATTCCAAATCGAATGTCGTTTGCGACGCCTTATTGTTGGACGACAAGAGCCGTTCCGATACTTATCCATATATCGAGATCGACGAATCTGACGTGACCATCGGCCACGAGGCGTCGGTCAGTAAGATTGGTGAGGAACAGCTTTTCTACATGATGAGTCGTGGCTTGAGCGAAGAGATGGCAAGCACCATGATCGTCAACGGTTTTATTGAGCCATTGGTCAAGGAACTGCCGATGGAATATGCCATTGAGATGAATCGCTTGATTCAGCTACAGATGGAAGGATCAATAGGATAGTAAGCAGTAAACAGTTGACAGTAAACAGGACGCGGTAAATACTGCAAACTGTTCACTGTTCACCGTTCACTGTTCACTGGAAATATGATGACAGCATTGAACAAAGAAGCAGTATTAAACCTTTCGGCCGACTTGAACGAGCCGGAATGGATGCGTGATTTTCGGCTGCGGGCCTGGGAACAATATGAACAAATGCCGCTGCCGACAACGAAAGATGAACCCTGGCGGAGGACTGATTTGCGCCGCCTGAAATTGGATAATGTAGCGCCCTCTGCCAATGGGGTCGGAAAAGATAATAATATCCCCGGTTACCTGGGCGAACAGTTAACCGAAGATAAGACTGGCGGTATTCTGGTTCAGGTGGATGGGGTGACTCAAAACTATGATTTGAGTGAGGAACTAAAAGCCCAGGGCGTCATTTTCTGTGATATGGACACGGCCGTCCGCGAACACCCGGAACTGGTCCAGAAATACTTTATGACAGAAGCCGTCATGGTAGATGAAGGTAAATTTGCCGCGCTGCATGGCGCAATGTGGCGAGGAGGCACTTTCCTATATGTCCCTCCTAATGTTGAAGCAGCCGCACCCATGCACAGCGCCCTTTGGGCAGTGAACGGCAAGACTTACACCCATACCCTGGTGGTGCTAGATACAGGGTCGAAGGCGACCCTGATTGATGAGTATGCCTCCAGGACAACCAAAAACCAGGCTTTTCACAACGGCGCTGTTGAGCTGATTGTAGGGGATATGGCGAACCTGACCTATGTCTCCTTGCAAGATTTTGGCACCAACGTCTGGCAGATGAACCACGAACGCGGCCGAGTCGGCCGAGATGCCCGACTGGATTGGGTTGTAAGCGTCATGGGAACCCATCTGGCGAAAAATTTCCAGACAGTCGAACTAGACGGCCGAGGCTCCTGGGCACGGATGTCCGGGCTGTTCTTCGGTAATAACCGGCAGCACTTTGACCTGGACACCCAACAGAATCATAACGCGCCCGATACCGTCAGCGATCTCCTTTATAAAGGCGCGTTGAAGGATAAGGCCCGGTCTGTCTGGCAGGGGTTGATTAAAGCCCAAAAAGACTCACAGCGAATTGACGGATTCCAGGCCAACCGAAATCTGCTGCTGGCGAAGACGGCCAGAGCCGATTCGATTCCCGGTCTGGAGATTGAAGCAGACGATGTCCGATGCACCCACGCTTCAACTGTTGGTCAGATTGATGAACGAGAAATCTTCTACTTGATGAGTCGGGGTATTGAGCGAGAAATGGCCGTCAAAATGCTTGTTGAAGGCTTTTTCGCTCCCGTTATGGAGCGGATTCCCATTGAAGGTGTGCGTGCTCGCATCGCCGCCCGAATTATTGAAAAAGTGGGATAATTACTTACCCGTGAAGACTCCTGAGATGTTGTGTATCTGTTCTATGCGAGACGGCCGTCTGTTTTCCGGCTGGTGGTTAGTCTCGCACTGAAATCTGTCCGCTTATCGCCGGAGTCAAAAAACCACCCAAGTTAAGAAACGCACATTAAAGGAAGAATAATGACAGATAAAGGATATGCTAACCCAGACGTTTTGGTCAGCACCCAGTGGGTTGCCGACCACTTGAACGATACCGATAACATTCGTCTGGTTGAATCAAATGAAGATGTCTTGCTGTACAGCACCGGCCACATCCCCAATGCCGTGCATATTGATTGGGTTTCCGATTTAAACGATCCGGTCCGCCGTGACTATCTAGGCGGGGATGCGTTTGCAGCATTGCTTTCAAGAAATGGCATTGGCCCCGATACGACCGTAGTCTTTTATGGTGATAAAAGCAACTGGTGGGCCAGCTACGCATTTTGGGTCTTCAAATTGTTTGGTCATGCTGACACCCGCTTGATGGATGGTGGCCGCTTAAAGTGGACGGCCGAAAATCGTCCGCTAACCAAAGAAACCCCATCTTTTGCCGCCACCGAATATCCAGTTCGCCAGCGGGCCGACTACAAAATCCGTGCCTTCCGAGATCAGGTGTTGGATCACATCGCCGGGGATCATCCTTTGGTGGATGTTCGCAGCCCACAAGAATATCGTGGCGAACTCCTTCACATGCCCGGATCGCCCCAGGAAGGGGCATTGCGCGGCGGCCATATTCACGGCGCTCGCAACATCTCATGGAGTCGGGCAGCCAATGAGGATGGGACTTTCAAATCGGCCGATCAACTTCGCGCCATCTACGAAACAGAGAACGGCCTTTCGGCCGATCAGAACATTGTCGCTTACTGCCGTATTGGCGAGCGCAGCTCTCACACCTGGTTTGTATTGACTTACCTTCTGGGTTATCCTACCGTACGCAATTACGACGGCTCCTGGACTGAATGGGGCAACCTGGTTGGTGTCCCGATTGAGAACCCAACAGCCGCCTAGTAACTAGAATTTAGTAATTGGTAATTCGTTTGTTTTTTGAAACGAATTACCAATTACCAATTACTTAATCCCCCTGATGTTAGATGTCGAGAAAGTAAGAGCGGATTTTCCGGTTCTCAATATCGAAGCCCATCCTGATAAGCCTTTGGTTTACCTGGATAATGCCGCGACCTCTCAGAAACCGAACAGTGTGATCGAAGCAATGGATCACTACTACCGGTGTTACAATGCCAATGTGCATCGAGGCATTCACCGGTTAAGTGAAGATGCAACGGCCGCATACGAGGCAGCGCGGGAGCGAATAGCGAAATTCATCAATGCCCCATCGTCAGAGCAGGTCATTTACGTCCGTAACACGACCGAGGCGTTGAACCTGGTAGCATTGACCTGGGGGCGGGTCCATATTTCGGCCGGGGATGAGATTCTCCTGACCGAAATGGAGCATCATTCCAACATCGTTCCCTGGCAGTTGTTAGCCCAAGAAAAACAGGCAGTTATTCGTTATATTCCCTTTACGGCCGATGGTCTGCTTGACCTCTCCAATCTGGACAGCCTTTTGACGGAACGAACAAAGATTGTTTCTTTCACAGGGATGTCGAATGTTTTTGGAACCATAACGCCTGCCAAAGAGATTATAACGGCCGCTCACGCCGTTGGCGCGTTGGCCGTGGTAGACGCTGCCCAGACCGTTCCCCATATGTCGGTGGATGTCCAGGCGCTCGATTGTGATTTTATGGCATTCTCCGGCCATAAGATGTGCGGCCCAACGGGAATCGGCATTTTGTATGGCAAGCGAGACCTTTTGGAAGCCATGCCGCCTTTCATGGGTGGGGGCGATATGATTCGCCGGGTGCGGCTGGAAGGCTCAACCTGGAATGACCTTCCCTGGAAATTCGAGGCCGGAACGCCCAGTATAGCCGAGGGGATTGGGCTGGGTGCTGCCGTAGACTACCTGGACGGCGTCGGTATGAAAGCCATTCACGCCCACGAACAATTTATCACCGGCTACGCGCTGGAAGCGTTGAGCGAGATTGAAGGGCTGACTTTATTAGGCCCACCGGTTGCTCGGAAGGGTGGGGTGGCAGCCTTTACCTTGAAAGGCATTCATCCTCACGATATTGCCCAGATTTTGGACCAGGATGGTATTGCCGTCCGGGCCGGCCATCATTGTGCCATGCCCTTGCACGAAAAGTTAGCCATTCCGGCCAGTGCAAGAGCCAGCTTTTACCTGTATACTACAACAGATGAGGTAGATAAATTGGTCGCCGGTTTACACCGGGTTAAGCAGGTATTCAGAAGGTAATGGATTGTGGACGAAAGAATGTATCGGGAGCAAATAATTGATTTATATGAAAACCCCTTGAATCAGGGGCATATTGATTCGGCCGACTTCAGCTATGAAGAGGACAACCCGCTTTGTGGGGATGTGGTTCGCATAGATATTCGCCTGGATGACCAGAAGCGGGTTGCCGAGGTGAAGTGGGACGGACAGGGTTGTGCTATCAGTCAGGCCTCTGCCTCTCTCTTAACCGAGGAAATTAAGGGCAAAACCCTGGATGAGATTAAGGCTTTCTCAAAAGATGAGCTGTTAGATTTGCTGGGTATTCAGCTGAGTATGACCCGCATAAAATGCGCCCTGCTGTCCTTGAAAGTCTTGAAAGCCGGGGCGTATGGACTGCCGGAGCCGGAAGAGATTAGAAAACACGACGAGGACTAGGAATGACGGAATTTGTCAAGGTGGGGAAGGTAAGCGACCTGCCGCCTGGGGAGCGTCTGTTTTATGATTTTGAATATATTACGGTGACGGTCTTTAATGTAGAGGGAGAGTTTTACTGCATTGAGGATGTTTGTACCCATGATGGAGGGCCGTTGGGG
>JBAPRX010000133.1:0-7386 GCA_049281335.1 Promineifilaceae bacterium (SeqCode)
ACTATACGTGTCAAGATAATGTCAAGGTAAATTAGTCTGAAATTTACCTTCCACTTGTGACCTATTTCATAGTATCGGCCGAAAAAACAGTTTACTGTATTACAAATTAGAACGGTTCGGTTTAGGAGGTCACGTATGGTCATTTCAATACTGCTCTCTCATCTCTTTGGTGACTATATTTTGCAATGGGACAGCCTCTCCCGATGGAAAAGTGAGGCGCTGGGTGGAGTTCTGGTACATGGGGTGGTTGTTCTGGCTGCGACATGGCTTTTTTCTCTCCCTTTTGACCTGGCCTGGTGGCCCTGGGCATTATTCATCGGCTTGACCCACACCTTGATTGACGGGCTGGAGCTGCCCTTCCGAAAACGAATGGCCGTTTCTAATTCTGGCGTTTCGGCCGTTGCCTCCCTGATCATTGACCAGATCCTCCATCTTTCGATTATTACGTTTGCCCTTGTCGAGTCCGGGTATTTGAAACTACCGTCGCTTTCGGCCGATATTCTGGCTGCCCTAACCGGAAACCGCCTTCTCACTTACTTCCTTGGTTACGCCTTCCTGACCATGCCCGCCTGGATTCTGGTCGAGTTCCTGGCCTATGGACTGATAAAGGGAACCGCACCAGACTTTTCCCAGGCCGTTAAGAACAAATATATTTGCATCTTGGAGCGGGGGCTGATCACCACTTTTGTGCTGCTAGGTCAGTTCCTACTCATTCCACTGGTTGCTGTCCCCCGCATTCTGTTCGAGTGGAACGAGTTCATAGGCAGCCGGTATGACAGCCAATACGGCCGACTTTTCCTGACCGAACTGTTAACGAGCGTAACAGTAGCGGTCGTCATTGGGCTGGGACTGCGGCAGATATGAACGTCATGCGTAAAGCGTACGTCGTTTGATACGATGGCTATTAACTTCTTCCGAGCAGGGCCGCTTTTTCAGGGATTGAGTGACCAGGAGCTAAAAATAATGGCGGCCGATTTTTTACCACGTGAATTTCGGGTGGGTCAGACTATCTTTCACCAGAGGGATTCTGGACGACTTCTTTACCTGGTTGAATCGGGCCAGGTTTGAATCTTTGTCAATGGCATAGATGGCCGAGAAACGTCGGTTGTGCTTACGGCCAACCTGGTAAAATCCTCGGCGAACTGGCAATCATTGACGGGCTGCCCCGTTTTGCCAGTGTGGTAGCCGTAATGCACACTATCGTCCAAACCATGAGCTGGGAGGGATTCCGAGAATATATGCGCCGCCACCCCTCCTGAATAAAGTCGGTCAACCACGCCGAAGTTGTTATAATACCTTCCATAGAACATTCCCAGGCCGGTTCCGTCTGGCAAAATAATCAGATTTAAACTAACAGAGGAAAAGGATTTTATGACGACACTCCCTCTCCCTTCGACCATTGACGCGATCAATCCGCGCCAATGGGAATCTTTCTCTCCATACTTTGAAGAATTACAGCAACGTCCGTTAACGGCCGAAAACGTCCATCAATGGCTGGATGATTGGTCTACGTTGAACGAACTGTTTGATGAGGCATTTGCCGTTATCTACGTCGAGAAAACCCTGGATACGGCCGATAGTGAACGAGAAGCAGCTTTTCTGGATATGGTTAACGATGTCGTGCCAAATGTCCAGGTCGCCGACCAGCAGCTTAAAGAACGGCTCTTGGGTTTTGATGACACGTTGACGGCTGCACTGGGTGGAGATATGTCCCTGGTGCTTAAGAAAATGAAAAATGCGGCCGATCTTTTCAGAGAAAAAAATGTCCCGCTCCAAACCGAACTATCCAAACTGGATAACGAATATGACAAGCTCACCGGCGCAATGGCAGCAGAGTGGGATGGGGAAGAAAAGAATCTTAGCCAGTTAGACGTTTACCTGGAAGAAAAAGATCGCAGCGTGCGGGACCAAGTCTGGCACACTATTATGGGGTTGTGGCTGGGGAAACGCGAAGCGATCAACCAAATTTATACCGATATGCTAACCTTGCGAAAGCAGGTGGCGGCCAATGCCGGGTTGTCCGACTATCGCGCCTTCGCTTTTCAGGAGAAGGAGCGTTTTGATTACACCCCGGAGGATTGCTTCACCTTTCACGACGCGATTGAGACGGTTGTCGTTCCGGCAGCCGGTCGCATTTACGAAAAGAAAGCGAAACGACTGGGATTGGATTCGCTGCAACCCTGGGACACGCTGGTAGATGCTGGAACTGCCCCACCTCTCAAGCCTTACAAGGGGCAGGATGCACTGGTGCAGGGTGGGTTAAATATTTTCCAAAAGGTTGACCCTGTTCTGGCAAACTATCTGGCAGAAATGGCAGAGGAGGAGCTGCTCGACCTGGAAACTCGTGCGGGAAAGGCGTTGGGTGGGTACTGTATGACCTTTCCGCTGCGAAAACGGCCGTTTATCTTTATGAATGGCGCCGGAACCCACGACAATGTCCAGACCCTCCTTCATGAATCGGGTCATGCGTTTCATGTTTTTGAAACGGCCGATCTCCCCCTCCATTGGCAGACCAAAGCGCCGATGGAATTTTGCGAAGTTGCTTCAATGTCAATGGAACTGCTCGCTGCCCCCTATTTGCCAAAGACCAATGGCGGCTTTTATACGCCATCAGAAGCGGCACGAGCACGTATCCAACATCTTGAAGGTGTCGTAGCCTTCCTGCCTTATATGGCCGTTGTGGACGCCTTCCAACACTGGGTCTATACCCACATTGACGAAGCGATGGACAGCGCCAACTGTGACGCAGCCTGGGACAGGTTGTGGGCGCGGTTCATGCCCGGCGTCAACTGGGACGGTGAAGAAGATTCCCGGATGACCGGCTGGCATCGTAAAATCCACATTTTCGGCAGCCCTTTTTATTATATTGAGTATGGGATGGCTCAGGTGGGGGCGTTACAATTGTGGCGTAACAGTCTCACTGACCTGCCGGGAACAGTACAGGCATACCGCCAGGCCCTTTCTCTTGGTGGAACAAGGTCCCTACCGGAGTTATTTGCAGCAGCGGGGGCAGAGTTTCGGTTTGATCGGCCGATGTTAAACGGTCTGATTCAGTTGATTGAAGAGACAATCGCTGAATTGGAAACCCAGGCAGAATAAAAAGAATTAATTGAGGCTCAGTTCACCACAGAACAAAACGAGTGGTTCAGGGGGTGTGATGAGTTGAGCCGGTAAGAGTTCGGCAGTGAGATCGGCAATGCGAGAAGAGGCGGCTGCCAGCAAGGTCAAATTCTGCCCAATGGTTAGCAGTGTGTCATACATGATAATTCTCCTTCACCCTACCCCAAACCTTCTTAATGCCCGCAGCAGCGGATTAGACATGGCGTGGTCGTCTACCAGATAGGTCCAGGTGGAGGCGGGACCGAGGAGGCCGAGGTCGGAAAAGTCGGGGGGGTCGGCCGTTATCTCCAACCGATCAAATGCTTCTAACAACCTCTCTTCAATCGAATCCAATGCCGCCTCAAAAGCCGGTTTAGCCCGTTTGTGAAACTCATTGACCGGCGACAGACCACCAATCTCCATCAGGTGAATCCCGTCCCGAATCTCGCTGACCGCTTCCAAATGCTCCGACCAGGCTGCATCTATTGCCTGGAGACGCAGCCGCCGTTCCAACTCGGCCGTAAAATCCGCCCCCCACTGTCCACGAGCCTGCTCGTATTTTTCCGGCCGTTCCGCCGCCAGAAAGCTGGCTGGATCGGCACTGTCGCCAAACAACACCCGCCCTCGCATCTTGTAGATAATCCGCCGCTGCCTATCCACAAAATCAGTATATTTATAGAGGTTGCGACGAATGTCATAATTCTGCCCCTCAATCACCCGCTGGATGTGCTGCACGATCCGTCCCAAGAGCGGATCGTCTACTGCGTCTTCCTGGCGTTCCGGCATCCGGTGCTTGGCAAGCGATTTTTCAATGCCGTACCGCACCATCAAATCATCTTCCAGGCTGATATAAAGCACTGACGTACCGGGGTCGCCCTGCCGGCCGCTTCTGCCCCGCAACTGGTTATCAATCCGGCGGCTCTCGTGGCGATTGGTACCGATCACATACAGTCCGCCAAGAGAGCGGACTTGTTCGGCTGCTGAACCTGTCGAAGTGCCCCCCAAGACAATATCCGTTCCCCGTCCGGCCATATTGGTTGCAATCGTCACCGCCCCAAGCGCACCGGCCTCGGCCACAATGCGGGCTTCATCGGCGTCGTGCTTGGCGTTGAGGACATTGCATGTTACCCCTACCCGCCGCAGTGCCGCTGCCAGCCGTTCCGACTCCACCACCGTCAATGTACCGACCAAAATCGGGCGTCCTGTCTTATGAATAGTTGTAATCTCCGTCACCAATGCCCGCTGCTTGGCTTTTCGATGGGTGAAAATCCTATCCGGCAAATCTTCCCGGACGCAGGGCTTATTGGGGGGGACGACGACCACATCGAGCTTGTAAAACCGCTCAAACTCATCAGCCGAAGTCGCCGCCGTCGCCGTCATGCCGCTCAAATGGGGATAATGGCCCAGGAAATGTTGCAGCGTCACCGACCCCAACACATGGGCATCTTCGGCCGTTTGCAGCCCCTCCTTCACCTCAATGGCGGCCTGCAAGCCATAAGGCCACTGCCGATCCTGAATCACTCGCCCGGTAAAATCATCCACAATCTCAACACGGCCGTCTCGCACAATGTAGTCCACATCCCGCTGCACCAATGCCTCGGCATGAAGCGCGAGATTAATCTCTGTCAGCAGGGGCAGATTTTCCTCGGTGAAAATATTCTCAATTTGAAGCATCCCCTCGACCCGCGACGCGCCATACTCCGTCAGGAACACATTGCGGCGCTCGTCGTCCAGGGCAAAGTCCCGCCCACGCCGCAGCCGCTGGACGATGGCCCGCATCTGGTGCAGGCGCTCTTCCAACGGATTGGGGCCGTCCTGCCCGCCTGTCGTCAGCACCCCGGCGATAACCAGGGGAATCCGGGCCTCGTCAATCAAAATAGAGTCGGCCTCATCCACGATGGCAGCGTGAAACGGCCGTTGTACCAACTGATCTTTCCCATAAGCCAGTCCATCCCGCAGAAAGTCAAAGCCCGCCTCTTTTGCCGTCAAATAGGTCACGTCAGCCCGGTAAGCTGCCCGCCGTTCCTCGTAGCTCATACCCTGCTCAATGTGGCCGACCCGTACCCCTAGAAACTCGTAGATTGGCCCCATCCAGGCTGCATCTCGTCCGGCGAGGTAGTCGTTGAAGGTCAGGATGTGCATCCCCTTACCCGTCATGCCCTGCAAAACGGCCGGAGCCACCGCCGCCAGCGTTTTACCTTCCCCGGTCTGCATCTCAATCATCTTTCCTTCAAACAGGCCAATTCCGCCGAGAAGCTGGACATCATACGGCCGTAATCCAATCGCTCGTTCGGCCACTTCCCGGACGAGGGCAAAGGTTTCATGGAGGAAGTCAGTGGGGGGACGGCCGTTTTCTATCGCTGTGCGAATCTCGGCGGCGCGGGATTGGAGGGAATGGTCGGATTGAGCAGCCAAATCGGGGGCAAGGTTATTGATGGCGGCAATGTGGTCGGTGTACGGCCGTAAATCGTACTGGATGTAGTTGCCACGCAGGCGGTTGAAGAAATCTTGGAGGCGTTGGACGGCCGTTCTTTGCTGCCAATCGGTCATTGGCACATTGTACTTGATTTTCTGTGGAGGGGTTGTTGGAAGTTTGTTAGAGGGAACTTTTGTGGTTGGTGTGTATCAGGTAACCCTAATATGTAGGGGGTGGCATTTTTGGTTGGTTGCAAGAGGGGCAAGATGGGCAAGGGGGGCATAAAATTGAGTGTTTTGTTTTGCCCCTCTTGGTTTCATAGAGGTAGCAGGGCTGTTGTATCACCCATGCGGGTGATATTTTGGAGGGGTTTTTGGTGGTTTTTAGAGGGTTTGCCCCTCTTGAGAACGGCTGGGAGGGGGCGGTAGGTTGATTTTTGGTTTTTGGGGCGGGCTATATATGGGGGTGAAGGTTGGCCGTTCTCTCCTGCCACGAAACGCTCATGGGGGTAATGGCACACTATTTTCGGCCGTGTTATGATTGGAAAACCATAAGATGGGGGATAATTCGGGGAAGAATTGCATACAATATGGGAAAACTAATGGCTGCACGCCTTCAATGAGTCAATGACCCAACAACCAGTTACGCACGAATCTGAACACCAATCCCTTCAAAAATCAACAATAATCGGCCGTCTCTCCACCTTAACCAGCCGCCAGATAAACCTCGCCGCTTTCCTGTTATTCCTTGTCCTTACCCTCATTGCCGCCTGGCCCGTCGTCTCTAATCTCAATGGCGTCATTATTGGCAACGACCCAGATGTATATACCAACACCTGGGCAAATTGGTGGACGGCCAAATCATTTACCGATCCCGACCTCTCCCTCTGGCACACCAACTACCTGTTCTATCCAAATGGCGCCAACCTGATTTTTAACAGCTTTAGTCATCTGAACACCTTAGTTTCATTGGGGCTTCAGCCGTTCTTCGGCCCCCTTCCAGCATACAACATTACCATTCTGGTCAACCTTGTCCTCATTGGCTTTAGTATTTTCCAACTTGTCCGCTACCTGACGAACGCCACCACCGCCGGAATTTTGGCCGGTATCGTCTTTGCCTTCAACTCCCAAATCCAATACCAGACCTCACACCCGGTCACCTTCAGCGTCTGGTGCTTCCCCTGGATCACCCTCTACTTCATCCGTGCGGTCCGCGAAAAGAGCCTCCGTCACGCCGTCGTTGCCGCTGTCTTCGTCTTTCTAGGAGCAGCGACCAGCATCCACATCCTCATCATGAGCAGCTTTTGGCTGATACTACTCCTGATTTACATGCTCATCTCGGCCGAATTTCCTCGGCAGTCCTGGAAAGTATTACTAACCTTTGGCTTCACCTGTTTCATTCTTGTTCTGCCGTTAGTTTATCCTCAGATACGCGAGACCCTGACGAATCATAACAACAGCTTCGTCCTGAATCCGGAAGATTCCGTCTCGACCGACATCATCGCCATCTTCACGCCCCATTGGCGCGAATGGAAAACCCGCAGCCTGTATCTCGGTATCCTACCGTTTATTTTATTCCTGCTGGCTGCCCGAAATATTAAACGTGGCGGCAAACTTTGGTTTCTTCTTGCGGCCGTTTCCTTCCTCTTTGCCATAGGTCCAGTTCCGACCTATAACGACCGCCCACTCGATATTATTCTACCCTGGTCTTATGCGCTGGCTCCCATATTACGTCACATGTACCGAATGATGCTCCTCTTCTCATTCGGTTGGGCCATGATTACTGCTTACGGCTGGGTGGCGCTGGAGAAAGCCTTCCATTTACGGCAAAGAGCCATTCTCCTGGTCGGGGTATTTGCCGGATTATTAATC
>JBAPRX010000134.1:0-2177 GCA_049281335.1 Promineifilaceae bacterium (SeqCode)
ATGACTGCAGCTTGCAGGACTTGAGCTACAGCTACGACGGCTTCGGCAACCTGGCGAGCCAGGCAGAGGGGGTGACGGGGGCCAGTGAGACCTACGGCTATGATGATCTGCAGCGCCTGATCTGGGCCGAGCGCAGCGACGTGCCCAACTTGAGCCAGCCCCGGGTGGACTACGGCTATGACGCCCTGGGTAATTTCCAGTCCAAGTCGGACTACGCCACGGGTTACAGCTACGGGCAGAACGGGGCCGGTCCCAATGCCGTCACTGCCGTCACCAAGGTCCCCGAGGCCGGGGGCGGTACGGCGGCCTTCACCTACGACGGCAATGGCAACCTCAAGACCGGTGATGGCCTCGACATCACCTACGACGCCTTCAACCTGCCCGTGGATATCACCCGAAATGGGGCAGAGACTCGCTTCGACTATGGCCCGGACCACCAGCGCTACCGGCAGATCGCCGGCGCCACCACCACGACCTACGTGGGCAAGCTCTACGAAAAGACCAACACCGAAGAACGGGCCTATCTCAGCGGCTATGCCATCAAAGACAGCCAGGGCATTCACTACACCCACCGGGACCGCCTGGGCAGTCCCAGCCTGATCACGGATGGCTCAGGGAACATCGAACAACGCCGGGGGTTTGGGCCGTTCGGCAAGGCGCGGGACGCGAACTGGGGCGAGACTTTGGCGGGGCAGTTGCTCAGTGCGGTCAGCCCGCGGGGGTTCACGGACCATGAGCACCTGGACTCGGTGGCGCTCATCCACATGAACGGCCGGGCCTATGACTACAACCTGGGCCGGTTCCTGTCTGTCGATCCAGTAATCCAGTTCCCGGAGAACGGCCAGTCCCTGAATCCTTACAGTTACCTCATGAATAATCCCCTCTTGGGAATAGATCCATCGGGCCTAAAAGCCTGCGATATCGGCGATTTAGACAAATGCGGCATCAAGAACGGCGAAACGGTCACAATCACCAAACACGGCCACGAGGTTGGAGAAGTGAGTTTATCGAAGAACGGTCAAAAGACTTCCGTGGCAGGATCCCTTAAGGGCGCAAATGCGATCCTTGCTGCTGGAGGAACTGATGCGAGGTTATCAAGGAATGGCCGCGTGTTGCACTCAACTCCAATGCCCAGTTCTGCTTCATCCGATAGAGGGGACATCGAATCTATCAACACACCTGCTAAACGGCCTTCAATCGATCAGACAAAAGACGCCTTTGGCACGTCCGCCGTGGGTTCGTCTACGTCCGTTGCAGACGGCAATGGGCCAACCTTTTGGGGTTTCGTCCAAGAGGATGGTTGGGACGTAGTTTCAAGAACCTTGCAAGTAGTTGGCGGTACAGGTCAAGCGGCGCTGGGCGCGTCAATGTGTGTTAGCGTCGTTGGCTGCGTCGGCGGAGCCGCTATTGCAATCAAGGGAGTAGATAACGTTCAAGCTGGATTCAGAGGCGATGATAGCTTTACTCGTCAAGCTTTGATCGCCGCAACAGGAAGTAGGCGCGCTGGAAGTATTATTGACGCTGGTCTAGATTTGGCAACGTCCCTTGCCGGCACGCTCCGACCCATTCCAAAGCTAGGGCCTCTTGGTAACCCCAGACGTTCCTTTTTCGTCAGAGATCCCAGTTTCTTTGAGCCTGCGATAAATCAGGCAACGGACTTCAGCTTGTTCGCCCTCGGCGTCGAAAGCGGTGCCACCCTGGTCGGTTCAACGATACTGGATCCCACAAACAAGCCTGCGGACGACCACTGATGTTGACTGTTGGCTTCGTTCTCGTTGCATTTCTGTGCTGTCGCATATTACTGGTTCTTGTTGGGCACTTGTGCATGCGTAATCCACACAACTATTGGTTCCGCGCACTCTACGTAATATTTGGAATTGCTGTTGGAACGTCATTCATGTTGCTTCTCGACCCGAGCTGGCAACATAGATTAGGCCTGCAGGGGACACCATTGCTAGTGATCGTTCTCTTCGCGGTGATCGTATACTGGGGAATTGTATTGTCGAGGTTCACGAGCGGGTGGAGACAAGAACACTAGAGAGAACAAAGCCAGTGAAAAGAACAAAAAGAACAACGACAGCCACAAAAATATCACGTATGCTGACTGACCCTGCGGCGTTCCAAGGTCGGCTGAGAACGACATGGGGACACCCATCAAAGTCTGGCGCTGACGGGCG
>JBAPRX010000135.1:0-3315 GCA_049281335.1 Promineifilaceae bacterium (SeqCode)
CATATACGGCCGAGGGCCGCTCTTCTTTGAAGCGCTTTCGGACACAATAGGCGAAGACACTTTTAACGAATTTATCCGCGACTACTTTCAGACCTACAAATGGGGTATCGCCACCGGCAGCGACCTGAAGACCCTGGCCGAAGCACACTGTGGTTGTGACCTCTCTGCCCTCTTTGCGGAATGGGTTGGGGACCTTCAATAACGGCACTTTCTGTATTGTACACCACAGATGGCATTCTTTTTTAGCAAATAGAGTTGGGGGAGTCTATAGTGCAAAGCCACCAGTCTGGACCAAAATGGCCCAGACTGGTGGCTTACAGCACGGGTACGAGGAGGAGGGTAAGGAGGAAAAAAAAGGGCGAGATTTAGAAACACATCCCTATACAGGCGACGAAGGCGACGGCTGTCAGATCGGCCGTTGCCATTACCGGGAACCACCTGCAACGGAGGAAGGCTTTCATATGAGTGCCTTTCTTTCGTTGGGACAAAATCATAAAAATGATAACGAGCATAAAACCTACCGATACGTTTAATTTTGAATTCGGAGCAGTCTGTTTTTCTTTTTCATGCCACGAATTAAGCCCATCGTAGAGGAGGATCGGCTAAGACTCAACGGACTATTAGTACCAATCAGATCGTGATACACTAAGGAAGTATTATGCACTGGTACTAAATACTTACTTGATAGTGTTTTAGCGATTTACCAAATCGCTTTACGAGAGTGGATGGGAAGGTGATCAAGGTGAGGAAGGTGAGGAAGGTGAGGAAGAAAAAGAGAGTACATGACAGTTACGTAAGGGGAATGTTTGGCGGAGAAAGATGAAGAAGATTAAGTTAGCTCCTTCGATATTATCGGCCGATTTTCTCCAGTTGGGGGCGCAGGTTAGCGAGGCGATTGAGGCTGGGGCTGACCATATTCATGTGGATGTGATGGACGGCCGTTTTGTCCCCAACATCACTATCGGCCCTCTGATCGTGAAGGCGCTGAAGCCGCTGACGGCCCAAAGTGGGACGCTGCTTGATGTTCATCTGATGATTGAGCAGCCAGAACGGTATCTGGCCGATTTTGCAGAGGCGGGAGCGGATATTATGACCGTTCACGTGGAGACCTGCCCTCACCTGCACCGCACGGTTCAGATGATCCATGAGTTGGGCGTTCGGGCGGGGGTGACGTTGAATCCGGCCACTTCTCTGACGACGCTGGAGAATATTTTGCCGGATGTTGATCTGGTGCTGGTGATGTCGGTTAATCCGGGCTTTGGCGGGCAAAGTTTTATTCCCGGCAGTATCGAGCGGATTCGCCGCCTGCGCCGGATGTTGGACGAGATTGGTTCAACGGCCGATTTATCCGTGGATGGTGGCATTAAACCGGACAATGCGGCCGAAGTGGTTGCTGCCGGAGCGAATGTTTTGGTGACGGGAAGCGCTGTCTTCGGAAACTCGCGTTCGGTTGCCGAAAATATGGCTGCCTTCCGGTCAGCTTTAGGAGTATAAATCTCACGCAAAGGCGCGAAGACCGCAAAGGTATGATGTATTGAAAGCGCTTCTTGGCGTCTTGGCGTGAGTGATTAACGATATGAGAATTGGTGTGACGGGCGGTTGCGGCCGTGTTGGGAAAGCGGTTATTGAACTGGCTCTGGCTGAGAAGCACAGCGTCGTTAATCTTGACCGGGTTCCACTGGCGGATCGGCCGTTTCAGGCCGGGGTTGAGGAACGAGAGGTCAATCTCACCGATTACGAGGCGTTTGAACAAGCCCTGCATGGCTGCGAGGCGTTGATTCATCTGGCAGCTATCCCGTCCCCCCACGCCCAGGCGGAGCCTGTCGTCCACAACAACAATGTCCAGGCCAGCTATAATGCGTTGAGTGCGGCCGTTTCGCTTGGCATCCATCCTGTGGTGCTGGCGTCTAGCATCAATGCCACCGGAGCGGTCTTCAGCCGCCAGCCTCGTTTCGATTATTTTCCTTTGGATGAAGCCCACCTCACCTATAATGAAGATGCCTACAGCCTGTCCAAATGGATCGCGGAACAGCAGGCCGATTCGATTGCCCGGCGGCATGAAGGGATGAAAATCGCCAGTCTGCGGCTGCATGGCGTTGGGCCAGGCCGACCGCCACCGGCCGTTTTGGGGGACGAGCGGAGCTATTGGTCTGCCAAACAGTTGTGGGGCTATACGACTTTTGATGCAGCGGCTCGTGCCTGTTTGTTGTCGCTAACGGCCGATTTCAAAGGCCATGAACGGTTCTACATCGTCGCTCCGCAAACCATGATGGAAGTCCCTTCTCTGGCATTAAAGGAGCGTTATTACCCCGACGTTCCGGTTCGGGGCGACTTGAGCGGATACAGGAGCTTTTTCAACTGCGAAAAGGCGGAGCGACTATTGGGCTGGAAACACGATCTTGAGGAAGCGAATGTACATACAACCCCCCTATGATGATCTCGTTGAATTGACGAAGTTGAATCCATTCGGCCGTTTTCCCGACGGCCGGCCGATGGTTCCAGACGAATGGCTGGAACGGTTGAAGCTGGTGACGACGGAAGAGGCCTGGGGCGTGCTGCGCCATCATGGCTATCATCGCCAGTTTGAGGGTAACTGGATGCAGACCCATACCGGTACGATATTGGTTGGGCGAGCGGTCACAGCCCAATTCCTTCCTCACCGGCCTGACTATCACGACGCTATTCAGCAGACAGGCTTGAATGAGGGACGAAGTGGGATTGGGGGGCAAAATTCATGGGTGATTGAGTCGCTCCAGCTTCATGATGTCATGGTGGTGGACATTTTCGGCAAAGTGAAGGATGGCACGGTTGTTGGGGACAATCTGGGAACGGCCGTTCGCAGCCGTACCAGAGCCGGGGCTGTGATTGACGGCGGTATTCGTGATTATCAGGGGTTGGTGCAGTTAACCGAAGTCAATATCTTTATGCGGGGCGTCGATCCGACGGCCATCGCCGATGTCACGTTGGCCGGGCTGAACATTCCCATCCGAATTGGTGGGGCGACGGTGCTGCCGGGGGATGTGGTTTTGGGAACGCCGACGGGCGTTATCTTTATCCCGCCCCATCTGGTTCGAGAGGTGGTGGAGCGGAGCGAGGATATTCGGGTGCGGGATGAGTTTGGCAAGCTGCGCCTCAGTGAAGGGACGTACACCAGCGGCGAAATTGATGTGCCAAACTGGCGGGAAGACATCGAAGCGGATTTCCGGCAGTGGCGGGCCAGTAAGGGTTATTAAAGAAAAACAAGCAACGAATTTCACGAATTTTCACGAATTACAGGGCGATTGGAAGATTGATTGGAGGCGGAGATACACAGAG
>JBAPRX010000136.1:0-3026 GCA_049281335.1 Promineifilaceae bacterium (SeqCode)
ACGCAGGAATACGCCAGCAGGTAGACCCGGCCGCCGCTGCCTCAGAACAGTGATGGAGCAATGCTGAAAACATCAGAATAGCGATTGGAATATAAACGACTGCAAAAACAACCCAGACAATAACGGCGCTCGTTCGTTGGTGCTGCCACCATTCCGGCTTGAAATCCAACAAAGTGATTCGGACGCCGTTAAAAGCATGGTAGAGAACGGCCGCCATCAAGGCAATTTCCCCCACAGCCCACACCGGATTTTTGAAAAATTCAATGGACCATTGGTAGAGACCGGGTAAAAAATGGGCGTTGGCGGTATCCCAAACATGAATGATCAAAAAGCTCAAAATCGCCAAACCCGAAAGACGATGGGCAAGCCAACTCCATTGTCCCCAATGTCCCTTATAACGCATGGACTCAAGGACGGTCAGCTTAAGGGTTGAAAACATTACTTTACCTCCACATACTTACTTAAAGAGTTGTCCCCAACTATAGCACAATGACCAAATTATATCAGGTAAATTTCAGGTGAACACAGCTTGCTTTGCATTCAAACCACTGTTAAACTTTTCTTGTAATGATACGACCTTTTAATTTGAGTGATTTGGCACTTGTTCACCGGTTGAGCGAGCAAGGAATTTTTCTGCATGCGGAAGCTGCCCTGACCAGTAGTCCCCATCCTTTGCGGAGCGCCCTCATCAATATGCTTGTCGGGGGCCAATACGGAACCTACGTTTGGAAATCGAAAGACAGGGGATCGGCCGCATTTGTTCAGATACGATGCGAACCGGATTGCCCCAGCGCCCAGATTGTCTTTATAGGAACAGGTCAGATCGAACCTGAAAAAGATGGGAACGAGATAGATGAAGATATATGGTTGTCATTACTAGATGATTTAGTTGCCGAAGTCGGCCGTCGCGGGACACACAATCTCGTGGCAGAGGTCAGTGAAACTGGGCCAGAACTGCCCGTGCTGCGTCGCTCCGGCTTTGCTGTCTATACCCGGCAGGACATCTGGGTATGTGATCAATATAATAATACAAATGACCAGGCTGACATCCTGACGTCGCGCCAGCCGGTGGATGATTGGGACATCCAGTTGCTATATGCCAACAATGTCCCTCGCCTCATCCAACTTGTGGAGCCGAATCTCCCTATAGAGGACGGTCAAAGCTGGATATTGCGCGAAGATGGCGAACTGGCAGCCCTCATTCATTTTCATGAGGGGCCGGTGGCAACCTGGCTGCGGGTGCTCATCCACCCCAATGCCAACACCCAGGCCGAAGAGATTATCTCAGCCTCGTTGGCAATTAAGCCGCCATCCGCCAACCACCCGGTATACTGTTGTGTACGGCGTTATCAAAGCTGGTTGCAGAGCGGGCTGGATCAGGCCGGATTCCGACACTGGGGCAGTCAGGCGGTTATGGTGAGGCATATTGCCCAACCGGTTGTTTCCGATGCTGTGCCTGCCGGGGTTTTGGAAGCCCAGACAATTCCCGGCTCGTCAACGTTGGTTCAAGGTTTCAGCCATCCCGGTGGAAATGGTCATCAGAAAATATAAATGAAACAAAGGAATAGATGACAGAACATTTGCAAGACATTGAAGATTTGCGCATGTTGCTGAATATCCTACCAATTAGCGTGCGCGAACAAATTGAAGAATTAGGCGATCAGGACTCCCTGCTAGAAGTAGTCTTGGATTTGGGTCGCCAACCCACCGCCCGATATGTTAAGGGTGAGCGAACGCTGCGTGAAGCAGAAGTCACCCAGGCAGAGATTGATGTGGTTGTCAACGGGGTCGGAGACTTTGACGAGGATAATCGGGCCGGAATTGCCCGCACCCTCCATCGGATTTCGGCCATTCGCAACCGCAGAGGCGAGATCGTCGGCTTGACCTGTCGTGTCGGCCGTGCTGTCTATGGAACCATTGACATCATCGCCGACCTGGTTGAAGAAGGGCAGAGTATCTTGCTGCTCGGCCGTCCCGGTGTTGGAAAAACGACCATGCTGCGAGAAATGGCCCGCATCCTGGCCGAACAAAAGCGGGTGATTATCGTGGACACCTCCAATGAAATTGGCGGTGATGGCGACATTCCCCATCCGGCCGTTGGCAAAGCCCGCCGGATGCAGGTTCCCCGCCCCGCCCACCAGCACGAGGTCATGATCGAGGCTGTCGAGAACCACAATCCCGAAGTCATTATCATTGACGAAATCGGCCGAGAACGGGAAGCGGCGGCAGCGCGAACCATCAACGAGCGCGGTGTCCAACTTATCGGAACCGCTCACGGTAACACCATTGAAAACCTGCTGCTCAACCCGACCCTTTCCGATCTGGTTGGCGGCATTGAAAGCGTCACCCTCTCCGACGAGGAAGCCCGCCGACGAGGAACCCAAAAGACCGTTCTGGAGCGTCGCGCCCCGCCCACCTTTGACATCCTGATCGAGATTCAAGACCGGCAGCGGCTGGCCGTTCATACCGATGTTGCCAGAGCGGTAGATGACATGCTGCGCGGCCGTCCTCTGGACATCGAACTGCGCTATCGAGATGAGAATGGCGAAATTCAGATCACCCAGGACGAAGAGCTAAAGGTAGCAGCCCCCGCCCTGACCGGTCGCCGCAATGAATCTGCCCCAGGCGGCCGTAATCCCCGCCGTTCTCGCTTAGATCGCGGCAACGGCAGCGACAACAATTACACCAATAATGGCAGCCCATACAACGGCCATCAGAGTAAACCGATGGCTGAACGGAAAGCGGCCAGTGGGGAAAGCGGCCGTGGAACTAAAACGCTAAACATCTACGCTTACGGCGTTGCCCGCAACCGGTTGACACAGGCTGCTCGCCATCTCAACGTCCCCATCAACCTGGTAGATGGTCTGGGCGACGCCGACGTATTAGTCACCCTGAAAAGCTACTTCCGCCGCCAGCGAAAGCTCATTATAGACGCGCAGAATCGGCGCACCCCGGTATTTGTCCTCCGAGCCAATACCGTCTCTCAGATGGAAAACTTCCTGGCTGAAGCGATGAACCTCGAAGTC
>JBAPRX010000137.1:0-2723 GCA_049281335.1 Promineifilaceae bacterium (SeqCode)
GCTTATCCAGCGTCTCAAAGTGAGCCACCATCAATCCGGCAGCCGAAAAACCATCCAGCCACTCCTCCAGCGCCAGACAACGGCCGTGACTCGGATCGCGGAACTTCTCAAAAGCGTTCACGTAATCCCCGCCCAACCCCTCCGGCACGATATTATCCACCACCGCTACCAGCCCTCCCGGCTTTAACACTCGTGCTGATTCCCCAATAAACCCACCCACATCAGGAAAATGGTGCGGGGCAATCCGGCAGGTAACAAGATCAAATCGGCCGTCTTCATAAGGCAGCGACTCCGCATCCGCATACTCAACCGTCACATTCGTAAATCCCCGTTCCGCCCCCTGTTCGGCCGTAATCTTTAGCATCTCCTCCGTAATATCCGTCGCCCATACATGGGCCACGTGGGGCGCAAAGGTAAACGCCGTATGCCCCGTCGCCGTCGCCACATCCAACACCTGCCAATCCGCCTGCGGCTCAGTCAACTCCAACAACCGCTGCAAACTCGCCCCCTTTGCATGGGGTCTGCTCGTCACATAATGCGCCGCATTCGCCCCAAACTGCTCCTGAACCAGAGAACGCGCCATCATCCACCTCCATCAATCAATCCATCATCATAATAATAATTCGTACATCATTTATTCTAACGACCTTTCCCTCTCTGCCAACTAGATTTTGTTTTCTCCCACCTCAAAATAATCACATCATCCAAGAAGAATAAATCGTAAAACGTAATGCGTAAAACGTAAGAGGCTATTTAGGGCGAAAATTTTTGGTTAACTTATCTAATCTCTGGGTACGCAATGCGCAAAACGAAAAAACACAAAGGCTTCTAGCAAAGCCCAAATCAACAATTAATGGTCAGACTCCACCCTGGCAGCATTCAACTACCAACCACTAATTACCCAATCACCAATTACCCATACTGTTCCGCCGCCTGCCGCAGTTCCAGGGCAATCTGATCCCGCAGCCAGGCCGGAGCCAAAACCTCAACCTGCGCCCCCCAACTACGAATCCAGGGCTGCATCTCCAACGGCTCCGCAATCTCAACCCGCAGCAAACAGCCCCCATCCTCCATCATCTCCAGCTTTTGCGTGGCGTGCCACTTACGCTCCTTCACATGAGGCGTAACGGCCGAACTAAACTTCAAAACCACCTCCATCATGCCGTCCCCCGACATAATCCGCCAGCCAGAAGAAAGATACGCCTCCGGGTCAAAATCCTTTGGAATCTTAAACGGCTCCTCCAAAACAGTAGCAAACTCCAGCCGGTCCAGCTTAAAGGTTCGGATGTCGTCAGCCCAATCATCGTAAGCAATTACATAAATGCCAGAAGGCATCGGCTCCAACGCATACGGAGATAAAACCCGTTCCCGCAGTTCACCACTGCGAGGCGACCGGTAGCCAACTTTCACTTTCTGGCGAATTCCCCATCCTTCCGCAACTGCTTCCAAAACTGCCACTTGCTGCTGGCCGTCACCTCGGTCTTGTACCCGTCTGGCAGCCCGTTCGAGTTGAGAGGTGAGAGGATTTGGTAAGGTGACGGCCAACTTTCGCAAGGCAGTGGCAACATGTGGGTTATGTTCATCAATAGTGCGGGAAAGCAGCAGCCCGGCTAACACCAGGGCCGTTGCTTCGTGGAAAGAGAGGCGAACGGTTGCCAGATAACGGGTACGATTAATACCAAACCGGCCGTTTTGCTGCCAGATAGGCACGCCCTGTTCACCCAAGAAATCCAGATCGCGGTACACAGTTCGACGGTCCACTTCAAGACGGTCAACCAGGTCCATGACCCGCATTCCTTTAGGCGTCAACAAGAGCAGTTGCTCAATCTGGCGCAGTCGAGATGTACGTGAGGCTAATCTTGTCATACATTCACCATTTAGACCGGATGTTCTACTAAAGTATACCACAAAACTGTGACATCTAGTGACACAGAATCACCCAACCTCAAATCAATCAATAACCAGCGTCGCCTTCACCATTTGATCCTCAAACTTCAACGAAAACCCCAACTTCTCCGACACCCGCCGCATCGCCACATTCTCCGGCAGCATATACGCCGTAATACGGCCGACATCCCCCTCCTCCCGGCCAATCTCAACCACCCGCCTCAGCAGCTCCGTCCCTAGACCCTGGCCCTGAAAATCATCATTGATCAAAATCGCAAACTCGGCCGCATCCGACCCATAAATCTTACTCAAACGGCCGACCCCCACAATACGCCGCTCCGGTTCCTGCTGAACCGCAACCAGCACCATCTCCCGGTCATAATCAATAAAACAAATCCGGGTCAGCCGTTCATGCGCCACCCGTTGGTCCAGATTCAATGCATGGAAATAACGCAAATAAACACTCTGCTCCGACAGCCCCTCATGGAAGCCAATCATCAGCGGCTCATCCTCCGGGCGAATCGGCCGAATATTCATCCTCACCCCACCCTTCGACGTCCAGGGCTGAACGTAACGGATCGGATAAGGTCGAATCGCCATACGCGGCAGCGACGCCTCGGCCGTATCCGAACTATGCAGCACCACCCGTGCATCCAGCGCAACAAGCCGTTCGGCCGAAGCCAGCAGCGGATTAATATCAATCTCCTTAATCCAGCGCTGTTCCACCACCAAAAAGCTGAACCGCACCATCAACTTCTCCAGCGCGTCCAAATCCACCGCCTCGCGGCCGCGAATCCCTTCCAACGCCTTAAAAATCTTCGTCCGCTCCATCATCC
>JBAPRX010000138.1:0-8278 GCA_049281335.1 Promineifilaceae bacterium (SeqCode)
GTCTACAACGATTATTGGTTCAGTCATGGATTAATTACATCATATAAAATACATCTATGAAACAACAAAGCAGCACTCAAGGATCCAGACATCTAGAAAAGCTATCAGTATGGACTTGATGAAACAAACAAAGCACCTATTGTTTAAACACCACTGGCACAGATTTTGTGACACACAAAAGGCCTGTATGCAATGTCGAATAACGTTCGTCAAAATCCGGGTAACAGGATTCCCACTAACTAAATGACCTATACGATTGTTTCGCCATATGGTTTCACCAGGTGGATACAGTGACGGCCGCATTTATGCAGGAACGCCTTTGATGATTAGAACATTGGTCGCAAGCCAGAAAAAACTGTAATTCAAGACTCGCCCGGAATCAACCAACGCCCCATAAAGCAAGATGCTGATTGCCAGTCCTTGTGTAACCCGCAGCATGGCAACCGACTCACTAAATGTCAAGAATGGCAAAAACAGTATGAACAACCCAAAGAAGATCATGCTGAATACAAAGGGATGGTATAGCTTGTTTTTCAGGCTTTTCAGGCCGAGATAGAACCCGGCTAAGATGGGAAAGATGGTCATGGGAATAATGGGGATGGATATGAGGATGAAAGCCAGGACATTGATTTCGGCCGCTTCCAGCCAGCCCCCGAACGGGAGCAGGTGAAAGGGCTGGCCGCTGGTAACGCCAAATTCGCCCCGCCAAAATAAGAGAAAGAATTGAAAAGCAAAATAGGGAACTGCTCCGGCCGCCAGGCCAATTACCCATTTCAAATCCCTTTTAATCAACTCGCTCACGATAAAGGCTCCCAAAAAGATAAGGGCAATCTCTTTGGTTAATGCCGCCAGTGCAAAAAAGACGACAGTCCAAAGTAAGCGACGGCGCATCCAGGCCAGGATAGCAACCTGGATCAGGGCATGGGCCAGCGGTTCATTCAAGTCGGTTCGCAAACCCACAAACTGACTGCCATAGAAGCCATATATCAGAGCGTACCAACGACTGACGCCTAATTCGGCCAGAATTTTCTCCGTAATGTATGTCCCCCCACTGATCGCCAGAATATTAAGGATTATCAGGGTCCAGGGAATGAGATTGGTTTGCCCAAAGGCGAGAAGACGAGCCAGCGTCGGGTATAGAATCCGCTGGTAGCGGTAGGCAGTGGGAACGTCATCCCTGTATTGATAATCGTCGGGCAGGGAGGCGATATTTTTGGGAGATTCAAAAAAACGGACGGCAATTTGATAGGAGAAGTGTCCGTCATACTCAATGAACGATAGCGGATCGCCATCATTTTGGAGCAAAATGGCGGCCGCATAGAAAACGACAACAAGTGTGACGATCAGCGTTGGCACGCCGGGATTATGCAGCCAGGCCAGAAGGCCCGGTGTTCTGTTTTGGGTTGTAGGATCCATTTGTACGAGAGACAGTGCAAATTGGGTACGAAAGCAGCTTATAGAAACGCAGATTGGTTAACCAATCAGGTTCCCCGAATCTCAGGATTACTGCTTTGTTTCAGTCAAAACGATAATGGCCCCTAAGTTAGCATAAAGCGGTGTTTCAGCCCACTCCCGGTATTAAAGAGGAGGATACGCTCATCGGCCGACAGCCAGCCTTGTTCGACCAGTGAAAGCAGCGCTGCCGCCGTCGCCGCCCCCTCCAGCGAGGCAAAGACACCTTCGGTGGAGGCCAGCACCGCCTGCGCTTCCCGAATCTCAGCGTCGGAAACAGCAACGGCCGTTCCATGACTATCCCGCAGTGCCGTCAGCATCAAACGGCTCCCAATAGCTGCCGGAACGCGCAGCCCCCCGGCAATAGTAGCCGCATTTTCCCAGGTTCCAGCCTCCTCCGCCCCTTCCACAAACGCCTTCACAATCGGCGCACACCCCTCCGCCTGGACAGTGACCATACGAGGTCGGTGGCTGCCAATCCAGCCCAATCGTTCCATCTCATCAAAGGCTTTCCACATGCCAATCAACCCCGTTCCCCCGCCGGTCGGATAGATGATGACATCCGGTAGTTCCCAGTTGAAAGCAAGGGCAGCCTCATAACCCATGATCTTTTTGCCTTCCAGCCGGTAAGGTTCCTTCAACGTTGAGACATCAAACCAGCCACCTTCGGCCGCATCGGCTGCCGCTTTCTTTCCGGCATCGTTAATCAGGCCGTTGACAAGCTGCAAATCCGCGCCGCTCATCTGCACTTCCAGAATATTGATCAAGGGAGCGTCGTTAGGCATATAGACGTGGGCCGGGACATTAGCACGGGCGGCGTAAGCGGCCAGCGCCCCGCCGGCATTTCCGGCCGTTGGAATGACAAACTCTTTAGCCCCCAATTCAAGCGCCCGGCTAACCGCAACAGTCAAGCCTAAAGCCTTGAAACTGCCGGTTGGGTTGGAACCTTCATCTTTCAGATAGAGATTATTCAGCCCTAACTTACGGCCGATATTCTTAAGAGAAAGAATCGGCCGGCCACCCTCCCCCAACGTGACGATAAACTGAGGATCACGAACCGGAAGAAGCTCCCGAAATCGCCACAAACCAGCCGGTCGCTGATGAAACTGTTCTTTGTCTAATTGTTGGGAGGCCGCTGCCCAATCATACCGGGCCAGCAAGGGGTAGCCGCAGTCGGCGCAAACTCTAATTAACTGGTCAGCGTCATAAAGACGGGCGCAGTTGGAACACGCCAGGTGGGTTAGGAAACTTCCTGTCCGTTCCCCATCTGGTCTAACTTCTTCTGGGTTACTATTCATCTTTATTTGGGAACTGGAAGGTTGGCCCAGGATCGGCCGTTCTTCGATAAAACCCCCGCGTGAATCGGGTCACCCAGGTATTGACGAATGACAGCCCGAACTTCACGAATATCGGCCGGTTTGTGAAGGAAAGCATCACACCCCGCTTCCTCCGCTTCTTCTTCCGCATCACCATACCCATAAGCGGTCAGCACCACAACAGGGATGTCTCGCAGCCTCGGCTGCGATTTGATAAAGCGAATCAGATCAAAACCACTAAGCTGGCCGGGCAGCCGCAAATCCACAAAGATCAGGTCTGGATGAGCGCTCTGCAAAACAAGACGGCCGCTTTCTCCATCAACCGCATGAGTAAAGGCATGCCCCTCGGCTTGAACGATTCTCTGGATGAGTAAAACATTATTGGGGTGGTCTTCAATATAAAGGACTTCCATCTCCGCGACTCCTTTTTTACTCGCTAAATTACAATAGCACGATTATTTCCATAACTCAAGCAAATAAATACTATGGTTATTATCGAATTTATCTATAATACAGGCATACAAAATGACATGCTTACCTGATAAGGCCACAGAAAAAGACACCTCAGGACAACCAAAAACTTGTCACTTTCAACTTTTAACTTTCCAAAGGGGTCACAATGGAAATCAAGCAGCTAGAAGGACTGATTGCAATCGCCAGAGAGGGCAACTTTACACGAGCGGCCGAACGGCTGAATTTAAGCCAGCCATCCCTGAGCGCCCGCATCCAACAACTGGAACAAAGTTTAGGGGGAGAGATACTGGTTGACCGGCGGGCGCGACCGGTGACACTAACCCCTGCCGGAGAAGCGCTGCTGGCCTACGCTGAACGCGCTTTAGGCATTCTTGAGGCCGGTCAACAAGCGGTTAAAACAGCCTCAGAAGAGACAGTCGGCCGTCTTGTTGTGACCACCCCTTTTTCAATCGCAACCTATTTGCTCCCCGGCGTGGTGAACTATTTCAGCCGGGCCTACCCACGAGTTGAGCTGCACATCGAAGCAGGCAACTCAGAATTTGCCGTTGGTCGGCTGCTGGATGGTCTTGCCGACCTGGCCTTTACGGCCGCTTTCCCCCAATACCTGCGACAGACTACAACCATTCATCGTTTTCACGACGAAATGGGTCTGGCCGTCTCAACAGGCCACCCCCTGACGACGAATCCCCGCGTCCCGGTCAATGAGGTCTGGAACTATCGCCTGTTGTTAATCCATTGGGGAAAGGCGTTTGAATCATATGTGACCAGTTTACGCCAGATGCACCCCGACCCTGGCCTGGTGATCTCCGTGCCGCTGGCAGTGGCGCTGCCAATGCTTCGAAAGTCTGACACAGTGGCATTTATGCCCAAACGACTGATTGCAGCAGCCGGGCTGGTCGAAGTAGATGTACCAGAGATCGCCTTTGATTGGGACGTGGTGCTGGTCACGCGACCCGGCAGATTGTTGGCTCCGTTGGAGAGTGAATTTGTCAATATTGTTATTGATAGATGGCAGCAGCAAAGTTAAGCAAGATCACCTGAATAACAACAAAAAAGGCAGAGAATATTTAAAATATCCTCCGCCTTAATAGGGCAATTTACAAAGTAACTACCCAGCAAATTCTTTTTTCATAGGTTCAGTAACAATTGTTACGTTCCCTCTTTTCCCAATCTCCTAACTAATCAATCCGACGAACATTTTGAGCAGCTGGGCCTTTACGACCCTGACCTACCTCAAACGTGACGCGAACGCCATCTTCGAGAGTCTTGAAGTTTGGGCTATCAATAGCCGAGTAATGAACGAAGATATCTTCGCCATTATCCCGTTCAATAAAACCATATCCTTTCTGGTTATTGAACCACTTCACTGTTCCTGTTTCTTGTGCCATTTTTTTGTGTTCCTTTTCTAACTAAATATAAAAAAAACCACCCAGATTTATCTTGAAGTCTGGATGGTTGAGAAACAATTGTCATTCACCCTATACACAGAGCTTGCTACAAATAAGAGAATACAACAATTTTTCAATAATGTCAAAATTTTCGATCTACGCCCCAATCAAGTAAAATTTGCAGAGAGGCAATTAATCCGGGATTGATTGAGGCAGCATGAAAAGAGGACATTGCAAATGAGTGCCAAACAACAAACGGCTCAGGCCGATCTTCAAATATTGAGCGGCTGCGAACTGCACGTTCACGGTGGCGGTTGTTTCTTCCCAGAAGATTTACTTGCCCTCGGAAAAGATCATTACGAACAAGTGGATTGGAGCCGCTACGTTGATTTCTATGAGCAAGTTTATGGGAGTAGACCAGACCCGGTGGCTCTTTTTCACAGGGTGTTAAACGGGGATTCGGCCGCTTTGGATCAGTTCCAGCAGCAAGTGGTGGTTGGTCAGGCCGACAGCGGCGACTTCTCCCGCTTCCAGGCCAAGTACAACTTCGGGGTCTGTTTATTCAGGCATTGGGAATTTGAGTTAGACCAGGGTGGAGAGATTATCACACGGGCCGCCGAAGCCCACCGCCGGGCAGGAATGGACTACGTTGAATACCGTTCAATGTTTGGCGATCTGCTGGACGACCGGGATGGGTTCTTCCGTTATCACGGCCGGAACGCCAATAGACTCCACGCCATCAGCAGCGACAGCTTTACAGCCCGCTATCTGATCAGCCTACCACGCTGGGCGCCCCTCGAAGGCTACCAGGCCGTTCAGCAGCTTCTGGAGCAAATGCCAGAGATCGTTCCAACCGTCATTGGCCTGGACTTCTGCTACTTTGAAGAAGGCTACCCGCCCAAAACAGTTCGGCCGTTTTTTGAACGGCTGCAAAAAGACAACCAGGAACGGCCGAATCGGGCATTAGAAGTTGCCTATCATGTTGGGGAAACCTATTTCGACAAATCATTGGAGAGCGCCGTTCGTTGGTGCCACGAAGTCGCCGAAATGGGCGCCAAAAGGCTGGGTCATGCCATCGCATTGGGGCTAGACCCGGCGGTAGCCGTCGGCAGACGGCCGAAAGCGCACCAGGCAGAACCGGTCAGCGAACGAATAGATCAGATAGCATATGATCTGGCCCACCAGGAAGCCCTGACAGCATATGGTATCCCCGTTGACGTAGATGCTTTGGAACGGGAACGGGAGGCACTGGCAAAACGGCCGTCCGACGAGATGGTAGAACGGTCATACACCCCGGAACGCCTGGAAGCCAACCGGCGGCGGCAGGATTTTGTATTGGATCGACTGGCAGAACTGGGAACAGTCATCGAGACCTGCCCCACCTCCAATCTACGAATTGGCGGCGTCCCCTCCCCGGCCGATCATCCCGTACATCGTTTCCTGCGCTCCAATGTCAATCTCGTCATTTCCGCCGACGACCCCGGCACGTTCAATACACCATTATCGGCCGAAGTCGATTGGGTATTGGTTCACACCGAGTATGATCCAGCATCGTTAGTTGAACGGCTGGGCGATCCCCGGCGCTTTCGCTTCGACAGAGTTTAATCTTTGTGCGAGAAGGCAGTGACCATGCCGAGGGCGACGTAGACCGTTCCGGCGAAGTACCGTTGGGCGCGGAGGACGCGGAGGTTGCCTTTGAGCCAGTTCCCGGCCGTTCCGGCCAGGACAGCATAGGAGCCATCTGTAACCAGTCCCATCGAAACGAGAATGACGCCCAAAATAAATATCTGTAATGCCACCGCGCCCCGTGCCGGGTCTGCAAATTGGGGCAAAAAGGCAAAAAAGAAGAGGGCTGTCTTGGGGTTCAGGATGTTCACAAGGACGCCCTGGTAGAAAATTCGGCCGAGTGTAGTCGGTTCCACCTCTTCAGGTTGAGCCAGCTCTTCATCCACAAACAATTTCCTCAGACCGAGATAGATGAGATAACCCGCTCCCAGCAGTTTAACAATATTGAACAGTAGAGCAGAGGAGACAAGCAGGGCTGAGAGGCCCAAAGCGGCCGCAGCGACATGAAACATTGTCCCCACCCCAACACCCAGGACAGAAACCAGACCGGCCAACCGCCCCTGGTCAATACTGCGGGTAACAATATACAAAACGGCCGGCCCCGGAACCAAAAGCAGCGCCAGACCGGCAGCGACGAAGATCAATAACTGAGTAGTATCGAACATGGTGTTTGAATCCCTATTGCAGCCCTTTTTCAATTTCGGCCCGAACGGCCGCAGCCAACTCCTGAAACTCGGCCGTTGCCTGCATCTCAAAGTGGCGGGGACGGGGCAAGGAGATCGGAATGTCGGCCGTAAGCGTCCCTGGATGGCCTGTCATCACCAAAACCTTATCCGCCAGCAGCACCGCCTCAGGGATGCTGTGAGTCACCAGGAACACCGTTACCGGCATGGCGTTCCAGATTCGTAAAAGTTCCTGGCCCATCCGTTCCCTGGTCAGAGCGTCCAAAGCGCCGAAAGGTTCATCAAGCAGCAGCAGCGCCGGTTGGTGAATCAACGCCCTGGCAATTGCAACCCGTTGGGCCATGCCACCAGACAACTGCGAAGGATAGCTTTCCTCAAAACCGGTCAGGCCAACCAGCTCGATCATATCCCGAACTCGTTTATCTGCCACAGTTAATTTAACGCCCTGCAATTCTAACGGCAGGTAAACATTCTGGTAAACGGTGCGCCAGGGCATCAGGTTATCTTTTTGAAAAACAATGCCGATGGGAGGTTCTGTCTTAGCCTCAGAACGGCCGTTTAGATAGACCTGCCCTTTGGTTGGAATTAAAAGACGGCCGAGGATCCGAAGCAGGGTAGATTTACCAACACCAGAAGTGCCAACCAGCGCCACAAAATCCCCCGTCTCAATCGACGTAGAGACATTGGTGATAGCCTCCACCTCCTCCGAAAAGGTGTGGCCGACCGCTTCAACGCGAATAAAAGCCGAATCATTCATCAGGTAATTGCGGTGGAGTCCGCTTTAAGGTTGGGCAGCCAGCACAAACCGGTTTGTATAGGCCGCTTCCAGATTTTCTAACGGTGCATCAATGAAATTAATTTGCAGCAAAACATCCTGAGTCTGCTCCCAGGAGGCCGGATCAGTGACGCCAGGCATATCAGCCTGCCATAATTCCAGGGAAGCGTCCAGAACATTCATACGGCTGTCGTCCAATCCCTCAACATATTTTTTACTGATCTCATAAGCAGCGGCGGGGTCTGCCAGCGTATCTGACAGACCGTGCAAAAAGGCTCGGACGAAGCCCTCCACCTGATTCGGATTCTCAGCCATATACGTTTCATTCGTAATGATCCCATTGGCAACCATATCAACGTAATCGGCCACCTGAATAACATTGATCGCTTCCCCCTGGGCGGCAAGCTGGACCGGTTCGTTATTGGAATATCCAACAACAGCGTCAACTTGGTCGGTCAAGAAAGCTTCAATCTGGGAAAAGCCAATTTCGCTGGTATTGACATCTGACTCCTGAATATTATTAGCCGACAGCAGCCCGACATAACCAACATAGCTGGCACCAAAAAAGCCTGGGATGCCAACTGAATGGCCTATTAGATCGGCCGGTATTTCAATACCGGCGTC
>JBAPRX010000139.1:0-2614 GCA_049281335.1 Promineifilaceae bacterium (SeqCode)
TGTTCGGCCCAGAGGCCCCAATCTTCCAGAAGGGACTGTTCCAGCGGCCGGTAAGCATTGAGAGCAGCAAGCGCTTGTGGATCGTTTAAGGGAACGGCCTGGCTATCAGTCAGTGGGCCTTCGAGGGCCACAACCCGGCCGTCGACCAGCCGGTAATGGGAAAGTTGGGAACGGCCGTCTTCTTCGGGCGCGGGAAGGGCTAACAGCCAGGTACCGGCCGGTAAGGTCAGGGTCTCATCCAGCAGGCACAGGGCATGTCGGGCATGAATGTCCCAGCGGACTGGAAGTTGGGCGGTTATGGAATGCTGTAATACGTAAGCAGGAAAGGACATGGCAAAGCTCCAGGAGGGCAAGTTAGAAAAGATGGATAGCAATCTTGCGTAGACAGATTGGTTTTCGGTTAAGGAATACAACTTGGGCAGGGTTTCCAATACCCGAGAAGGCTGGCTTTTGTCTCGATTCAAACGAAAAAAGTAATGGCTCCTTATGACGGCTGTCTCCCAACCCCTAACACACAAAAATCGCCAGCTAAAATGCCAGGATCTTCATGCTAAACAGTTCTATCAAGGCCACCTAAACAGCATTGGATTCGCTTTTAGGTCCAAACCTGGCGTAACTGTTACCAGAGGCAAGGTGAGCTACCCAACGCTAAAGCTGTTGGGCTTCCTGGGCCGAGCGTCCATTGACAAACTCGTCGCTCCATCTGGATGGAGACCTCCACAGGCGTTGCAACCTTCGGCTGCCCTTTCCGTCACGCCAACGGTAGGTTCTTCTGACTGTAGGTTGACAGTCAGTATATTTAATAGATTCTGAGCGGCATTGATGTCCCGGTCATGCCGGGTGCCACAATCGCTGCAGGTCCAATGTCGCTCCGACAGGCTCAACCCCTGATAGATGACCCCGCAGACCGAACAGCTCCTGGAAGAAGGAAACCACCTATCGGCCTGCACGACCTGCCCTCCAGCCCACTGCTGTTTGTACTGGAGGAAGGTCACAAACTGCGACCAACCCGCATCGGCGATGGACTTGGCCAAAGCATGATTGGCCAGCATACCCCGGACATGGAGCGTCTCCAGGGCGATGGTGCCGTAGCCGTTGACCAGTCTGCGGCTAACCTGATGATGGAAATCCCGCCGCTGATTGGCCACCCGCTCATGCTGGACCGCCACCCGATGGCGGGCTTTGTCCCGGTTGCGACTGCCCTGCTGCTTGCGACTCAAGCGCCGTTGGCGAATCCGCAGCAACCGTTCCTGCTTTCTCAAATGACGGGGATTGTCTATCTTCTCGCCCGTCGACAGGGTCAGGAAATGGGACAACCCCAGGTCGAGGCCAACCTGGCCATCCGCTGGGTCTGGTTCCTGCTCGTACTCACACAGGATGGAAACGAAGTAGCGACCGCTCCTGGTTTTTGAAACGGTACAGGACTTCATCTCTCCCAGCAGCGGACGATGGATGACAATCTTGACCCAGCCCACTTTCGGCAGGTAGATGCGGTTGTCTACCAGTTTGAAGCGTTGGGGGTAGCGGTAGCTCTGCCGGTCGGATTTGCGCTTGAAACGGGGATAGCGGTTATGTCCTTTGAAGAAGTTCTGGTAGGCGGTGTCCAGGTCCCGGAGACTTTGCTGCAGGGCCTGGCTGTCGGCTTCTTTCAACCAGGCATATTCTGGCTCCTTCTTCAAGCGAGTCAGGTCCCGGGCACAATCCTGGTAGCTCAACCCCTTCCCTGTCTCCTGGTAGGTTGACTCCCGCAGGGCTCGATAGCGATTGTAGACGAAGCGGCAGTGTCCGAATTGAACCGCTAATTGCTGTTGTTGTTGGCGATTGGGATAGATTCTGTATTTGAAACCACTCCGGATGGTCATTTTCCCTTCTGCTCCTGAACATACTGCTTGACCACCGCCAGACTGACGGCTCCAACGGTCGATACGAATTTGGACCGGGTCCATAGAGTTGGCAGCTTCTTTTTCATGAACGGGAATTCCTTGCGAATGGTGGCTGAGGTGTAGCCCTTCATTTTGCTGACCACGCTTTTGATGCCAACCTGGGGATTCACATCCAGGATTAGATGAACATGGTCGGGCATGACTTCCATATCGATGACTTGATAGCCGTATTCAGCCTGCTTTTCTAGAAACAGTTCTTTCAGCCGGGTATCAATGGGTGGGACAAGGACCTTGCGCCGGTATTTTGGACACCAGACAACATGGTATTGGCAACTGTAGACCCAGTTGTGGGAGGTGTGATATTTCTTGGTCGGGTTGACTATTTCCATACCTTAAGTATACCACAAATAGTAGCTATAACTCTTTTATCTATCTATCAATCCAGCTAAAGCTGATGGGCATTCGCCCATTGTGAAGCCCTTATATCCCAAAGCTGAAGCTATTGGGTTTTACGGGCTAAATCTATAATCGTTCCGGTGGGTAGTTGATAGGCATCCAGCTCTCCCCGCTTGAACATGCGGTAGGCTGTCTTGTAGGTCACCCCAATCTCGCGTGCGTAATCACTGAGTTTCACAAGGTCATTATGCCATAATAGGCACTATATGTATATAGAATATATAACCAATTACAACCCATTCTTAACGCACGACATCTGCTGCGTAGGCCAGGGC
>JBAPRX010000140.1:0-3046 GCA_049281335.1 Promineifilaceae bacterium (SeqCode)
AAAGATTGATCTTGTTTTGCTGGATTTGAATTTGTCAGATAGTCAAGGGTTCGATACGTTTCGGCAGATTCAAAACCTTCGGGCGGATATTCCTGTTATTTTGTTGACAGGAACAAATAATGAAGAGATTGCTCTCAAGGCGATTCAGGAGGGAGCGCAGGATTTTTTGGTGAAAGGAGAGGTGGACGCCAAGCTACTTGTCAGATCAATCCGATATGCCATTGAACGACATCAAATGCAGTCAGCTTTACGGAGCTTATCCCTCACTGATGAATTAACCGGGTTGTATAATCGGCGAGGTTTTTCGACGCTAGCGGGGCAACATCTAAAACTGTCAAGGCGTACGGGTCAAGGATTTTTTATCGTCTTTATTGACCTGGATGACCTTAAGCAAGTTAATGACACGTATGGTCACGCGGAAGGGGATGCTGTTTTGATTACAACAGCAGGAATTTTACGAAGAGCTTTCAAGGAGTCTGATATTCTGGCCCGGTATGGCGGGGATGAATTTCTAATCCTTGCAACGGATTCGGTAAACGATAGCCGAGAACTTATTTATCAGCGTTTGAAAAGATATGGTGAAGAGATTAACCAAAGCGATTTGCTACATTGTTATTTTTCATTTAGTGTGGGGGTGGTCCGATTTGATCCGGGGAAAGAGGTGAACCTGGAGAAGCTGGTCGCTGAGGCTGATAAGGCTCTTTATCGGGATAAAAACCTCAGTCGGTAAACAAAAACTCGGTAAACAAAAACAGCCCAAAACTCCTTAGGAGTTTTGGGCTGTTTTTGAAAAGGATATTATGCAGGAACAGTTTCGGTTACTTGAACGAGTTGAATCTCAATGTTAATCTCGAGTTTGTCGCTGACCAGGAAGCCACCGGCTTCGAGGGCTACATTCCAGGTAAGACCCCAATTTTTGCGGTTGATGGTGGTGTTGCCAGAGAAAACTGCGCGGGTGTTGCCCCAAGGGTCCGGCTGCAAGCCAAAGAATTCAACATCCAGGCTGACTTCGCGGGTCTGGTCGAGGATGGTCAGATCACCAATTAATGTGCCGTGATTTTTGTCTTTTTGCTCAACACGCTTGCTGACAAAGGTGATGGTGGGGTACTTTTCGACATCCAGGAAATCGGCCGAACGTAAATGATTGTCCCGGTCGTTGTCGTTGGTTTCAAGTGTGGCGGCTTGAATTTCTACGTTAACAGTGGTGTTGGTCGGATTTTCGGGATCAAAGTTAATTGATCCTTCAAACTCATTAAAACGGCCGCGCACCTTTGTAAACATCATGTGCCGAGCCGTGAATTCAATATTTGAGTGTTTGTAGTCAATATTCCAGGTCATATCATATTCTCCTTTTCTTTAAAATTTATTTTTCCTAGAAAGTGGACTATAGTCCGTTTGTTGTCTATAATATACCGGACTTGAGTCCGTTTGTCAATTTAGTTAAGATGATTTTTAGAGAAACTGTACTTTTGGACAGGCAAAACAATTTATGAGTAAGAGCATTTCACTGGGTGTCATTCAACCTGAAGAACCGTTTCGGACCGAACGCCGTGATGCGGCCGAAAATCGTGTGCGTATTCTTGAGGTGGCTCGCAGTTTATTTGATGAATATGGCGTGGCCGAAGTTAATATGGCTGATATTGCCCTGGCTGCTAAGGTTGGAAAGGGGACGCTTTATCGCCGTTTTGCCAACAAAGGGGAACTTTGTTATGCCTTGATGGATGAACATCTGGCCGGTTTTCAGGATGAAATGTTGACCCAGATGCAGCAGATGACCCAGGCAGGTGTTCTCAAATTGGAACAACTTTCGGCGTTCTTGAACGCCCTGGTTCTCTTTACTGAGGAACATGTTCCTTTACTATGTGAGGTTCAGCGGATCAGGCTGCTTGAAGGCGCTCAGAATCTCCAGCTACCTCATTTCTGGCAGTATATGACGATTCAGGGATTGCTGCAGGCGGCTGATGAGGCGGGTGAAATTTCACCGGACGTGGATATTACTTTGTTGGCGGATATGTTGTTGGCCCCTTTAAGCGCGGACTTTTACCGCTTCCTGCGCTTGATTAAAGGCTATTCTCCAGAGCAGATTGGCGCGGGATTGCAAAATATTGTTCAGGGGTTGAGAAGTTAGAGCCGGTTACTATTTGAGAAAGTGAAAAAGTTTTGCAGCGAATTTCACAAATTGCACAAATTTTGTTGTGGTCAAGAAGATTGGACACAGAGATACGCAGAGGTACAGAGGGTCGCAGAGAAGTATTTGTGTTCAAGTTACAATAGAACAGAATTTTACGAATTACATAAAACTTTACTTATACGAGGTGTTCCATTAAACCGATCTTACGCGATTTTCCACACAGTTTTGAAACCGAACGGCTGACGATTCGCTGTCCACTGCCTGGGGATGGCCCGGAGTTGAATGCGGCCATTCTGGAAAGCTGGGACAGGTTGACGGAGTGGATGCCCTGGGCAACTGGGGAGAAACCGACTGTTGAGGAGTCGGAGGCTAATGTCCGCGAGGCGTATGCGCGATTTTTAGCAAGGAAGGATTTGCGCCTTTCTCTTTTCTTGAAGGGAACTGAGACGTTGGTTGGGGGAAGCGGGTTACACCGGATGGACTGGAAGGTTCCGCGTTTTGAAATTGGGTATTGGGTGAGAACGAGATTTGCGGGGCGAGGTTATATTACGGAAGCGGTTGCCGGAATCACTGATTTTGCTATTCGGGAGTTGGGGGCCAAGCGGATTGAGATTCGTTGTGATGCCTTGAATGTGCGTAGTGCGGCCGTTCCGCGACGGCTGAACTTTGAATTGGAAGGGATTTTAAGAAATGAGGACCGCCATCATCTAACCGGTGAACTGCGAGACACCATGATTTTTGCGAAAGTGATTGGTTGATTCGTTGATTGTCTAACCAACGAATCAACCAATCAATCAGAAAATTTAGGCTTTCCCGTTGATGAATTCTTCCGTCATCTGACGGGCCTGGTCATCTGTAAATTGGGTGGGGGGTGTCTTCATGAAATACGAGGACGGTGCGATCAGGGGGCCGGAC
>JBAPRX010000141.1:0-7878 GCA_049281335.1 Promineifilaceae bacterium (SeqCode)
TGTGCGAGGTCTGGTAAATGACCGTTTACAACGGTTTGGAGGTTTGGCATGTCTAGAATTGGAAAGATGCCCATCGAACTGCCCAAAGGGGTGAATGTGGATGTGAAAGGGTCTGAAATTGTTGTCAAAGGCAGCAAGGGAACCCTGACGCAGATTGTCGCTCCAGGCATGGCAGTAAGAGTTGAAGATAATGTTTTACAGGTCGAACGGCCGAACGATGAACGACAAAATCGGGCCTTGCATGGTCTGACCCGCGCCCTGCTTAACAATATGGTTGTTGGGGTCAGCGAGGGATTCACCCGCAAATTGGTGGTTGAAGGCGTTGGCTATCGGGCTGAGATGAGCGGAAAGAACCTGGTCTTAAATGTGGGATACTCCCACCCGGTTGAGATGGTTCCGCCTGCAAATATAGAATTTAATGTTGAAAATCGTGGCAAGGAGATCACTGTCACCGGCATTGATAAACAGGTGCTGGGTGAGGTCTGTGCCAAGATTCGCAAAACACGGCCGCCAGAACCTTACAAGGGTAAGGGTATTCGCTACGAAGGTGAACATATCCGCCGTAAGGCTGGTAAGGCCGGTAAGGTTTAGTGAACGGTAAACAGTTAAAAGTAAACAGCCAACAGTATTTCAGAAATTATTTCACTGTTCGCTGTCCACTTTTCACTGTTCACTGATTTCGTATGGAGTTTCGAAACTATGTCTACCAAAAGCCGTACTGCTCGGAAACGCCGCCAAAGATCTGTGCGGTTGAAGGTGTCTGGGACATCTGAAAGACCTCGTTTGAATATCTTTCGAAGTCTTCATCATATCTACGCTCAGGTAATTGATGATACGACCGGACACACATTGGCTTCTGCCTCAACGATTGATAAAGAGGTTGCTGCCATGATTGCTGGTAAGAATAAAAAGGAACAGGCAGCTATTGTTGGCAAAGTTATTGCCGACCGGGTCAAAGCAGCCGGTCTTTCAACGGTTGTGTTTGACCGTGGTGGCTACCTGTATCACGGCCGTGTAAAAGCCCTGGCCGATGGCGCCCGTGAAGGCGGGTTGGAGTTTTAATTGTAAGCGTTCAGGTAAAGGGTCTCCAATAGGACTTGCTGTGGCAAAAAATTGTCCAGCCAGTATAATAGTGATTCTTTGGCTGGCCGTTACCGAACAGACTGAACTTGGAGAAGAGAATGGGTCAGAGACGACAAAATTTTGCAGACCGCAACGAACTGGATGAACGAATCATTGATATCACCCGCGTTGCTAAGGTTATTAAAGGCGGTCGCCGTTTTGCTTTCCGGGTTGTTGTGGTTGTTGGCGACAATAAAGGAAGCGTTGGTTTCGGCATGGGCAAGGCCCGTTCTGTTCCCGATGCAATTCGCAAAGCGTTGGAAGCAGCCCGCAAGGATATGGAAGAGATGGCGATGGTTGGGAATACTATTCCCCATGAGATTATCGGCCGTCATGGCGCTGCCAAGGTGCTGCTCAAACCGGCATCCCCTGGTACTGGCGTTATCGCAGGCGGCAGCGTCCGCGCCGTCATTGAAGCGACTGGCTATCGTGACATCCTGGCGAAATCGCTGGGCAGCAACAATGTCCTCAATGTGATCCTGGCAACGATGGATGGCTTGCGTCGTTTGAAGAGTGTGCGCGAAGTCGCTTCTGACCGCCAGAAGGACACTGCCTCAGTCACGCCCTTCTGGACACGTAAATAACAGCGGAGGACACAGTGGCAGCAAAACTGTTGATTACTTATAAGAAAAGTGCAATCGGCTACGAAAAAAGCCAGGGTGCGACCGTTCGTGCCTTGGGTTTGCGTAAGCTGAACCAGACTGTTGAGCAAGATGATACCCCGGTTATTCGGGGCATGATAAACAAGGTCAGCCACTTGTTGGCTGTTGAAGAGGTAGAGTAAGATGAAATTACACGATCTGCGCCCGAATCCTGGCAAAAAGAAGAAGCGCAAGCGAGTGGGTCGTGGTATTTCCGCCGGTCAGGGTAAAACGGCCGGGCGGGGTACCAAGGGTCAAGGTGCGCGAAGCGGTGGCGGTAAAGGCCAATATTTTGAAGGTGGTCAGTTGCCGTTGGTGCGTCGTTTGCCGTTCAAGCGCGGCTTTACCAACATTAATAAAATCTATTACACCCCTGTGAATGTGGGCAGCCTGGCCGGTTTTGATGCCGGTATGGATGTTGATCCCACTGTGTTGGCCGCTGTGGGCTTGCTGAAAAGAGCAGAAGACCCTGTGGTTGTTTTGGGTGATGGCGATGTTTCAGTGGCTTTGAATATCAAGGCGCATCGTTTTTCTTCCTCCGCTAAAGAGAAAATCGAAGCAGCCGGTGGAACTGCAACCGTAATTCCGCTTCAGTAGCCTACAGATTGTGGTTCTAATCCACATTCGATGGAGAGATTTGAATGATTGAATCCATGCGTAATGCATTGACTCTGCCAGACCTTCGGCGGCGAATTATTTTCACCATCCTGATGTTGGTGGTTTATCGCCTCGTCTCAAATGTGCCGGTCCCCGGTGTTAACTTGCAATCCTGGCTAGCTTTTGTCCAAGGTGACAGCACTCAAGGTGGCTTACTGGGTGTTTTGAATCTCTTGTCAGGCGGGGCAATCCAAAACTTCTCAGTGATGGCGATGGGTGTTTATCCCTATATCACGGCATCCATTATCATCCAGTTATTGACGCCTATCATTCCTCAATTGGAGGAGATGGCTTCAGAGGGCGAAAGCGGCCGTAACCGGATTAACAAGATTACTTACTACATGACGGTTCCTTTGGCTATTTTGCAGGCCATCGGCCAGATTCGGCTCATCGGTTTTAGTATTACCGGTGGTCTGGAGGCTATTTTGCCCCACTTTGGTCTGGGTTCGGCCGACTTGCTTCCCACAGTCACGACGCTTATGGCAATGACAGCCGGAACGATGTTTGCAATTTGGCTTGGTGAACAAATTACGGAAAGCGGTATTGGTCAGGGTATCTCGTTGATCATCTTTGGTGGCATTGTTTCTAGAATCCCGTCAAACTTGCTCAATCTTTTCTCGCTGCCGGAGCAGACGACACGGATTTTTTCAGTGGTTGCCTTCCTGCTTCTAACAGTCATTACGGTGTTGGTCATCGTGGTTGTTCAGGAGGGGCAGCGGAGAGTGCCGGTTCAATACGGCCGTCGAGTCCGTGGTCGAAAAGTGTACCAGGGACAAAGCACCTATGTGCCTTTGAAGGTCAATACGGCCGGGATGATTCCCATTATCTTCGCCCAGGCTATTCTGTCGTTCCCGGCGCTTATTGCTCAATTCTTTATTAGTGGGAATGGTGGCTTTATTGACAGCACTGCCGGTTGGTTAAGTACCCAGTTTGGCAGCCAGACATCGTTCCTTTATTGGTTCGTATACTTCTTATTGGTTGTTGGATTTACCTTCTTTTACACTGACGTCATGGTTCAGCAGCAGAATTTACCTGAAACGCTTCAAAAGCAGGGCGGGTTTATTCCTGGTATCAGACCTGGCAAGCGAACCAATGACTACTTGATGAGTGTCGTTCGCCGCATCACCTTTGTTGGTGCGGTTTTCCTGGGGATTGTTGCAATTATGCCCGGCGTTATGCAAGGCGTTGGTTTGCTCTTGAATATTGACGGTCTGCGGCAAAGTGCAACCGTTATCACCGGGGCTGGACTCATCATTGTTGTTGGTGTTGTCATTGACACTATGCGGCAGCTAGAAGCCCAACTTCTCATGCGCCATTATGAGAGTTTTATCTAATCATAAACGAGGTCTTTCATGGCGACCTATGTGATTTTAATGGGCGGGCCTGGTGCTGGTAAAGGCACCCAGGCCGGATATTTACAAAATACTTTTGGATTGCCACAGATCGCAACCGGCGATCTGTTCAGAGAAAATCTGGCAAAAAAAACGGAGTTAGGAATACTGGCAAAAAAATATATGGATGCCGGTGAATTAGTTCCAGACGCCGTGACAGTTGCGATGGTTGAAGAACGGCTTTCCAGACCAGATTGTGCGGATGGCGCACTCTTGGATGGTTTTCCACGAACTATTGCCCAGGCAGATGCATTGGAGCAATTGTTAGCAGAAAACGATGAAAAAATAGATGTTGTGCCATACATTCATGTTGACCAGACGGTTTTGCTCAAGCGTTTAGCAGGGCGTTGGACCTGCCGGGAAAACGGTCATGTATTCCATGAACTGTTTAACCCCTCGAAGGAACCTGGAATCTGTGATTATGATGGCAGTCCTCTTTACCAACGGGATGACGATACGGAAGAGACGCAAAAGCGTCGCATCGAAGTCTATTTTGAACAGACCGCCCCGTTGTTAGATTATTACCGGGAAAAGGGTCTGTTGGTAGAGATTAATGGCGAACAGCCCATAGAAGAGGTGCGAAAGGACCTCGTATCGGCTATTCGTCAGGCAAAAACGGAGTAAGGATAATGAAAGTTTCATCATCGGTAAAACGGCGTTGTCCGAAGTGTAAGATTATTAAGCGAAAAGGCATTGTGCGCGTGATTTGTGAAAATCCAAATCATAAACAGCGCCAGGGTTAGCGACCGTCCGAAAATAAGAGTGCATTCATGCGCTGTGGAATTGTGCGGACGGTTTAGGAGATAGTATGGCTCGTATAGCAGGTGTTGACATTCCTCGAAACAAGCGGGTTGAAATTAGCTTGACGTATATTTTTGGTATCGGCCGAAGCCGGAGTCATAAGATTCTGGATAAGGCTGATGTCAATCCCAATACTCGTGTAAGAGACCTCTCGGAAGCAGAGGTTACTCGTTTGCGGCAGGTTATTGACCATGATTACATGGTTGAAGGTGATCTGCGCCGCGAACGGGCGATGAATATCAAGAGACTGACGGAAATCGGCTGTTACCGTGGCCTTCGCCACCGTCGTGGTTTGCCCGTTCATGGCCAGCGGACTAAAACAAATGCCCGCACACGCAAAGGTCCCAAGAAGACAGTTGCAGGTCGTGGTCGTCGTAAGGGCGCCAAGAAATAGGCGTGGCGCAATTTGCTAAATTGCGTATAGTAGTAAAGTTACTTAAGCGAGTCGGTAAGTTTGGCCAAGAAAACGGCCGACTTCTGATTAACGAACGAGGATTTAGATGGGACGACGTAGAAAAACACAAGGGCCACGGAAGGCCAAGAAGATGGTGCCAGAAGGTGTTGTGCATATTTTTGCCACCTTCAACAATACCATCGTTACGATAACAGATAGCCAGGGCAATACTTTGTCCTGGGCAAGTGGCGGCAGCGCGGGCTTCAAAGGCTCTCGTAAAAGCACGCCTTATGCGGCTCGTTTGGCCTGTCAGAATGCGGCCAGGGCTGCTATGGACAGTGGGATGCAGGAAGCTCACGTGATCGTGAAAGGCCCAGGCCCAGGTCGGGAAGCGGCTATCCGCGCCCTGTCTACCACAGGCATTTCGATCAGATCAATTAGTGATATTACGCCTGTACCACACAATGGTTGTCGGCCACCGAAGAAGCGCCGCGTCTAAGACTTACATTTATAAATTAAGTGGGATAGTTTACTGATCTCCCACCAGAGAGGGAAGAAGGGTTGCCAAGCCTGTAAACCTCTCATTTACTTTTGGAAAGCATAGGAGGCTTAAGTTGGCAAGACATACTGGTCCTGTTTGTAAACTTTGTCGCCGGGAAGGCGAAAAGTTGTTTTTGAAAGGGTCGCGTTGTTTGACCCCGAAATGTGCGATTGAGCGCCGCGCTTACCCGCCCGGTCAGCACGGCCGTGACAGTCAATATCGGCGTGGTCGGGCTTCTGACTACCTGCTACAGCTGCGGGAGAAGCAGAAGGCTCGTCGTATTTATGGCATTTTTGAACGGCAGTTCAGCAACTACTTCACGAAGGCCGAGCAGCGCTCTGGTCTGACTGGCTCTAATTTGTTGATTTTGCTTGAAAGACGGCTGGATAATGTTGTCTATCGGTTGGGATTGGCTGATTCGCGCCCCCAGGCTCGACAACTGGTTAATCATGGTCATATCATGATTAACGGCCGTAAGACGGATGTCGCTTCGGCACTGGTTGCCGAAGGGGATACCGTTTCCGTTCGTCCAGAAAGCACTAAGCGAACTTACTTCAAAGCGCTCCGGCAAGATTTAGATGATCGCCGTGTCCCACGCTGGCTATCGCTCGACGCAAATAATATGTCGGCGAAAGTGCTACAACTCCCGGCGCGTGATGATATAGATGTCTCGCTGAATGAGCAGTTGATTGTTGAGTATTACTCTCGATAATAAGTTGTATATAGCAATACTGCGACCTTACTTTATTTTGATTTTTTATAGCGTTGGGGAGGTATAGATACCTTGGCGATAACGAACTTAGTCCTACCAAAAATTGAAAGCACAGCGATGTCCCGCAAGTACGGTAGGTTCATTATTGGACCTCTGGAAAGGGGTTATGGAACAACAGTGGGAAATGCGCTGCGCCGTGTTTTGCTTGCTTCTTTGCCGGGTGCAGCGATTACATCCATTCGGGTGACTGATGTTTCCCACGAGTTCTCTGCAATTCCCCATGTTCGTGAGGACATGATGCAGTTGATCTTACAGGTGAAACAACTTCGCCTCAAGCTGACTGACACTGACAGCGCTCGTGTGCGGCTTGAGGTACATGGGGCCGGAACGGTTACGGCTGCCGACCTTATTTTGCCGCCAGAGGCAGAAGTTGTGAACCCCGATCTTTATCTGTTTACTGTTGATTCCGATGAAGCATTTCTGGAAGTGGAAATGACGGCCGAAACCGGGCGGGGTTACTCGCCTGCCGAAGATCGCGGCCGTTTGCCCATCGGAGAATTACCAGTTGACGCCATGTTCAGTCCAATTCAACGAGTTGGCTACGACATCGAAAAGACCCGCGTTGGTCAGGTTGCCGACTATGACCGTCTGATCATGGAAATCTGGACTGATGGCACGATCAAACCGGAAGAAGCGCTGGCTCAAGCTGCTCAAATCATGGTTCAGCATCTGCGCCCGGTTGCAGGCATCAGCGAAGAAAGCCTCTTGCCCGTTGAGGAAGTAGAGGAAGAAGAAGCAATTCCGAATGAGCTTTATGACACTCCGATTGAGCAGTTGGATTTGAGCGTTCGCGTTTTCAATTCCTTGAAACGAACCGGCATTACCAAAGTTGGTGAACTGCTTGACATGCTGGAGAAAGGCGAAGAAACCATGTTGGCAATTCGGAATTTTGGCGAGAAATCCCTGGACGAGCTGAAAGTGCAGCTCCAGGAAAAGGGATTCCTCGATGAAGATGAAACAGAGGCGGTGGCCTCATAAAGAGTTGATTGGTGATTGGTAATGAAGTAATTACCCACTTACCTAATTAATTGATCTACGCTACCGTACCATTGATAAGAGGAAAGAAACGATGCGACATAGAGTACATGGTCGTCGGTTAAGCCGCGACACAGCCCATCGTAAAGCATTGCTCAGGAATTTAATATCTGAACTCATCTGTCATGAACAGGTAATGACGACTGAGGCCAAAGCCCGAATGCTGCGCCCTGCGGCCGAAAAGGTTATAACGCTGGCGAAACATGGGCTGGTAAAAGGGGCAGAGAATCCTGCTGCTGAAGTCCATGCCCGCCGCCGGGCAGCCAATAAGGTCACTCGTTTTCGTGCTATTGAAGACGATGATGGCGATTTCCACGATGTAGACGTGGTGCAGAAGCTGTTTAGCGATATTGCGCCTCGCTATGCCGAGAGGAATGGTGGGTATACCCGCATGGTCAAGCTGGGTAAGCGGCCTGGCGATAATGCTGATATGGCCGTGTTGATGCTGGTCGAGGATTAAAAGCTAATAAATAGTAAAAAGTGAACAGTAACCAGTAGGCTTATAGTTATAGCCACTTACTGAT
>JBAPRX010000142.1:0-30726 GCA_049281335.1 Promineifilaceae bacterium (SeqCode)
GCTTTTCATGTGGTGGATCGAGGTCAGACCATTGATGAGGAGCAGATTCGACAGCTAATCATTGAGCTAATGCCGCCGCAACAGCCGGTTATTCCCTTTGTCACCATCACCCCCATTACCATCAGAGAGAATATTTTGGAAGGGTATGAACTGTGGTTCCATCTGGACGGTGTAGTCGAACGGAACGAAGGCAAAATAGGGGACTTGAATCCTGAGAATCTAGCCATGTTTGTTGAACCGGCCGATGGTGTCATAGATCAGGTTCCTTATGAAATCACCCCGATACGGTCGAATCTCTGGATGGTTTTCCCCCAAACTGACAATGATCTCACCCATGTTCTGGTTCGCTTTACATTCAGTCTTGAAAGACCGATGCCTATCGTGGCTTACAACCCTCGCAGTGGCGACATGGATGGGTTTGATACGCTGGGTGACTATATTAACAAAACGGGCCAGCAGTTAGAAGGCCACCGCATTTTGTCGGACAAAATGGGAGAGTCTTTGGTGGTTTATGTTCGTGAGCAAAGCTCCGCGAGGAGGATAGAACAATAATGGCAAACTTTCGCACAATTGGTACTAACTTTACTGAAGGACTTCGCGCCCCGCACTATACCAACGGCCGTTTGCTGACCGCCGAAGATTTGCAGCAGGAACAAAAGACCCAGTTAGAAAAGCAGGCTCAACTGGGTCAGGCAGCCGGATATGGCATTGTGGAAGGCTTTAACGTCTCGGCCGTTTCCAACAGCAGCGCCCTACAAATTGCCGGCGGCCTGGGGCTGAACCGCAAGGGGAACGTTATTCATCTTGCCGCCGATGCCGTGACGCTTCCTGTTCAGCCCGTGACGGACGATACGACGCCGCTGCGCCGATCCGGCCGTTTTGAAGTGTGCGAGCCGGACAATCCCGATCAACCCGCACCAGTCACGTCCGGCGCTTATCTCCTGACCGTTGCCCCTTTAGCTCAGTTAGAAGGTTTTGTTCCCCGCAAAGCCTGTGACGGAACCGGGACTTCAACCTGCGCTAACCAGTGGGAGGTTGAAGGGGTTGAGTTCAAAATCATCCGCCTGACCAACTACACTGCCCCAACGGGCAACAAGGCCAACCGCAATCGGAATCTGCTGGCTCACTGGTTCTATGGCAGCGACAAGATCATGAATCTGATGCGCGATCCCTTCAAATTTCCGGCCAACTATACCGGTTTTAGTCGAATTTCGGCCGAAGATTTCACCGAATGCGATTTGCCCCTGGCTGCTTTCTACTGGGCCAATAACAAAATCGCGTTCATAGACGAGTGGGCCGTTCGCCGCCGCCTGATCCATCCTCGTCCATCCAATAAATGGGCTGCTAATATCAGCGACCAGCGGGAGGCCGAAGGGCAAGCCCGTTTCCAGCAGTTTCAGCAGCAAATTGCCGATCTCCAGAGCGAGTTTGGTTCCAAGACAGATACCATCCAGGCCGTGAACCGCTTTGCTTATCTACCCCCGGTCGGGCTGCTGCCCGTCAACCCCTTTGAACTGATTGTGGCCGACGTCTTCGACGATTCGATCCAGGAAAGACAGTTGGCGGAGATTGCCAGAAAAAACCTGACCAAGTCTCAAGTCTTGGAGCAGGTTCGAGCCACAGTTCTCAGTTCGTTGGGAAGCGCCAACAGCTATAATTTGGAGGTATTTTTCGGCAATTTGCTTTCGGCCGATTATGCCATCGTCCACGAAGATTTTGTCCACGACCGTCTGCACCAATCCTGGGTACAGCCACCAATACTGCTGCCACCACCGCCCGCTTCCCCAACGGTTGGCTTTTTCGACCTTGTCCTGGCGAACAAGACATTGGTTTCGGTGAATGAAGCCAATTTCCAGGCCGTTCTCGGCAATCTCACTGATAATTTCAATAGCGCCGTTTATATGCCGAAGTTTATGGAGGTCGCGGCTGCGCCTGCCACTGAGGAAATCGCGGATGTGGCGGAACGGCCGACTGCGGATACAGCCATTGGCCGGATCAACCGTGCGCTGCGCGGTGCGGCCGAAACCGTTCCCGGCGCTACGGCCGCTGAAGCTACCAATACAGCCGGTGAAATCTCGGCCGTTTCCAATCTCGCCTACAACAAGAATTACTTCACTTTCAAGCCGCCGCTCTCCATCTTTGTGCCGCCGCAGGGCGGTGACGATAATGAGGTCGAACCACTGATTGACATCATGGTGGTAGACGAACTCCTGGATCCCTATCGTGAACAGCTTTCAGATGAGATGGTCGGCCGAATTGACGACGCCATCACCACCCTCTCAGGAACCGGCGGCATCTTTGTGGGCAGCAACCGCTTCAAAGCCTTCAACAACTCAATCGCCAATGCCTTTACCTTGAATACCTTCCTATGGCAAGGGGCCAACTTCGGCAAACTCAACATCGGCGACCTCTTCCAGCTGATCCTGAAGGCCACCCCACCCACCTTCTACGTTGTCTTCGCCCGCCACCGTCCAACCATCACCCGCCGCCCCTTACGTCTTTAAATGAAGGTAATTATGTAATTGGGTAACTGGGTCATTGTAGCAAGCCATTCTGTCCAATTACTCAATTATCAAACCGTTAAATTTTTTTGCGTATTATCACCAAGCATGACCACACCCGACCTGCTCATTGACCATCTCCGCTTCAAAGACCCCGATGAAAGTCCCGCTGCCTTAAAGCTGGGACTTCAACAAGCCCTGCGTCAGGTGCGCTTTCATCCCGTCCGGCTGCCGCCCCACGTCGTTCTGGTCATTCGCCGCTTGCAAAGTCAGGCCTCCTTCGGCCTGGATGCACCCCAGATGTATGATTGGCAGCGGCAGGTTCAAAGCCAAATTGACGACCTGGCAAAACAGGCGTACCGGCCAGGAAAGCAGTACGTCCCGATCAATGCCAGCAGCGTCCTTTTTTACGACGATGTTGAGCTGCTGGTTTGTTTCACCCGCGACACTCTGGCCCACCGAACTACCTGGTACTGGGCTGAACTATTTCCATCGGTCGCATATCCCGGTCAGGATGTCGGCTTCCAACTCCTGGCCGGGTGGGAAACCTACCCCCAGGCCATTCCACACGCCCTGGTTGACCTCAAACCCCACGAAACGCGGAACGCTCTAAGCAGTCTCAATTCCAACCAGCTTTCCCGGCTGGCTCATTTGCTGCATCAGACAATCGCTCTGCGGTCTGACGTGCTGGAATCGGCCGTTCCTGATCCCATCCCGTCACAGCAAGAAACTACCTCTTCACACATTGGCAAAGTGGCTGTTCCCGACCTCGCTTTGCCCGCCGCCCCCTGGCACAACTGGCTGCCTCCCCAGCTTTACCAGCACCTTTCTCCGCAAGCCGAATACATCCTCGGCCTGTGCCATACCCTTATTCGGTGTCCTCAACAGGCTCGCCAACCCCGCTTTGCCCAAGAGACACGCCAATGGTTGGAGCAGACCGCTTTTCGGCCGAAAACAAACCCAATCCCTGAACCCCAAATATCCACAATTCGGCCGAATCTCAGTGACTCGATTACCGGCGACCTTCCCCGCCAATCACCCAATCACTCAATCACCCAATCACCGGAACCCGACCATTCGGCCGATCTGCCTCTCCCAGAAGGCACCTACACCAGCCTCGGCGGCGCTCTCTTCCTGATCAACCTGCTGACCCATCTCCAACTCCCCGGCATTGTTCCAGGGCTAGAAGCGTTGAACCCCTGGGAACTTTTGGGGGCATTAACGGCCGATCTGCTCGGCGAACAACTCTCCCTTCACCAAACAGACCCTTTGTGGCAGGTTTTCAACACATTGGCAGGATTGGAACCGAGAGAAAAGTGGGGAACAAATAGCAAATGGCAAATGGCAAATGGCAAGGAAGAGGAAGGGGATGAAGGCGGTGGGGAAGAAGGGCTATTTTATTTGCTCCCGGAATGGTTCGGGATGCTGCCCGGTATGTCTGCATCCTTGCGATTGGAGAGACAGAACAGCCGACAACGCTTATGGGATACGGCCGTGCCAATCCTGATCGCCGACCTACCGGACACCACCGACGCTTTAGAAACGCTCGTTGCGCTTTACGAAGAAGCAGACATCTCAATGACCATTGAGCCGCAGCCTGGTTGGACGGAAATAAAGACGGCCGACAACCCGTTCACGACCTCAAATCTCTCCTGGTATGTGGCGCGAATACGGCCGTTCCTCATCACTCTCCTTGAATACCTGACCGGAGAAACGGCCGAAACCATTCTCCACCGGCCCGCTACCATCTATCTCAGCCACACCCATATAGACCTGTGCCTTTCCCTGGAACAGATCAGTATATCGCTCCGCCGAGCGGGACTGGATCGCTCTCCCGGTTGGCTCCCTGGGTATGGCTATATTGTGACGATCTTTTTCGACTAACTGCGTTCGGAAACGCCTATGACGACGACTACGACGATACAATCCGATACTTCCCTGGCCCATCAGGTTGAACACAACCCTGGCGGGCATTTTCGGCTGCACCTGTCGCGGCTGATTGCCCGCATTATTGACAACCTTTACCGGGCGATGTCCCCTGAACAGATGGACGGCCTCCTGGCCGAATATCCCTTTGTCGCCGGGTATCGGGAACAGTTCGCCACCCTGCCTTTTGATAGCTGGCTGGCAAAGTTTGAAGCGACCTATCCCGGCCATCTGCCGCTCAAGGCGCTCAAAGTCAACCTGGGGTTTACGGCCGAACACCTTGACCTGCTCCTGGCTGCTGGTTTGATAGAAGAAGACCTGCGCTTCGGAGCCTTATTTGCCGTCCTTCAGGAGCCATTGTCCAGCCGCCAGCCCTGTCTAGGCATTCTAAATTGGCTGCTGGCAGCCGATTCAACCAGCGATACTCCCATCTGGCGAACGGCCGAAACGCTGGCCCGTCAAGGCTTCCTCACCATTCAACGGGAAGACAATACCGTCCGGCTGGAGTGGACGGTCCGCGTTCCCATGCCGCTGTGGGATGCCATTCGCGGTGAGCGGGTGGTCCGGCCAGACGGCCGTCTCCAGCTTCAGTCCAGAAGCAGATTCCCCATCCTGGATGACCTCATTTTGCCCGACGATCTCCATGAGAAAATCCGGCACGTACCGGCCATGATCCGCCACCGGCAGCTTGACACCCTGGTGCTGCGGGGGATGTCGGGAACAGGTCGTCGCACAACGCTTGGAACCATTGCCCACACTCTCGGCCGTGATGTGCTGCTCCACGACCAGGAGAAGTTGGCCGAAGAAGACGGCCGCTTACTCGGCCCATTGGCAACCCTCACCAACGCCCTGCCCGTTGTCCGTCTGGAAGCCAACGCAGGGGAGACGCTGAAAGTGGATCGTCTGTCCGGTTATAGCGGGACGCTTGGTATTACGATGGGGCGGATGGGCGGTATTGAAGGAACCGCCATGCAGAATGCCCTGACCCTGACCCTGCCGCCGCCAACCCTCTCTCAACGGGCTAGATTCTGGCGGGCGGCTGACCTCTCCATGAGTGAGGAGAATGCGGCCGTTGTTGCCAACCGTTTCCTGTTAAGCGGCGGGCGAATTATCCAGGTCGGCCGATTGGCGCGAAACAATATGCTCCTGGACGGTCGCCGCGAAGCCGACCCCGACGACGTTCGCAACGCGATGCGGGCTGTGAACCGGCAGGCATTGGAGACGCTGGCGACGCCCTTGACGGCCGTTTCCGGCTGGTCTAGCCTCGTCGTTCCCGACCGGGTCGCCTCCGAGCTGTACGTGCTTGAAGCCCGCTGCCGGAGGCGGGAGCAGCTTCTTGAGCATGTCGGCCTCGCATTCAAGAATAACCTCAATCGCGGCGTCCGTGCCTTGTTCAGCGGCCCCAGTGGAACCGGCAAGACCCTGGCCGCTCGCGCCCTGGCGGGAGCTTTGCAAATGGACATTTACCGGGTTGATCTCGCCAGCGTCGTCAACAAATACATCGGCGAGACGGAAAAGAACCTCAACCGAATCTTCACCTACGCCGAAGAGTTAGACGTTATCTTACTGCTTGATGAGGGTGACTCGTTAATGACCCAGCGCACCGATGTAAAAGGGGCCAATGACCGCTATGCCAATCTGGAAACGAACTTCCTGTTGCAGCGATTGGAGAGCTACGAGGGCATTATTCTGATTACGACCAACGCCTCCCAACGGATCGATCAGGCGTTTATTCGGCGGCTGGATGTGGTCGTTGATTTTGTCCTGCCGGAAACAGACCAGCGTCGCCTGTTGTGGGACCTTCACCTGCCACCGGGCCATACCATTGAAGATGCCTTTTTGGAACGGGCTGTTCAGAGGTGTAAATTGACCGGGGGCCAGATTCGCAACACCGCCCTCCATGCCGGACTGCTTGCGCTGCACGATGAACGGTCGATTACAACCGATGACCTCTCTGCTGCATTGCAACGAGAATATCGAAAAGCGGGCCAACCCTATCCGCTGGCAAACGGTAATGGAAGGGGATAAGGGTTAAAAACCATGCAAGCCACCGCCGCAAAAGCGCCCGCCAAAGCCGAGAACTCTGGGAAAGAAACGGCCACCCGAAAATCGGCCGTCACGCCTGAATCCCAACAGCAAACGCCACTCTGGGCTGATATCTCCCTGCCGATCCAATTCAGTCTGAAAGTCAACACGCCCGGTGACAAGTACGAACGGGAAGCAGATCGCGTTGCCGAACGGGTCATGCGAATGCCGGAACCACAGGTTCAACGCAAAACCTGCGCCTGTGGCAAACCGGCTGGGCCAGATGGTCTGTGCGATGATTGTCGGCGCAAGAAGCAGTTGGGAATTCAGCGAAAGGCGAAGGGGGAAGGGGGCCAGACGGCCGTACCAGCGAATGTTCATAAGGTCTTGCAGCAGCCAGGACGGCCGCTTGACAGCAGTACCCGCCAATTTATGGAGTCCCGCTTTGGTCAGCGGTTTGAAGGCGTCAGAGTCCATACGGGCGGCGAAGCGGCCGAATCAGCCCGCTCCTTAAACGCCAGAGCCTATACTGTTGGTCGCAATTTGGTCTTTGGCGGGGGCGAGTATACGCCAGGGACGGTCACTGGTAGGCGCCTGCTGGCCCACGAGTTAGCCCATGTCATTCAGCAGGGTGGCGTGACCGGTGGCACAATTCAGCGGAAACTTCAGGTCAGCCCCAATCCGTCTTCCCAATCCCCGGCCGACGATCCGGCCCGCCGATTAACATCGGCCCAGCGTTTCGACACAGTTAATAATCTCATCACCAATCTGTCATCGAATTTTCAGGTCGATACCACCAATGGAGAAGTAAAACCCAACGGCATTGATTGCAACGATCCAACTCAGGTTGCAGGTGGCTCGAACCCGGTGGCGAACTGCTGCCTATGTACCCTTACCGCTCCTAACCCCAATCCCTGGACGATTTTTGTTTCAGAGACAATATTCCCCTCGACAAACGAAGGGACGCGCCAGGTCATTACACCCCCGGCCGATTCCGCCATCGAATACGGTCATTGGACAGCCTCGGATCAACGAACGCTCATGTCCCGAACCCTGGTTCTGGGACATGAGCTTTGTGGACACGCCTCCTTGATGGAGCTAAACGCGCACCCCGCCTCGGCCGAACGGACGACAACCAATGTTCATGATCCCACCGTTCGGATTCAAAATGCCCTGGCGCTGGAGCAAGGGGTTTCGCCGACTGAAGCACGTGGCCTGGCAGCATCGGGAAGCCATCGTGGAGAATCCATTGCCCAAATCACGGTGAAAAAGTTTCCCTTGAACGGTCTGTGGGTGTCACAGATTCCGGATCTCAACGAACGTCGGAAGGTAAGTCTCGCTGCTCAACTGATTCGAGACAATGCAATGTGGGTGGACATCGTCGGTCACAGCGATCCGGTTGGTTCTGATGGAGCCAAGCAGCGAGTCAGCGACCAACGGGCGCAGCAGATGAAGCGGACGCTTCGCGCACGTGGTGTCTCTGAGCGGGTTTCCCGGCGCGACCTGGAAAATTCAAACCGGTTTGTCACGGTTGGCGCTTTTGCAAACACGCCCCGTTTTACTTCTGTGAGAGGCGTATCTGACAGTCAACCGCCACCGGCTCCCCAACAGGCCGACAATAGTAACTGGCGGCGGGTTGATATTTTTATGACTGCATTTCCGGCGGGCGCTGAAAACATCCCCAGCGGAACCCCAACAACGGTTAATCCTGTACCAACACCGACCAATGTCGCCACACTCGCGGCAGGCTCCAATGCCTGTCACAGCCTTCTCGTTCGACGCGCCTATGGACTACCAATCCAATTCAGCCTGAAAGTCAACGCTCCAGGCGATAAATATGAGCGGGAAGCGGATCGGGTTGCCGAACAGGTAATGCGAATGCCAGCAGAGCCGCAGATTCAACGCAAAACTTGTGCCTGTGGTAAACCTGCCGGGCCGGATGGCTTGTGTGATGATTGCAGGCGAAAACGGGCCAGACATGCAGTTCAGCGGCAAAGTACGAAACATTTGATCCAGCGAGCGCCATTAGACGGCTTTGATCTAGACACCAGCACGGCCGGAATGCACCAGCAGCTTTCCGACGAATATGCCAAAGAAAGTGGGAGTCCAGCCCAACCGGGAATGCAATATACGCCGGGCTATGAAGCTTGGTTGGCTGGGGAAGCAGACAAATACAAGTTCCAACCCCCTAAGATCACTCGTCAAAACCCGTTGGATCGTCTCCACAACGGCCGTCTACTCAGCCATACTTTCCTAAAGATTAATGGGCGGAAGTTCGTCCCCGGCGGCTCTATTGGGGCAATTGCAGAGCAGTATAGGCAGGCAATTACGCCGCCTTCGGTCACTTCCGTACTCGATGGGGCCGGCGTTCGCTGCCGCTTTGGGGATGATTTCAAGATTCAAAGTTCGGCCGAAATCGTTGTGAATACAGCACCTGGTCCGAACGGCTGGCAAAAGACACTCAGCCCGAATGATGTCTTGCTACCTGCCGATCAACCACGCTGCGCGGGCAAAGCAGCGGTTCCGGTTACGCTGCGCGGAAAACCAACCGATTCGGACTACGCTAAGATCATTGAAAATGGCGAGATGGAACACGTTCACGCGCTGGAACAGCTCCATAACAAACATTTTGTGCCTTTCTACCATTTTGTTCGCGGCCTGACGGCAACCGGTACCAATGCCGGGGACTGCGAAGCCGACCTGCGGAAACAGATTGGTAAACGGGATGAACAGGCCGCTATGGGCTTCGTTTTCGGCGATCTGGCCGAAACACAGCGGTTCGATGATCCAGCCCTGGGAACCCATCATGCCAGGATAATTCCGACCATTGACGCCAACTGTAATGGAATTACCCTGACCGCCGGACAAACCAATCCCCAGCAAGGCGGGCTTGGCCCCGGCAATGTCCGGACTATTGCGCCTACCACTACGGCCGTCAATCCGGCCAATCTCACCGTAAACGGCAGTGATTTGATCGAAGGCGGGCGAACGATTCACACTTTTAGCAGCCCGGCTAATGCAGCGACAGCTTTAGGTATTTTCCAACACTATGGCATAACCGAAATTAACCGCCTGGGAACCTTTGAGTTCCTGCTGGTCAATGGCAATGCTCCCTCCGGCGCTTTTGGTGGACTAAACGAACGGCCGATTAATCCCGACTATTATCAGGTAACTTTTGGCGTTACCGGCCCGACAGACTGGGCGATTGTCGAGGTCGTGGGCGATCATGCGAATTTAATTCATAACTTTAACGCCAGCCGGGATCGGGCTTATTCGGCCGTTGCCCTGATGCAGCAGCACGGCTTCAACCGGGAAGTCTGGCTTGGCGCGGCCAATAACCCGGAAATCAGATTCTTTCGGAAGGATTAGCTCAAGAAAGACCATGCCAGATCACGCGACTGAATCAAAATCGAAGGCGAATGCGGATACCCCAACCTACGCCCCACCGGCTGCTGAAAGGAATCCAATCAGCCAGCCCGCCGCTGCGCCATTGTGGGCGCAAATGCCTGCTTCCCAACCCACCCTGAATGCCTCTCCAATGGTGATGCGGGAGGATAAAAAGGAGACGCCAAAAACGGCCGACACCGAAAAGAAGGCTGACAAGGATGTGGATATTTCCTTCGGATCGGCCGCAGTCCCCTGGTATGTAATTCGGCCGCTGATTCTCAAGTTTCCCACTCGCTGGCAGACATTCGCCCAAAAAGCCAAAGATGATCTGAACAAAGACGACCGGGAACTGCTCTCCAAATTCAGTGGTTCGGTCCAGAACTTGTTATACGCCGGTATCTATACCCAACTCTCCAGCTACAAACCTTCCTGGAGTCAATCCTTGAAGATTGCCGAAAATCTCTCCGGGGTCAGGGACACTTATCTGAACCTAGTCTCTTTTGCCGTCATGCGCGACCTGGAAAAATACTTGAGCGACGATGTGGGTGATGACATTAAGCGAAATTTGGGCTGGATGATCATTTACGGCGCATTTCTACAAGGCGGATTAGTTGGAATGGACGCTGCACTAAAACAAGACCTCGACTTTACCTCACTGCTAAGTCCTGCCACTAGTAAATTTACCGACGCGCCGTTGGGATTTGGTCGGCCGTTCCAACTTTCAAATGTTCCCGACCCCCGCTGGTCAAGTTATGGCTTTGGCAGTTCGCCAACCGGCTTTGAATCCTCCCTGTCTGGATATGGCGACCCTACCAAGCCCTATGGTTTCAATTTGAAACTTGGGCTGAACATTGCCTCTATTGCCGATCTTTATCCCGAAGAGGACAAGGACAAAGCCAAATACAAAGGCTTTGAGCTGTATCCTTACTTCAGCCTGAAACATGAGTGGGCGCAGGGAGATACGGCTCCAACACTGGGCAATCGGTGGCTAGTGGGGGCTTTCGTTGGCGGTGCAGGCATTTATACGCTCCTTGAAGGTGGGCAGCAAACAAAGCCAGATAACAGCGTGGCCGAATCCTACCTGCGAAACGCATTGATCTTGCGCGGTCTGGGACGACTTTCTCAATTCCAGCTTTCCCAGGAGTTTAGTTTCAGGCCAGAAAATCCCCAGGTACGGGCGCGTCTAAATGCTGCCGCCGAAATCAAGCTCGTTGACCGCAAGACATGGGAATGGACGGTGGGGGCCGGGATTGGCGGATTACTGCCCGGCGCGGGCTTGCCGGGATCGATTGATGCTTCCGGTTCATTGTCCCTCTATCATAAATATTACCAGGGCAAGAAAGCGGATGAGGATCCGTTCAAAACAGGACTATCGTTAGGCTCTACCTGGCGGCAGGAAGACCCATTCAACGCTGATTCTTCCCGCCTGTTTAGCATTGGCGGAAAACTTTCTATTCTGGATACAGTGATTCTTTCCCTGGAACATCACCGGATTCAATCTGGATTAGGGCCGCTGGGTGCAGCCCCCAATACATCCCTACCTACCAATGATACCCGTTTCATGTTGATGCTTGGCCCCGGTATTTGGCAGTGGTAACATCGTGAATGGTAGTAGAGCGATTTGGTAAATCGCTCCTATGGAGAGGACAATGCAAGCAGCAGTTCATCAAAGAGCAGCCAAAACAGTACCGGCAAAACCACCGGTTAAGAGCCAGGCAAGACCTGCCAGAACCAACCCGGTCAAAATGTCCGCCTGGGAAAAAATGCTTCCTATCCAATTCAGCCTCAACGTGAATAAGCCCGACGATAAATATGAACAAGAAGCCAACCGCGTTGCCGAACGGGTGATGCGGATGCCGGAATCGGCCGTTCAGAGGAAAACCTGTGCCTGTGGTAAACCGGCCGGGCCGGACGGCCTGTGCGATTATTGTCGGCGCAAGAAACAGCAAGCGCTTCAACGGAAGAGCAGTGGGATAGGCGGGCAAACGACCCCTCCCGCCGTCCATCAGGTATTGCAGCAGCCGGGACGGCCGTTAGAGTCCTCCACCCGCAGTTTCATGGAAGCCCGCTTTGGTCAGAATTTTGGTGGGGTTAGGGTACATACAGATGAAAAAGCGGCCGAATCGGCCGAGTCACTGAATGCGGCCGCTTATACAGTGGGACAAGATATTGTTTTCGGGGCCGGGCGATATGCCCCTGGTAACATTGAAAGCCACCGGCTGCTGGCTCATGAATTGACGCATGTCGTCCAACAGACAGGCATGGCTCAGAACCAGCCGAGTCCACAATTCATTCAACGCCAGCAGTCCAAAGATGATAACAGCGATATCAAGTGGCTCGATGACATGATTAAGTCATTGGAACCAGACGATGACAGCCGCAAGATGACTCCTGCTGAGTTGGATTTTGCCATGACGGCCGAGAAAGCACGAACCGATATTCTATTTTCTGCTATCGAAAAACTTAATCAATTTACAGGCCTACTTATAACCAATAGCAGCGACCTGCGCCCTATGTCGGCCGAGGCTGTGAGAACCTTACAATTGGTACGCAGCTATCTCCGCATTCGACCAAAAGGGCTTTTTACGTCAGGATCGTCTCTATCGCTGGAGTTCGACTATCTGAATAAGGGTGCGGGTGAGACTGAGGGCAGCACTGAAAGTGATCACTACTTTTTGTATTACATCATGGAAGCCTTAAAGTTGATGTTAGGCAATGTTCAACTCATGCTGCCAAAGTATGTTTTCAAAGATTGTGTGCCTGGACTTTATGCACAAACACTGGGCAAGATGAAATTATGCCCCCAATTCTTCGGCAAAGGTTCAGACAAAAATCCTACATGTCCTGAGTGGGTGCTTTTACACGAATACTTTCATCCTCTTGGCGTCGCTCACGGCGAGGCGTATGGTGCAAATACGATGGCTGTTCCGGGACCAAAACAAGCAATCAGAAATGCCAATGCGTTGGCCTCTCTTGCCTTTGAACTGGCGGGCCGGGATCCGAAAAAATGCCACGCCTATGGCCCAAGAGAAACACATGGCATTGCCGACTGTAAGTATGCTTACGAGGCAACACATGATACAGACCAATACAAAGAATGTATAAAGAATGTGTTTTCGGGTAAGTAATCAGCTCCTTCCCCTTCTAAATGAGTTCTCCCGTGAGAATTTCAGGAAAACCGGGCGCAAAACAAAATATCATTTACGTTTGTTCCTCGTTTGGCCGTTAAATGCCCCCAGCCCAACCGCTCAAAGAAGGTATAACTGTCATTGTTATCCAGAAATTCGGCCGCATCCAGCCCTTTTGCCCTTGCCTGAACCACCGTCTCACCGGAAATAACCGCCCCCGCAACAGGCGTTGGCCCATCCTCTCCATCCGTAGAAAATGCAGCGACCAAACAGCCCGGTGTGTCCTGTAACGCCAATGCTGCCGCCAGAGCCATCTCCTGATTGCGGCCGCCTCGTCCATTTCCTTTAATTGTCACCGTACTTTCGCCGCCCCAAACCAGACATTGATTCAGATCTAACCTCTTTGCCCGTTCCGCCGCCATCCGGCCGATTTCTCGCGCTTCCCCTGTCAATGTATTGGATACCACCTCTGTCTCGAATCCCCATTCGGCCGTTTGCTTTGCTACCGCCGCCGTCGCTGTCGAGACGTCACCGATGATAAGATGCTGCCCGACTGTGACCTTAACAGCTTGCTCTGAACGCCCGCTTTCCAGGTGTGCTTTTACCAGTTCGGCCGTTTCTCCATCCAACCGTTCCCATACCCCAAAGCCATCTAAAATGGCCCGTACCGCATCCGGTTCCTTTGCCACCGGGACAGTTGGCCCGCTGCCAATAAATTCCAGCCGGTTGCCAATGACATCGCTCAAAATGAGCGAAACGCACACCGTCGGAGCCGCCCATTGGGCTAATCCGCCCCCCTTCACCCGGTCAAACAGTTGCCGCACTGTATTGATCTCATTAATGGTGCAGCCGCTTGCCAGCAAAGCCTGATTCAACCGCTGCCAATAGGGCAGGGGCAGTATCGGCTCCGTTAACAAAGCCGATGTCCCCCCAGAGATGAGGCACAGCGCCAATTCATCCTCGGCCGTTTCCGACAACATCTCCCGAACTGCCGCCGCTGCCCGCAAACTGCGCTCATCAGGAACGGGATGGCTACCCTGGTAATAATGTAGAGTAGGGGATAATCCTTTGGCTTCGGCCGCTTTGCTAATGACGATCCCGCCCTTCAAATGTGCGCCCAGCCGTTCCTCGGCCGCCTTTGCCATTGGAACGGCCGCTTTGCCCACACTAACGAGTAAAACGGCCGTAGGATCATACCGTCTGCCCCCTAATAACAGCCTATCCCCATCCACCTGAATATGTTTCGAGAGGAGTTTGCCCGGATCGGCCGATTCAATCGCCGTCCGAACTAATTCTTCCGCCAGTTGTTGAGATTCCCTGTTTTTGCTTCGCATAGTAAATTACCGAGTCAATAATGGACAGAAAACGAACAGTTCTTGGTGTGGAAAATGCCCGTTGACCATATCACTTGACATTAGGATGAGTCAGGGTAATTCTCCTTCTTTTCCCATTCTTGAATAAAATCCTCCTGTTCTACATCCAACCCGTCGGCAATGCGGTTGATGTAGTTGAAATAGGCAATCACCTGGGTTGCATCGTGGATGGCGCGGTCGTTGAAGCCCTGTAGGCGGAGGCTAATAATATCACTATCGGTCATGTCTGAGGGGGTTTGGGTCAATTTTTCAGCGTAGGTGCAGAGGGCCAGATCGGCCGAACTTAACGACGCTTTCCGCCAATCGGAGGCAATCAAATGCACCACCCGGTCTGCCTCTTCCTCGTCAGTTAATCCCCAATCTTCAGCGACCTCAGCCCGGAGGTCGTGCGCGTGGGCGCGTATTCAGTAAACGCAGTGATTAACGGCCGAAACCACCACTGCCAGCATTTCTCGCTGGCTTCGGCTCAAAGGGGAGCTACCGAACATAATGGCACTGTAAAAATCCATTGAGCTTTTCAAGGCGCGAGGATTCTGGCTCATAATGCTGACAATATGCCAGATTCGCCCTGCCCGCTTTAGGGCAGCTTCATATTCCTTTTTCAACGTTCCCCGCGCTTTCTCCAGGGGAATAACATTTATCCAGGGCAATTTGAGAAACCTTTCAACATTTGGAAATTTGGAATCGTGCAGCAGTTGGTGACTAAGAATCCATGTTATCTTGAATTGGAACCAGAAAAACAGAACAGTTTGCCTGCCGCACTACCGCATCGGCCACACTACCAAGAAGCAGCCGCTGCCAGCCGCCTCGACCATGTGTGGCAATCATAATCAAATCCACCTTATTTTGTCGGCCGTAATCCACAATTGTTGAAACCGGATCACTTCCGGTGAGGGTGGGGCGAGCCAGGATACCATCATTCTGAAAAACGGCCGAAACCCCCTCCAGATATTCCTGTATCTTTTCTTGTGATTCATGCGCGGACCCTTGTGGAACCAACAACAACTCTACTTCACTGCCAAACTGGCGGGCAATAGTATAAGTATAAGGCAAAACCTGTTCCGCCCGCTCGGAACCGTCCAATGTTACCAGAATCTTGTTGAATCGGGAGGAAACCGGATCGGCCGCGGCTCGTACCAACAAAATCGGCCGTGCTGTCCGTTGAACCAACTGCTCGGCCACACTTCCCAGAATCAGTCGTCCCACCCCGGATCGGCCGTGTGTGGACATCACAATCAAATCCACCTGGCGGTCTAATACGGCCATATGAATCTTGTCTGCTACCGGTCCATTATCGGTAAAGGTCTGAATCCGTAGGTTAGCTCCCTGGCGAGAAGTCGCTACCCGTTCCAGGTATCGGTCTTCTAGATTAGCTGTGACTGAAAACAGCGACAGAGGCGCAGCAAACGATTGGGCTAATGTCTCAGCTACCGGTAAGGCCATTTCTGCCAGCAGTGACCCATCCAATGGAACCATGACATGCTTGATCGGCCGTTCCTTCTCCAACCAACTCCCTACATGTTGTGGGGCTAGTGCGCTGCGCGTTGAGATAAGTCGGCCGATCTTTTCCTCAATGGCCGTCGGTTCTCCTAACTGTCCCCGGAAATAACTAAAGCCAATATATAATGTTGGGATGAAGAGCAGATAGGTCCAGGCTCCCTCAAAAAAGCGTTCTCCGAAGATGATGACCGTTGCTCCCGATGTTAGCAGCGCTGCAAGTGTCGTTCCTAACAGAATAACGACTTTCCCAAAAGAAAAACGCTCCCGCAACTGCCGTATCAGTCGTTTACCTGCCGCCCACCCAGTCATACTTAATAAGATAAAAACCCCAGCGGCATAGATGGACAGATAGATCTCTTCATGGGTCCCAAAAGCGATAAAGCATAGTGACGCCAGCCCTACTTCCAGCCAGACCGGTTTGTCTGCCACGCCGAACTTGTTGATCTCACCCATAAAATCTGGAATATAGTGGCGATATTTCAGCCCCACGAAAAGATTTTGCAAACCTTGGGCGCTGGCAGCCGAGGCGGACAGCAGAACCGCAATCCCGACCAATGTTCCAATGAAAGGCAAAGGGGAAGGCAAAAGCCGGTCCATTGTCTGGGTAAAAACAGATACATCAGGATTCGTCGGGTCTGACAAACGAAATATTACTGGCCCAACAACGACCATCGTAATTGCTGTCGTACCCATGATAACCAACAAGCTGTTAAATGCCTTGCGGCTTTTTTCGGCCGGGGGGCCATCATAGGCAGCCACCAAATTGGCAAACACCTCAATTCCGGTCATCACTGCCAGGATCCGGGCAAAACCACCAAAGGTGAAATTAATATATGGCCCGGTAAAAGCCGCGAGGTCAATTTTTGGGAGGTGCAGTCCAAAACGCCAGATAGTGACAATGACCATCAGCCACAGCAGAAGCAGTACCGCTCCCGTTGCTGGGCCAAAAGCTCTGGCTGCAACCTTCGGCCCCCGGTTCACCAGCCAACCCGTTAATATGCTCAAACCAACTGCTACCATGACCCGATACTGCAACCCTAAGAATGTTTCATTGAGAACAGGAAGGCGGTCGGCGATAAAAGTTACCAGGGCGGCCATGCTGACAAGAAATGTCAGGGTGTACTCTACAAAGGTTATTCCGGCGTTGATTTTTACTGCCCAACTGCCGAACTCCTCCTCACTCAAGCCGCTGCCGCCACTGCCATCCGTGACCCAGGCCATCACCAGTCTGTACATGGCCGAAACCATCGCAATGGTAATAACGACCAGCCATAGACTTGCCCCAAATGTTACCTCGGCCACACCGGCTACAACGATAAGTTTTAGAAATGGTCCGAAAATATAAAGGGGCGAAGTTGCTGGGTCGCCACCACCAGCCAGTGCGCCTTCAATTGCATTTGAAAGTTTGTGGGAGACATGCGCCATAAAGCTTCCTTTTGGTTTTACTCACAAACTGCTTTGTTCAGACTTTGCCGCAAAATCTAATTCCTTGATCATTACGGTTTCTCTTTTCTGCAAACGGACGCCCGCCTGAGTTTAACTTTTAGATTGTGCAGGGACAATCACATATAACCGTATGCCTCTCACTCTAAAATACTACCGCCAATAATTTCTCCTGACAATCCTCCTGGAAATCCGTGAGAAATGTCACGATTCTACATTCCTAAATTCGTTCCTAAGATCACGACGATCTGATGACATTCATCACTCGAATTATGGCCTATCATTTTGTAGGCTTTTCTAACATACAGGTATTTGGTAATTGGGTTAACGGCCGAAGTTGCTAATATGCAAAAGTAACCGTCTACCTGACCCAGAAGAGAGGAATCATGGCTAATTTATCTACCACCTATTTAGGTTTGCATCTGAAAAATCCTATTGTTGCTTCCGCATCCCCCCTAACAAGCTCTTTGGAGGATTTGAAGCGGTTGGAAGAAGCGGGTGCAGCGGCAGTTGTCTTGCCTTCTCTTTTTGAGGAACAGGTACGCATCTCCGAAATGGTTCCAAGCCATTACCTTCCAGAATTTCGACAGCATCTTCCCAAAGATTTACAGCACATTCCTGACATGGACGGGTATAACCAGGGAGTCAGTGGTTATCTGGTTCGCCTATACCATGCCAAAAAAGATCTCAAAATCCCTGTTATTGCCAGTTTGAATGCTTATCGCAAGGGTGGCTGGTCTCGATATGCTCGCATTCTGGAATCGTCTGGGGCCGATGCCTTGGAGCTAAATGTGTATTACCTTTCAACACGGCCGCAAATTGGGGCCGTTGAAGTGGAAGAGATGTACCTGAATATGGTAAAGGAAATTAAATCAGCCTTGCTCCGCATCCCGGTTGCCGTCAAGCTCAACCCCTTCTTCACCGCCCCTGCCAATCTGGCGCAGAGATTGGTAGACGTAGGCGTCAATGGCCTGGTGCTGTTCAACCGATTTTACCAGCCTGACTTTAATATTGAGACCCAAACTATTGAACCTAGCCTGAGTCTGAGCAGTTCGGCCGAGCTGCGGATGCGGCTGCGGTGGGTGGCGCTGCTGTCCAACCAGATTAAAACGGACTATGCCATTACCGGTGGTGTTCATACTGCCGAAGATGTTGTCAAATCTTTAATGGCTGGCGCCAACGTAGCAATGACGACCTCTGCTTTGTTAAAGAACGGCATTTCCTACCTCGACCGAATGCTTACCGATCTGGAGGACTGGCTTGACCAGCATGACATTGTCAGTCTGGATGAGATTCGAGGCTGCATGAGTCGGGGAAAAAAGGAAGAAACGGCCGCTCTGGAACGTGCTAACTACATGAACGTTCTCAGTAGTTTTGAACGGACGATTTGATATGGGAAGTGTGGCTCGACCTCCGGTAATAAGCTGCTTTAGTCGGTAACAAACGTCATGGAATATCTGTGACATTTCCCACATTCATTCACTAACGGCTCTGGATACAATAAAAGTAAAAGGTGATTTCTGATGTTAACCGTTAACGATTTGATGACCGTAGACCCTGTAACCGTTGCCCCGGACACCTCTCTTGGCCGCATTGTTGCTTTGATGAAGAAGGAGGGTTGTCGCCAATTACCAGTGGTTGATAACGACAAATTGGTCGGAATCGTTACAGATCGAGATGTTCGACTGATATTGAATTCTCCCCTTGCTCTTCAGGAACATTCAGAGGACAAGGCGTTTGTCCAGACAATTGTTGCTGAAGGGTTGATGACGATGAATCCAATTACAGTGACACCTGATACCCCCGCTTATAAAGCGGCTGAAATGCTCAGTATCTATAAATTTGGTGCCTTGCCGGTGGTGGAAGGGAGTATGTTGGTTGGCATCATCTCCGTCACCGATTTTTTGGATCTTGTGTCTACATCCCGTTCGGAAGCAAGTTTTCTTGACTTTGTACCGGCAACTCGTTCGGAAGCAACTTTTTGCCACCCATAAAAAAGGCATTAACGATAGGGCAGCGTCAAAAGAATCGTTGTCCCCTCGCCTGGAGCTGAAATTAACTCAAATGATCCATCGAGGGAAGCTGCTCTGCTTCGCATGTTTGAAAGGCCGTGTCCCACTTCCCGGTTGCGTTTCATCGCATCAAAGCCCAATCCATCATCCGAGATACGAAGTTGAATATCTGGCCCAATCCGTTTCAACGATATTTTGACATGAGTGGCTTTGGCGTGTCGAGCGACATTAGCCAAGGCTTCTTGAATCGTCAGAAAAAAAGATCGCGCTACCGACCCTTTCAATTCTTTAATATTCGATAGTTCAATTGTGTGTGTTACCGCCACCATGGTATTGGCCTGAAACTCCCGCACCAACCGACCCATCCCTTCAGCTAAATCTCCTTCAAAGCGCCTCGGCCGTAAATCCAGAATGAAATTGCGAATGTCCCGAATGGTATCATTCAGATTTTCAATTGCCCTGGTTAATAACTCTTCTGACTCGTCCGTTCCTTCTGGCAGCCTCATCCTGGCCGACTCCAAAATCAACCCGGCAGCATAGATGGATTGGATGATGCCATCGTGTAAATCCATCCCGATTCGATCTCGCTCCTGGATGATAGCCAGACGGCCGACTTCTTCATACAGCCGTGCATTTTGAATAGCCACCGCCACATGGGTGGCAAAACGCTCCACAATGACCTGATCTGCCTCGGTAAATTCCCGCCCGCCCGACTCGTTGGTCAGGTAAAGATTTCCCAAGACCTCACCCCGTGCCAGGACCGGAACTCCTAAGAAAGGAACCATTTGTGGATGATTCTCTGGAAAGCCAACCGAGCGGGGATCGTCAAGGATAGAGGGAATACGAATTGTGGCTTTTTCATTGAATATCGCCCCCAGCAACCCTAACCCGTGTGGCAGGTTGCCTATCTCCACAGCTTTTAGGGAATCAATTCCACTGTAGATAAACTCATCCAGAAAGCCATCCGAATTTGGTACTCCAACTGCTGCATAAGCAGCACCGGTCAACGCTCGCAAAGAATCTACAATCTGCTGTAATGTACGGCTCAAGGTTAATTCACTTGAGATAGCCAGGGCAGCCTGGTTCAACGCCTCAAGCTGTTGCTCATAGTTCAGGGGTTTATTTTTGGAACCTGGCATTTCTAAGTCAAGTAATCTTTCAGGTGGTGTCGAATGGCGTATGCGGCCGCTTCTGCCCGATTTGCTACCCCCAGTTTGGACAAGATGCTGCTGACGTAGTTACGGACGGTTCCTTCGCTTAGAAACAGAACCTCCGCAATTTCCCGATTGGTTTTACCGGCCGAAATCTGGCCCAAAACCAGCATCTCTTTTTCTGTCAATTCGTCAAAGAAAGAGGCTTCTTCTTTTTGAATTGAGCGCCGAACCTCTGAGAAGACACGCTGGGTAAGCGATGGGTCTAGCATCGCTTCTCCACGCAGGGCTGATTCAACAGCCCGGATGACATCATTACCGCCGACTTGTTTTAGGATATACCCAACAGCCCCAGCCCGTATAGCGGCAAATAACATCTCGTCTTCAGCGTAAGAAGTTAACATAATAACTTTGGTGGCGGGCAGGGATGCCATAATTTTTTCACAAGCAACAATGCCGTTTCCCCCTGATAGACGGATGTCCATGAGAACCACATCAGGCTTATATTCCAACGCCTGTTCAATTGCTTCTTCTTCAGTGGCGGCTTCTGCCACAACTGAAAAATCAGGATGGCGGTCAATTAGGCTCTTTAATCCGAGCCGAACAACTTCATGATCATCAACTAATAGGATTCGTATCTGTGCCATTGCCTCATTTTATACCACCCGATCTTCTATTTCCCAAACATGATCTAGTTCGTGCCAGGTTACCCGACGTACAAAGTAGCGCGGAGACCACCGACTGCCGCCACGCGGCCCTTGTCGTGGTATCTCTCCACGAACGGCCGCAGCTAATCCGTTTAGCATTGCCTCCCGACATAGTACCAAATCTTCCTGCAAGGGGACTGACTTATCCCGCTTGTATTTCCAGCCTAATGCACTCAGATAGCTGCGATTGGCTTCTAAGACATGGTTTGTGATTCCTTCCAGGTCTCGGCCGCCACCACGCGGCCCTTTTCGCAGCGTTTTGCCTTCGGCCGCTGCTGCGGCTTCGTCAAATGCTTGCCAACAAGCGATCAAGATAGCCTTAAATCGCTCATATTCTTTCCCGCTGACCGGCTGTTCATCTGCTGTAGGGGCAATAGCAGGTGCGCCAAAATCAGTCGTGGAATTCCCCTCAAGACGTTCGACCACAACCAACTCTGATACATCTGCCGGTGAATCAAAAACAACCCCAGACTGCACTAAAACATGGCCGTATCTTGGCCCGTAATTCACTAGCGCCGCCAGGGTGTCTTCTTCGTTTCGGCCGATTCTGCACCAGCCCGGCCAATCCAACGCCCCGGCAATAATCCGCTTCTTTCCTATTTCCAGGTAGACTTTAATGCTGTTTTCAGCTTGTGCCATACGGTAAGTACCTCGACATGTCATTTATTATCGTCGGCGCTCTGAGAGGACCGAGTAATATACCCATTATAACCTATACAACAAAAGTCTCATGTCCATTTTCTTTTTGGCTTACCTTGAATTAAAATTTACCCATGAAAAAGCTGATGGCAATCTTTGCTCACCCTGATGATGAGGGTGCTGTAGCCGGCACTCTCGCTCATTATGCTCAAAACGACACCGACATTATTCTGGTTTGCGCTACGAAAGGCGAAGTCGGGGAGATTAGTGATCCCGCTCTGGCAACGACGGAAAATCTGGGGCAGGTACGCCAGAAGGAACTGGAAGAAGCCTGCAGAATTATCGGCATCCAGCGTCTTGAATTTCTGAACTACCGAGATTCCGGCATGGATGGCACGGCCGAAAATCAGGATACTCATGCCTTGATCCAGGCTGATACCGACGAACTCTCCGTCAGGTTGGTGGCGCTGATCCGCCGTTTCAAACCTGACATCGTGATCACCTTCGAACCTTACGGCTGGTATGGTCACCCCGACCATATCTTTATCAGCAAGTGGGTAACGGCCGCTTTCCCGCTTGCCGGAAACCCAGATGCCTATCCCGAAGCTGGCCCTGCTTGGCAGCCAAAACGCCTATTCTATTCTGTGATGCCGTTTAGTAAGTTCAAGGCGATGATCGAGAAGGGGATAGAGGCTGGTTATCTTGAAGGTAATGACTTTGGAGACAACATTCCCCAGGAACAACTGCTTCAGACCGAAGCTCAAATTACTCATATCTTTGACATAGGCGACTTTTTTGAAATTAGAATGGCCTCGATGATGGCCCACCGCACCCAGTTTGGAGAGGATAATTTCTTTCGCAAAATCCCGAAGGATTTGCTGCGCCAGGCTATTGGCCGCGAACATTATATCCAGGTCTTTCCTGAACCACGGCCGTCACTAGCTGACCATCCGGCGGCAGATTTATTTGATTATTAAGGGAAATTGGCTTAAATTAGCTGTCAACTGTGAGTTTGAAATCAAGCCGGAGAGCCTCAGATGTTCAAACGAAAAGAAGATAAAAAAGGGTTAATCGGTATCCCCGCCAGCCCGTATTCAAGTGTGCTGGGTTTTATTGCAGCTTTTCTCTCGTGTCTGTTTGTCAGTTATCTCTTTCTGAACTTGACAGAAGTTGTTAAATGGGTGGGTGTACCGTTAATGATCTTGCCAGACGCTGTTGATCTTGTCGATCGGCCGTCAAAGGATGAAGTGGCAAGAGTGGTCGGCCCCCAGAACAGCGAATTTGAAGTCGAGTTGATACGGACAGGTCCATACAATCTGTTTCGTAGTTTCTGGGATGATTGGGGAGTAGAAGTTGGAGAATATCCAGGCATTAGCATTGAAGGTCCAAATGGATTGATAACCCTTGAATATGACCGCCGCAACCCTACACTGTACGACACACCTTCGGGGCATGGTATTGTTCATGCGCGTTTTGAAATTGAGGAACCTGGAACGTATATTGTCAGGTATGAACGAACCAATGATACTTTAAGAAAAAAGTTTGATGCTTCTCTAATTCCCGATTATATAAGCGGCAGTGAAACAAAGCTTCTATGGGCTTTTATCATCCAAATTGCCATCATTGTGGTGCCTACGGGAGTGTTTATTTACGGCCGTTATATCAAGCCTTACCTGAAGGAGACCAGGAATGTGTTCAAAACTCAGAATGTGAAGCGAGATTCAATGAACGATTTTCTCGATGATCTAAAGAAAGGCCAAAGACAATAGAAATATGAGGTATGTTTAGGAACAATTTTGGGCGAGTGAAAAAGCAAGATTAACGAATTTCGGCCGTTCGGGAACAAATTTGATTGTCTTTTCGTTCTATAGATAGAACTTCAGAAAAACAAAAGGAGATTTATCTAATGTCTGAACTAACTTTGGGAAAATCAACCAATAACAAACACAACTGGCTTAAGCCAGTTCTACTCATCGTCTTCGTAGCGGCCGTTGCTGTGACCGCACTGGCCCTGTCCGGTACTTTTAGTGGAATCCTAACCACACCAAATACCCCCGACACCCCGCAAGCCTTGTGGGAATCGCAGGAGATTAACAGCTACCGTTACACTCTCCAGGTCGGGTGCTTCTGCATGACAGACCTGACCCGCCCTGTTACCATTGAGGTTCAAAACGGTGAAGTTGCTTCTATCACCTATGCCGACGACGGAAGTACGGCCGATCCAGCCTTGTTTGAGCGCTATGACTCAATTGGGAAGCTGTTTGCCGTCATCAGTGATGCTGAATCACAAAACCCATCCCAACTTGATGTGACATACGACGAAACCTACGGCGTTCCATTGTCGGTCAGTATTGACATCAGTGAGATGATTGCCGACGAGGAACTGTACCTCCAGGTTTCCAATTTTGAATCCCTCCGATAAAACCGAATAATCCTCTTCCCTAAAGCCTGGCTCACATGATTGTGAGCCAGGCTTTTTTTGTGGATAATGACGGAAAGATGTATGCTGTCGTTTGTCAATTGAGAGTTTATTGATGAGGAAAACAGTGTAGGGGATGAATCACAGCAGGGATGATCGCATTTTTTGGTCTACGCGCATTGTGGCCGGTCTGGTTGTACCGGTTTTGTTACTGGCTTTTGTCATCCTTTATCTTTTCCCATCAACCACCGGGGAGCGATTTGCCTGGGAGATTCGGCCGTCTTTAATGGCGGCTTATATGGGAGCCGGATATATCGGTGGCGCCTGGCTTTTTTTCAATGTTGCAATCGGCCGTCATTGGCATCGTGTCGCAGCTGGATTCTTACCTGTCACTGCCTTTACCACTAATATGTTGGTGGATACGATTATTTATTGGGAGCGATTTGATTTGAGCCACTTTCCCTTCCTCCTATGGCTGATCTTATATATCGTCACACCGATCCTTGTCCCTTTAATATGGTGGCATAACCGCGTACGAGACCCCGGACTCCCAGAGGCGAATGATGTTGTTGTACCGTTGATTGCTCGTTGGAGTTTAATGTTGCTGGGCAGTGTTATCTTGTTTGTTGGCATCATTGGATTCATTTTTCCGGATTGGCTAATTTCACTGTGGGTCTGGCCCCTAATGCCCCTGTCAGCCCGCATCTTAACCGGTTGGTTTGGTTTGCTGGGTGTGGGAGGGGTAATAATTGGCAGCGATTCCCGTTGGAGTGCCTGGCGCGTGGGGCTGGAAAGCATCGCTATCTGGCAGATTTTAGTTGTTATTGCGGCCGTTTTTCATTCGGCCGATTTTACCAACGGGCTGTTTAACTGGTTTATTATTGGGGTTGTAGTTGTGTTGGTTGGAATGGCAGCTCTATATATCCGTATGGTTGGGAAACAGCGGAACCTGCAGAGGTCATAGCCGGGAGAAAAACGACACCTGGTTCTGGTGGATTGGCGACGAGAGAGAGGAGGGTGAAGAAAGCTGGCAGCACTTCCTCTTCTGGATCGAAGTTGCAGTGGCCGTAATTGTCCACTGGGACAGGCTGGTTGACGTGCCACATCCAGGTGTGTTGGTTCAACACTTTCTGGCGATAGAGGGGTTCGTGCCATTGGGGAACCTGTTGGTCAAGGGAAGTGTGGAGGGTGACAAGCGGCCGTTCCAACAGCCCGGTCGTTTCATATTCCTCCATTGCCGTCAGGGCAGCCGGAGCGGCGCTGAAACGATGCACGCCAGCATTAAGGGCGGCATCGTCGACCGAGCCGGTATAGACGCGGGCCATATTGTCAAAGGGATTGCCGCCTAACTTCTCCATTGATTCGTTGGTTGCCAGCACGTTATAGCCCAGGACATCGGCAACGGCCGTTCGAATTGTCTCCGTTACCCCTAGTACATAAGCAGCCTTGCTGGTTGCCAGCAACTCCGTCAGGGAAAAGGCATTGCTGGGGTCGAAGATAACCGGTTCAACCACATCGGCGAAATAGTTGTTATTGCTCCAGCCATCTATTAGCCATTGGGGAACGGTTACGACTTCCGTTGGAATGATGCCCGGAAAGTAGTAGTCAAACAACACCCGGAAATCGCCAAAGTAATTGATTTGCTCTACCCAGTCCCCAATCGGGCCACAGGCTGCCAGCCCGCCATCAAATACCTCTGGGTGGCGTTCTGTTGCCAAAGTCGTCACCAACCCGCCTTCGGAAACCCCGGCTATCAGTGTAACGCCCGGTGCGCCATAGGTGTTGGAAAAGACATCCACCAGATTTACAACGTCATCCACCGCAGGCAGCACAGCCAGCCCGTTGGTAGGGTAGCTGGTGACAGCAAAGGCCAGACCGAAACTGTTCACCAGATCGTAAACGCAGGATTCGTTACCCGGCTCCCCGAAGCAAAGCTGTTCTTCTGGAATCCCCAACGGCACGTTGAAGAAGACATAGCCGTGTGCATAGACCACCAATCCGTCACCTGGCGTCCAGCCTGACGGCAGGCAGAAACGGTAAATAGCGCCGCTGGGTTGCGGTGCATCCGGGTCGCAGTTGCCACCTGCTGATTCGGCCGAATTGACCGCCGCTGATACGGTGAGACTGTGAATGACGGCCGTTACCAACAATAAAGCAGCTACCGTCGGAATCAGAAGAGCGCGAATGCGTTGTGTGAAGGTTTTAGTCATCATGGCTTTATTACAAACGGCATATAAATCAGATTTCCTTGCCCAAAGATCTGGGTCGTGGTCGTTGAAGTCAATGGGCTGCTGATGCGGTCAAAATAGTCGGCCCCGACGTTGGTGGTCGTGTTGGGCGGCAGGATGAAGGTGACCAGAGAAAAATTAATGACGGCCGATGGATTGGTGATAAAGAGGCCGCTGTCCCCATAAGAACGCTGGTCGCCGGTGTCGTTGGAATCTATTGCGCTGTCATCCTTATAGTAGTTTGTGACCGTCCCTCCCCCAACGTTGACCGTCGGGAATGCAACGACGATTCCCCCGGATGCGCCGCTGGCCTGGAACCAATCTATGCTTGGGCTGGCGTTAACAGTATCATTGACTCCGTCAATCGGAACGGCCGCACCGTTGCTGTTGAAATAGTTCGTGATGCCGGTTACATTCGGATCGTTCAGGTCAAGCGAATTGCGAAGATCGTCTACTGCGATAGGGAGCACGCTGGTGTCGAAAGTCACTTCCGAATCCAGCCGCGCCCCATAGATAGAGATATTAAAATCGCCGCCGTTGGCAACGCCCCGTACAGGCCCTACAACGGGAATGGTAACGGTCGGTGTTAGCAGCGTTGCCAAATCCTCCTCATCCAGGGTGATGATGAAGGCGGTTACTCGTGTCTTTTGGCGGTCGAGAATATCAACGCCGTTGCCATTGACGGTCAGGTCGGAAATGCCAATGAAATCGGAGGTAAAAGAGGCGGTGTAAGACAATGCCGTCACTGTTTGCAGTGTTTGATCCCAATCCACATAGCTGGTTGGGTCGGTTGCCAGCGTTGTTGAACGGTAGAGATATGCCCAGCCCATATCGCCCGGATGGAGTGGATCGTTGACGGTCACCATCACGCGCGGGTTGGCCTGCGCCTGAGTATCGCTCGGCCAGTCGTCTACGCCTGCCTGTTGTCCAACATCTTTCCCCATGAAAACCAGTTCGTCGTTGGCGTCTAGTAAACCGTCTTCTGATATAACGTATGTTCCGGTGATGTCGTTCAGGCGTTCATCAAATTGAAAGGGAATAGGTGACCAATTACTGCCATCAAAGGCGTAGAGCTTTAACTCACCCAGAAGATCACCATCAAAAGCGGCCAGGTCGGCTCCTGCGACGACAACCGGGTCTTCGGGGCGGTTGAGGCTGTTGACGGATGCGGCCGTTACCGAACTGCTGTGGAGAGCCAGCCAGACCACAATAAAAACGGCCGTTGCCCCCACAATTGCCCAAAATAATTCCCTCAACCGATCTGTTCTCATCTTACCTCCAAAATCAAACGCAAAGAAGTACAAAGTATTGGTGAAAAAATGCTTTTGTAAACAGTATAAGGTCATTATTCATGAAGACTTTGATGACCCTTTGCTAAAGTTTAATGTATGAGAGTCTTGCTCGATACGCATACCTTTTTATGGTGGAACCTTAATTCGCCTAAACTGTCTCAAACAGCGAGGGAGATCATAGGCGATGGTGGGAACGAAATTTTCTTCAGTGCTGTTAGGACCTGGGAAATTGCCCTATACGATGTTACCACTATCTGGTAGAGTCATTTGATGTCCTATTTATTAAGGTCGTTCAAATTGACAATTCTCATCCTGGGAATCTTTTTGGTGGCCTGTGCCAACCCGACAGTTGAACCAACGACCACGCTTGAGCCAACTTCAACATCGGAACCAACCAGTACACCTTTACCTACTGATACACCGACGGTGACGGCAACTTTGACGCCTACAATAACGGATACAGCTACGCCGACGATGACTCCAACTGAGACACCAACGCTTACGACTACACCGACTGACACTGCAACGCCGAAGCCCACTACGACACCAACATTGGCACCAACGGTCGAACTACCAACTAGTAAGCCAACAACGGCCGCATCCTCCAGCGCCTGCCCTGTCTCCGGTGATTCGTCTTACGGTTATACTCAGGACAATCCCATCCGGGTAGGGGGGGATGCGTTTGGTGGCCCAGCCCGCGCCCGTGCCTATTTGGACGTGCTGCGGGGGCCGGAAGGGCAGATCGTTTCCTATTTTCGTGTTGGTTCATTACCAACGGATGAGACAATTCTAGACATCTATGAATTGACGTATGAAGGTTTAGATAGCCCGGCTAACCTCTATGTGGACGAATATAGTTTTTCGACCCTATTGGCACCTGTTGGTTTCACCTGTGCCTCGGCGTTTCCGTTTTAACTAATTCAGTTGACTTTTGTTTTCTTGCTTCTCTTTAGGATTGCAACCATCATCAAATAGGAAAACTGAAGTCTCGCCTTACGACTTATCCATTGCCAGTAATGGTTGGCCCAGCGTTTATAATCGCCTCGCTGCTGCCTTCCTTAAACTTTTCAAAGTTTTCCTGGAAGAGGCGGGCCAATTTGTGTGCCTGGAGGTCGTAGGCATCAGCGTCAGCCCAGGTGTTTTTTGGTATAAGTACCTCGGCCGGTACGTTGGGACAGGAGACGGGAATAGCCAGGTTAAAAATTGGGTCAACGTGGGTTTCGACCCGGTCAAGTTCGCCGTCGTGAATGGCATCAATGATAGAGCGAGTATATTTCAACTTCATGCGGGAGCCTTTTCCCGGTGGGCCTCCAGTCCAGCCGGTACTTACCAACCAGGCTTTGGCGCCGTGTTGTTTCATCTTTTCGGCCAGCAGTTCAGCATATTTGCTCGGATGCCAGACGATGAAAGCGGCCCCGAAACAAGCTGAGAATGTGACTTGTGGTTCGGTAATACCCACTTCGGTTCCCGCAATCTTGGCAGTGTAGCCGCTGATGAAGTGGTACATAGCCTGGGCCGGAGTCAGGCGGCTGACAGGTGGCAGAACGCCAAAGGCATCGCAGGTCAGAAAGATGATGTTTTTGGGATGGCCTCCAAGACAAGGAATCTTGGCATTGGGTATATACCCGATCGGGTAGGCGGCACGGGTGTTTTGGGTAATAGAGACATTGCTATAATCAACGGTACGAGTGCGCTCTTCGTAAACGACATTTTCTAGCACGGTACCAAATTTAATCGCCCCATAAATTTCAGGCTCTTTTTCGGCCGAAAGATCAATCGCTTTGGCATAACATCCTCCTTCGATATTGAAAACGCCTGAATCTGTCCAGCAGTGTTCATCATCTCCAATAAGGGTTCGGCGGCTGTCGGCCGAAAGGGTCGTTTTGCCCGTTCCTGAGAGGCCAAAGAAAAGGGAGACATCGCCATCTTTCCCCTCGTTAGCTGAACAGTGCATCGAAAGGACGCCCTTCTTGGGCATGATGTAATTCATCACGGTGAAAATTCCCTTTTTCATTTCACCGGCATATTCCGTCCCCAGGATCACAATCTCTTTTCGTTCAAAGGACAAATCAACGCTTGTTTTGGAGGTCATGCCGGTTGTGTAACGGTTAGCCGGAAACTGCCCGGCATTAAAAATAACGTAATCCGGATCGCCAAAGGTGGTAAGCTCCTCCTCAGTTGGCCGAATCAACATATTCCACATAAAAAGGGCGTGATACGGTCGGGAGCAGATAACTCGTACTTTAAGCTGTTCCTGAGGATCCCATCCCACAAAGCCATCAACCACATAGACCCTCTGACGGGTATTAAGATAATCAATTGCCCGTTCCCGGTTAATGTCAAAGGTCATATCGTCCACCGCGACATTGACCGATCCCCACCAAACCTGATCGGCCGAATTGGGATGTTTGACAATTCGCTTATCGCTTGGGCTGCGGCCGGTTTTTTCCCCGGAGCGAACCATCAGCGCCCCTGAATTGGCAATTGCAGCTTCATCTTCGTATTCCAGTGCTTCCTCATATAATACAGCCGGAAAAGCATTCCGAACAACATCTTGAACATCAATTTGGTGCTGCTTGAGCGAGAAACTGGTCATTTTTACTCCTGTAACTTTTCTCTAATCCTTCAATCCAGAGAGTCAGTTGCTTAAAAGGCTCGATTCTTTTCGGCTGTTCCCGGAAAAAGCCTGACTCCTGAATGGTAATCTTTTTTTGGTAATGGTGGACTCTTAATTGTGGACTTTCAATGGTGATTTGTCAATTTTTTGTGGGCTTTCAAGATGGAAAAGAAACAAAATGAACTGCCAGATTCTTTATCCGAAATGTCCCATATTACTTGCACATTGTAAGGTATTTCGTAACAATTGTTAGGTACAATGGTATCTGGGTCATGCCTTTTATTTTGCATGGCTTTTTCTTAATTTCTGAACAGTGCGCGAAGAGGGAAGTCGCCCGAATTCAGAATTTTGTGTCGCCTATTATTAATCGTTTACCAG
>JBAPRX010000143.1:0-1734 GCA_049281335.1 Promineifilaceae bacterium (SeqCode)
CCCCATAGTTTCCGGCCGATGGCAGGTGGAAACCTTCTTCGGCACATTTGATTTCCAGGAAAGTATGGGGAATTTGCAGCAGAATACCGGCGCCATCACCGGTATTCACCTCAGCCCCGGTTGCCCCGCGATGGGACAGGTTTTTCAAGACGGTCAACGCCTGCCGGATAATCTGGTGGGACTTGTTACCCTGGACATTGACTACAAAACCAATACCACAGGCGTCATGTTCGTAACGCGGATCATAAAGTCCCTGTTGAACCGGCAGACCTGGGCTGGATACCGCCGCAGCTGCCTCTTGGGGTGGGGGAGGCAAACAAATATCATTTGTTAAAAGTTCGTTGCTGTTCACTTCTCTTCTTCCCTTTTCAAACACGGAAGCCAGGCAATGGCCTGCTCGGCCGTTTCCTCAACGATATTTCGCGTCTTATTTACACTATATGATAGATGGGAAAAAAGGTCTATCGGTGAAATATCTAAAAAAAGGGGTTTCACAATTGTTCATACTTCACAAATAGACCCCTTGTTGCCCTATTCCTGGCGATTTATCGGCCGTAAAAACAGGATTGGGCATTCTATACAACTCCTTTTCCATTTTTTGTACTATTTTGATGGATTGACCATCGTGGGGACGGAAGATAAAGTTGACAGCGAGTACAACCGAATTATTTTTTGGGCCAGGACGCCCCAGTTGAGACGAGTGCTTTGTCGTCTCTTTCTGGGGCGTTTTTGGGTTTTGGATGAAAAAGGAAAGGAGGAATTTTCATATGAGGACAACAACAAAGTTTCGTAATATCAGGCGAATAATAAATATTGCACTTATTATTGCCCTTTTTGCTTTTGCCCGAACGGCTTTCGCCCAGGATGGTGACGCTGCCAGTCCCGTTGACACCGCCTGGGTACTAATGGCCGCTTTCCTGGTCTTCTTCATGCAAGCCGGTTTTGGTTTCCTGGAAGCTGGCTTTGTCCGCTCCAAGAACGTTGTCAACATCATGGCCGAAAATCTCATGGACACCACGATGACAACCATCGGCTTTGTCCTGGCCGGTTTTGGTCTGATGTTTGCTTCCGGGAATGCCTTCTTTGGAACGCAGTGGTTTTATTTGTCGGGTCTTCCTGATCTTTATCCTGGCCTGACCATTCCATCGCTGGCCTTTTTCTTCTTCCAGTTCGCCTTTTGTGCGGCCGCTTCTACCATCGCTTCCGGGTTAATGGCAGAACGAACCGACTTCAAAGCAGATTTAGCCTACAGCTTCTTTGCCGGTCTTATCATCTACCCCATCTTTGGTCACTGGGTTTGGGGTGGTGGCTGGTTGGCTGAAATGGGCTACCTTGACTTTGCCGGTTCCTCGGTTGTCCATCTGGTTGGCGCTTACATTGGTCTGGCCGGAACGCTTACGCTTGGTAAACGACAGGATAAGGTTTTTGGCAAGACAATTCGAGGCCACAACATACCGTTGGCAGCGCTGGGAACCTTTATTCTCTGGCTGGGCTGGTTTGGATTTAACCCCGGCAGCCAATTAGCGGCCGATCCCCTGCCGATTTCACTGATCTTTGTAACGACCGATTTTGCTGCTACCACCGGCGCGATTACAGCGATGTTCCTGGCTTACTTTGCAACGAAGAAGTGGGATGTCAGTATGGCCTTTAACGGTGCCTTGGGTGGTCTGGTTGCTATTACAGCGCCTTGTGCTTTTGTTACGCCTCAAGGGGCGCTCGTTATCGGTGTCATTG
>JBAPRX010000144.1:0-2205 GCA_049281335.1 Promineifilaceae bacterium (SeqCode)
CCTTATCAAGATAGTTGACGGTTACTTTGCCGAAGAAGGCGGTTAGTTTTAAGAGGCCGGATTGCAGGTTGGCGGTGATGGGTTCCAGGCAGCGCTGGCTGTAGATGGCGTGGAGGGGTTCGGGGTACTTTTCCCAGCGGGGGACGATGATGTCGGCCGTTTCCCGGATCGAAACCATATATTCCAGCAAGGGGCGGTTGAGCCAGGGCATATCGCAGGCAATCACGAGAATATAGGGGGTTGTGGCATGGGAGAGGGCGCTGTGGAAGCCGCCTAATGGGCCGTTGTCGGGATAGATGTCGCCGTACATGGGCAGGGCGAGGTAGGCATAGTCGGCCGGTTTGTTGGTGATCAGCATCCGTTCCTGTCCCAGCCCCTCGACTGCCTCCAGGACATGCTCAATCATCGGCTTGCCCAGCAGCGGCACAATGGATTTGTCTGTTCCCATGCGGCTGCTTTTGCCTCCGGCCATGACGACGGTTGTTAGATCGGTGGCTGTCATTTGTCTCCTCGGAAAATAAATCTCACGCAAAGGCGCGAAGACGCAAAGGGTTTAAGGTTTTATTTAACTGTACAATGCGCTGCCCTGTCAGTTCTGATTTGGGTGTGTTTCGCCGGGCAGTACAATGCACGAAATGGTTACATGAAGCGGTAGAAGACCTGGTTGCTGAGGAACCAGCCTTTTTGGGTCAGGAGCAGGTGGTTGTTTTGTTGGTGGAGGAGGCCGAATTCGATGAGTTGTTCGGCCGTTCCGGGGTAGGCGTCGAAGAGGGTTTGGCCGAAGGTCTGTTGGAAGGCGGATAAGTCCAGCCCTTCTTGAAGCAGGCGAAGTTGGGTGATGATGGTGTCGGACATACGCTCCTGGCGGTTTAGCTGGTGAATCTGGGCGACGGCGGGCGTGGCGGGGTAGGGAATTGAGGGATCGGCCGTTCCGCTGCCGTCCATTCGGCGAATGTAGACTCTGGGCTGTTTGACAACGGAATAACGGTATCCGGCTGCGTGGCCGTGTGCGCCCGCACCCAGGCCCAGGTATTCCTGGTTGCGCCAGTAGGTCAGGTTGTGATCGCAGGCATGATCGGGGATGGCCCAGTTGGAAATCTCGTAGTGAACAAAGCCGTGTTCGGCCATGAGTTCGCAGGCCAGTTGGTATTGGTCGGCGGCGAGATCGGGGTCAGGGGCGGTGATACGGCCGTTGTTCAACCAGCGGTGCATGGGCGTTCCCGGTTCGATGGTCAAGCAGTAGAGGCTGAGATGTTCTGGCTTAAGTGCCAGGGCTGCCCGGACGCTTTTTTCCCAGGATTGGAGGGTCTGGTCGGGCAGGCCGTAGATTAAATCGAGGTTGAGGTTGTTGAATCCGGCCGTTCTGGCCCGTTCAACGGAGCGGATCACGGTTTCAAAGTCATGTTCTCGTTCCAACAAGGCCAGTTCCGTTGGAATGGCGCTTTGGACACCGTAGCTGAGACGGTTGACACCGAGGCCACGAAGGGCGGAAAGATAGCTGCCTTCTACAGTGTCGGGGTTGGCTTCGAGGGTGATTTCGGCCGCTGGGGAGAGATCGAAGCCCTGGCGAACGGCCGATAATATCTGCTCCAATGCCTGGGGCGACATCAGGGATGGCGTCCCACCGCCAAAGAAGATGGTGTGAACGGGCTGTTTCCCTTGTCCTGCCTGCCGATTTTCAACTTCGGCAGCAAACAGAATCTCCCGGCTTAAGGCGTCGGCATAGTCGGCCTTCAAGTCGTCGAGGCTGGTGTAGGTGTTGAAGTCGCAGTAAGCACAGCGGTGGCGACAGAAGGGGATGTGGAGATAGAGGCTGAGAGACATGGATTTTGGAAGTGGTGTTGACCTTTGGTTGAATTGGTAATTTGTAATTAGGTAATTAAGTAATTGAGTGGAACCAGTACACAATTTTCAATTACCAGTTACTCAATTACACAAATTATACCGGATTATTCATGCTGACATTATAAAAGTGGCTGGCGGATGGGGGCGAAGGTGTGGCGGTGGATGGGGGTGGGGCCATGTGTGGCAAGGGCGGATTCGTGTTCCCGCGTGCAGTACCCTTTGTGGCGGGCGAAGTTGTAGGCGGGGTATCGGCTGTGGAGGGCGACCATCTCCCTGTCGCGGCTGACTTTTGCCAGGATGGAGGCGGCGGCGATGGAGAGGCTTTTCGCATCGCCTTTGATGATGGACTGCTGTGGCAGG
>JBAPRX010000145.1:0-4375 GCA_049281335.1 Promineifilaceae bacterium (SeqCode)
TCCGTATACCGTCCATTTGTGCCGATAACGGGGCAATGTGGCATAATTTGCAATCTGAGGGCAGATATATTTGCTTCGCATAGTGAATTAATATTGTGCAGCTAAGTGAAGGAGGAATTTAATTGAAAGGACTTATTTTGAGCGGCGGGAAGGGAACGAGGCTCTACCCACTGACTTACTCAAACGCCAAACAGTTGATCCCGGTTGCCAATAAACCGGTCTTATTCCGAGTGATTGAAGCGATCAGGGATGCGGGAATAGATGATATTGGAATTGTGGTGGGAGACACCGCTCCCAGTATCAAGGATGCCGTCGGGCAGGGCGGTCGTTGGGATGTCAATATTTCTTATATCCAGCAAGACGCGCCTTTGGGGTTGGCCCATGCGGTGAAAACGGCCGCAGATTTTCTGGGCGACGACCGGTTTGTCATGTTCCTGGGCGATAATGTGATCGAAGGGGGTATCAGCCCTCTCATCAAAGAGTTTGCTCGCAGCGATTGGAACAGCCAGATTGTCTTGACTCGCATTGAGAACCCACAGCAGTATGGCGTTGTTGAACTGGATGATGACGGCCGTATCAAACGGCTGGTCGAGAAGCCCAAGAATCCCCCCAGCGATCTGGCCCTGGTTGGCATTTATATGTTTGACCATCACGTCATGGAAGCGGTCAATAGTATCACTCCTTCCTGGCGGGGCGAGTTGGAAATTACGGACGCTATTCAATGGCTGGTGGACAAGGGGCTGGCCGTTCATCCTTATATTCATCAAGGCTGGTGGATTGACACCGGCGCACCGATTGACATGCTGGAAGCCAATGACCTGGTGTTGGAAGAGATTGATTATCAGGTTGCGGGGTATGTGGATCGGGATAGTCAAGTCGGCCGTCGGGTCACTGTCGAGAAGGGAGCTGAAATTATTAACAGCGTCATTCGTGGGCCTGCCATCATTGGTCAGGACTCCCGAATTGTGAACAGCTATATTGGCCCTTTTACCAGCATTTATCATCATGTGACGGTGGAGAACAGCGAGATTGAACATTCGATGATTCTTGAATACAGTCATATCAAGGATATTGAACGGCGGATTCAGGATAGTTTGATCGGCCGTTATGTTCGGATTCACCGCTCGCCGATCAAGCCCAAAGCCCATAAATTGACGTTGGGGGATCATAGTCAGGTTGGGATTTTGTAGAAGATGCGAGTTTTGTTGCAGCGGGTTCGTCAGGCCAGCGTTACGGTTGAGGGGGAGGTGGTCGGCCGAATTGAGAAGGGTTTTGTAACTCTGGTCGGCGTTACTCATACCGATACGGAAGCGGAAGCGGATTGGCTGGCGAATAAGGTGGCCGGACTGCGGCTCTTTGAGGACGGGGCCGGGAAGATGAATGTCTCGCTGGCTGAGGTTGGCGGGCAGGTGTTGGTCGTTTCGCAGTTTACCCTTTATGGCGATACTCATCGGGGAAGACGGCCGTCTTTCACCGATGCTGCCAGACCGGAAACGGCCGAGCCGCTGGTTGACTACTTTGCTCGACAGTTACAGGCACAAGGATTGCAGGTAGAAATGGGGGTATTCGGGGTCATGATGCTGGTCGAAATTCATAACGATGGACCGGTGACGCTGATGCTAGAAAAGGAAAATGGGGATTAACAGTTGATGATCGAAAGAGTTCGTAAATTCATTGTTGTCTTGTTGATAATCGTTGTCTTGCTTGGTTGTAATCAGGCTAATGAGGTTATTGAGGAAGGAACGGCCGCTGCGCCGACGGCCGAGGCCGTTGAAGAGGTAGCGGCAACCGATACGCCGCTTCCTACTGCACTGCCTTCCCCGGTTGTGCTGCCCACAAATACGGCCGAAGCCGTTCCAACAGAGATACCCGAACCAACGGCGATTCAGGCAACCGCCACTTTTACGCCGGGGTTGGGTTTGAACGCGCCGCCCTTCGTTGGAACGACCGTGCCTGCGACGCCTGTCAACATGGAACAGCCAGCCTATTTTTCCAGCGATTGCAGTAATAAATACCCTTGTGATGACAACGTGTCTGCCTGGGAGCGTCGGATTCAGGTTCCTCCGGGCTTTAGGGCTTCGTACTTTGCTTATCTGCAGGACGAACAACCGACCAGCATGACCTTCGGCCCTGATGGGCTGCTTTACGTCGCTGTTCAGGCTGGGGCTATTTACAAGATTGACCAGAATGGATCGGCCGAGCTTTATGTGGACGGCTTCGATACCCCAACCGGGATTGCCTTCCAACCCGGAACGGCGAAGTTGTATGTCTCTAACCGTCTGGTCAACGAGAACAGCGGCGGCGAATCCCAGATTTCGGTGGTTCAAAATGGAAACGTCAGCCAGGTATTCGGCGGCATCCCCTGTTGTTATACCTTGCTCCATGCTGCCAACGGCATTGCCTTTGGCCCCGATGGGTATGGCTATGTCTCTGTTGGAGCCAGGGCGGATCATGGCGAGATTTTGCCGGGAAACCCCAATGAAGGCCAGCAAGATGAGATGCAGCCCTGGGAAGCCTCCATTTTGCGCTTTAGCCCAGATGGCAGTACGGTCGAAACATATGCCAGGGGGCTGCGAAATTCGTATGACATTGCCTGGGATGCAACGGGCCAGCTTTTTGCCACCGATAATGCCCCTGATTTCGGGCCACCGGACGAACTTAACGCCATCATACCCGGCGGAGAGTACGGTTATCCCTGGTATGACTGCGGCACCTGTTTTTCGCCCCCGCCTGATGTGGAAATCATTCCACCGGTGTACGAATTCCTGCCCCACAGCGCCGTTACCGGTGTGACCGTTTACCTGGATAATGACTTTAAAGGTTTTTACAACAATATCTTTGTAACCTTGTGGAGCGCCTTTGCCGACGCTCAACGGGTGATGCGGTTTGAGCCGGGCGGAACCGGAGCCAGCACTTTCGCCACCGGCTTTGCCGCCCCGGTTGACGTGACTGTCGGCCCGGATGGTGCGCTGTATGTGGCTGATTGGGCAACAGGGGTTATTTTTAAGATTGTGTATATAGCGTAGGGGGTGATTGGTGATTGGTAATTGGTAATTGGTGATTACCCAATTACTTAATTGCCCACTCAACCCCCGTCTTTTACTCATTTCTGACGGCCGTATTTGGGCAAATACGCTATAATGGAAGGTATGAAGGCACAGATTGCGGAACGATATGCGGAAGTCTTGGAACGGGTTGCTCAAGCAGCCCGGCGGTCGGGACGGGAGCCGGAAGCCGTTACCCTGGTTTCTGTGACAAAAACATGGCCGTTAGAGGTCTTGATGGCTGCGTATGAGATTGGTATTCGCCAATTTGGGGAAAATCGGGCAGGGGAACTGGCCGAGAAGCGGCAGGAGATGGAAAAACGGTTGGGCGCTGATCTGGATGTTGTCTGGCACCAGATTGGTGATTTGCAGAGCCGCAAGACGGCGACGGTGGCTGACCATGCGGATGTTTTTCATGCCCTGGACCGGCTCAAGATTGCCAACCGCCTCTCCGATAGAATGGTCGAAAACGGCCGTGCCGAAATGCCCGTCTTTCTGGAGGTGAATGTTTCCGGCGAGGCCAGCAAATCGGGCTTTCATTGTAGTAATTGGGAAGAGGATGGTTCCCAGCGCGAGAATCTGAAAAAGGCGGCTGCTGCCGTCGCCGGGCTGCCGGGATTAAAGCCGGTGGGTTTGATGACGATGGCTCCCTGGGACGTTTCCCCGGATGAGATTCGTCGGGTTTTTCGCCGCACTGGAAAGCTGGCCGAGTGGCTGCAAACGGCCGTTCCTCAGGCCGACTGGTCCCAACTTTCAATGGGAATGACCGACGATTTTGAGATTGCTATTGAGGAAGGAGCGACGCATGTCAGAATCGGCCGCGCCATTTTCGGCCGTCGTACGTAAAGAGATAAGAATGACCGACTCTTTGGGATATCAGAGGAAATCCTGAGGAACGAAAATACAACCCTTTTAGACATAGACATTAAGGACACAACACATGGCAATAATACTCATCATCAATGTCGCTTATTACATCTTATTCCTTCTGATTCTGGCCCGCATCATCTTGTCTTTTGTGAATATCGGCAATTACGAGATACGCGACTTGATTTATCGCCTGACCGAGCCGTTTCTTGCCCCGGTTCGCAATGTGCTGCCGCCAATGGGCGGCCTGGATTTCAGCCCAATGATTGTCCTCATTTTCGCTGCCATTATCCGCCGGGTTTTGTTTAACCTCCTCCTATAATTTGAACGATTGTTTTCCGCATTCTATGTGGCTCTTTGAGCTGTTTTTGGATATAGTGGGTTGTACAAGTTTATTGTTGCAACTGCCTGTACCCACAGGTTAATACAATCTTGATGGAGGTGTCACTATGGGCTGGGACTCA
>JBAPRX010000146.1:0-4672 GCA_049281335.1 Promineifilaceae bacterium (SeqCode)
ATGTTGGCGGGGGCGTGGGGGTGATGGTCCCTGTTGGGGTCGGTGTGGGTGTTGTGGTGGGAGGCGGCGTTGCGGTCGGGGTGTTGGTTGGGGTGGGGGTTGGTACCTGACCGGTGGCTTCGACGCAGGCAGAGAATTCAGAACTGTTATTGGAGGGGTCGGTGGCAACGGCCGTAATGTAATCACCACCGCTGATACTGCTGAAGAAAAAGGTGAAGTTGACGACCCCACCGGAATTGGTTATCACCATCTCGGTTCTGAGGTATTCTTCACCTTCGCCATAGCCAGAGCTGTCGCAACTCTGGCTGCGATAGAAGTCAATGCTGTATGTGGTCGTGCCGCTACTGACCAGGGAGCCGGTGACTTTACCTGTTAGGCCATCGGCCGTGTCTAACACAGGGTAGTTCTGTAAGTCGTTGGCTCCTGAATCGGGGTCGCCTGCACCATCATTGGCCGTTACGCCATCTCCACCCAGATCAATACCCAACTGGTTATTCTTGTAGATGATGTTATATCGCAGGGCATTTTTGGTTGAGGTAGATAATACCCGGATACCGTCCTGCCCATTATAGGCAGAGGTATTGCTGAGTATCAGGGAGCTTGAAACGCCCTGATCAAGGATAATACCAATGGAGCCGTTACCGAGGGCACTGCCATTCTTGTCCAGACCAATCACATTGTTTTGAATGAGATTGGCGTCAGCGCTCTCATAGAGGTGAATACCGTTATAGGTGTTTCCGGCGACCAGGTTCCCTTTGTCGGGGTTATCGCCGCCAATTTCGTTGTTGTCGGAGTTGCGAACATAGATGCCAATATCGTTCGGGATGGCTGCTGTGCCGTTGGCGTTTGTGCCAATCCAGTTGCCCTGTACTTTGTTGTAGTCAGACTCTCCCCGTAATTGAACGCCGTACATTCCGTTGCCGGAAACGAGGTTGCGGGCATTGGCATTGACACCGCCGACCTTGTTGCTGTCGGCCGTATTGAGTCGAATACCGGCCTCGGTGTTGCCCAGCGCGGCAGTCCCACTCGCATTTGTCCCAACGAAATTCTGCTGTACTTTGTTATTGGTCGCTCCTGTACTGAGCAGGACACCGGCCAGGTCGTTGCCGGAGATGATGTTGCGTTCCCCGACTGCCAGGCCGCCGATACGATTATTCTCACCGTCAACCCGAACACCGTTATTGCCGTTGCCATTATCGGCCGTTCCTGCTGCATCAATACCAATGTAGTTGCAGGCAATGACGTTGTCGTCGCTCTTTACCCAAATGCCCTGTTCCGGGAAAGTGCCAATGACAAGGCCGCGAATCTCGCTGCCGTCGCTGCCGGAGGCCAGGGTCAGGCCACTGCCACTGCTCAGGCTGCTGCCGTCAAGAACTACCAGCAGGTTTGCCGGGCCGTTGAGGGCCGGGCAGGCTGCGCCGGATTGGGACGTGCCATCAATCGTTACCAGCTTGGTCATATCCGGGAAGGGTGTGAGGGGGGTTATCTGCTGCGGCCCGCTGCCTGGTAGATCAAAGTCAATGCCGAAGGGGCCATTGGCGGGGGCGGCGTTAATTTCTTCTATGGCGGCCCGGAGGGTGCAGTCGGTAGACATTCCAACGACGTCACATTGGCCGTCGCCAGGGAAGGCGTCGCCGGTATCGGCCGTTGAATCAACGGTATATACTGCGTCCGTCACCAGGACACAGTTGCTAAATTCGGAGGTGTTTTCGTCGCTGATGTCTATGGCGGTAGCCGTCAGATATTTCCCCGCCGGTAAGTTTGCTGTCAGAACGAGATCGATGAAGGCAACGCCGCCACCGGGAATGGTAATATCAACTGCCTGTTTGAAGGTCTGTCCTTCGCCGTTGCCGGAATCGTCGCAAGCGTCGTTGGTGTAAAAGAAGATGGATATATCATTGCCGGGCGCTCCGGCCAGGGTTGCTAAAACGTGGCCGGTTTTATCGGCCGATTGCAGGACGGGCCAGTTTTGCAATTGATTGGCGCCGGTATCGCTGTCCAGGAAATCGTTATAGGTTACTGTCCCATTTGGGTCGCCCGGCACTTCTAAATCAATGCCCAGAAAACCATTATCGTGGATGATATTCTTTCGCAGGGCATTCTCGACAGACCCATCACCAACTCGAATACCGTTCCAGTTGTTGTAAGCAATCAGGTTCGGAGCGTTTGAATTACCGACCGTTGTCCCGCTGCCTGCCTCAATAAGGATACCGTTGTTGGCATTGCCGAGTGGGTCGCCATTCTTGTCAACCCCGATGTAGTTATTAAGGATTGTTGTGATGAGGGGAATAGCCCCACTATGCTCTGTTACATAAATACCGTTGCGGCCGTTGGCGGCAATGACATTGCGCTCGTTGGTGTTGAAGCCACCGATTGTATTGTCATCTCCCCAGTTGGTAACGCCCTGGTAGCCATTGCCTACTGGCCCAACGCCATCGGCTTTGGTGCCGATGTAATTGCCCGCAACGGTGACAAAGTCGCTGTTTGCCTCAAGGAGGACACCGGTTTGGCCGTTGCCCGATATGACGTTGCGATCCTCAATTGAATCACCGCCCACCGTCACGTTATCGGCGTCAATGGAAATCCCTGAGAGGTCATTGCTCAGGGCAACGTTGCCATGGATGTCAATTCCAATATGGTTGCAGCGAATGATCTGGTCGCTGGATTGTCTGACGATAATGCCGAACGCTTCGTAATTCACGATTGCCAGCCCTTTGATGGTACTGCCATCGCTGCCCGCATCGAGGGTGAGGCCGCTGACGTTTCCGGCCAGAAAACCGGAGAGGGTTACTCTTAAGTCCGAGTCATCGGTCGCGGTGGCACAGTTTGCGCCGGTCAGGGCAACAGCGTCAATCGTCACCGGGTCGGTGATGGTTGGCAAGGCCGAAGAGGGCAAAATGGCGGAAGCTGAATTGAAGTCGAACAAGATTGTATCCAGACCGGCATGGCTGTTGGCTGCATTAATGGCCTCACGGAAGCTGCAATGGGAGCCATTGCAGCTTCCGTCGTCCACATCGTCGGTGCTGTTGACGGTGTAGGTTGCGCTGACCGCCCCTTGCTCAATGTGTGTCGTTTCGGCCGAAGCCAGTCCTTGAGCAAACAAGCTCATAAGGATCAGAATACCTAAATACTGCGCTAATCGTTTCATCTATTTACTCCTGTTATACGATTCGGAAAGTCTTTACAATCCGAAAAAATGAAGCAGAAAATTGTTGAAAAAACGGCGGCAGTATCCTCCTCCCCCGAATACCTCCGAACCCCTTTTTGATGATTTATCGCTACCTTTTGCTATAATCTGGCTCGATGTTTGGTATGATTTGAGCAATCATCGCTGCAAAGGTTCAACCTCAACGCCTATTATGCTCCTTCCCCGTGAACCTATCGTGATCACAGCGTGAACAACGGGTATCTGGCATGAACAGATTACAAATGATCACATCACAAGTGAAAATTTGTAAATGGCGGCGGGATTGCCGCCTGTTTCTACCCGTTGGGAGCCTGGATTGAGAAGTTTATGCTCTCCCTGTCCTTACTCGGCCGTTGTCAAATCTTTTGGGACGGCCGTCCTCTCAAATTTCGTATCCTCAAAGCCCAGGCTTTGTTGTGTTACCTGGCGGTTGAATCTGCCAACCAACCAGGTGTTGCTTTCCGGCGCGAGACGCTTATGGAGCTTCTGTGGCCGGAAATGCCCCTGAGTTCGACCCAGGATAATCTGCGCCAGACGCTCTACCAACTGCGGAAGGCGATCCCAAAAGCGGCCGTTCCCGGTGGAAAATCTTCGCAATCCTTCATTCTAGCTGACCGGCTGACCATTCAAATCAATCCCGATAGTCCGTATGATCTGGACGCTGCCACTTTCCAGAGTCTATTGGCATCAGAGCCGACGATTGGTGATTTGGAAACGGCCGTTTCTCTCTATCGAGGAGAGTTTTTAGCCGATTTCTATGTGGTGGACAGCAATGCTTATGAGGAGTGGGCGGCGGCCTGGCGGCTGAAGCTGCATGGTCAGGTATTGGACGCTCTGGACAGGTTGACAACCCATTTCGTCGAACGAGAGCAGTTTGAGCAGGCAGAGCAATATGCCCGGCGGCAGTTGGAGATTGACAATCTGCTTGAAAATGCTTACCGGCAGCTTATGATAATTTTTTACCGAAGCGGCCGTCGTCGTCAGGCGATTCAACAGTATGAGACGCTCCGCCAGCTATTATTGGATGAACTGGGGGTGGAGCCATCGGCCGAAACCACTGTCCTCTATGAACGGCTTCGCACCACCAGACGGCGCACCTCTCGCCACAACTTACCGGCCCAAACGACGACCTTTGTCGGCCGTCAGAAAGAGCTGGCGGACGTTATCCGTCTCCTAAAAGAGCCGGGCTGCCGCCTGTTGACCCTGGTTGGGCCGGGTGGTATTGGCAAAACTCGCCTATCGCTGCAGGTTGCTGCTTCCCTGGCAGAAGGTGAACACGAGTTCTTCACGCATGGTGTCTATTTCGTTTCGCTGGCGGCCGTTCCTAACATCGAATACCTGGTTCCTGCCGTCGCCGAAGCCATCGGCTTTTCCTTTTCCGGCTCACGGGAACCAAAAGCCCAACTGCTTCACTTTTTGCAGTCGAAGGAACTGTTGATCGTTCTGGACAATATGGAGCATCTGGTCAACGAGGCGGTGCTGCTG
>JBAPRX010000147.1:0-4668 GCA_049281335.1 Promineifilaceae bacterium (SeqCode)
ACTTATATTCAGGGCAACAGTCGAATTGGCGAGGATTGCGTGTTGGGGCCAAATACGATTATCCGCAATGCTCAGATTGGCAAGGGTTGTACAGTGGAGATGGCAGTTGTTGAGAATACGATTCTGGAAGATGGAAAGCGGGTTGAGGCTTTTACGGTTTTGAAAAGAAATAATTAATTCCTGAATTGCTGAATTTGTGAACGATTAATGAAGAGTGTGTAATGGCTGTAGGTGGTGTGACTGAAGAACAACGAGAGGCGCTTTTGGCGGCAGCTTGTGAGGTGAGGGGGAATGCTTATGCGCCTTATTCTCATTATAAGGTCGGCGCGGCCGTTTTGGGGGAGGACGGGCAAATATATACCGGCGTGAATGTGGAAAATGCGACCTATGGGCTGACGATTTGTGCCGAACGGACGGCCGTTTTCAATGCTGTCACAGCCGGACAGAAGCGAATCGTGGCTGCGGCCGTTTGCACCGAGAATGCCGGATCGCCCTGCGGCGCGTGCCGCCAGATTTTGGTTGAGTTTGGGGGTAATATTCCGGTCTGGATCACCAATCTACGTGGTGAAAGCCGCCAAAGCACCACCTTCGAGCTGCTGCCGGACCATTTCGGCCCGGAACACTTGAATATCTGATGGCCAGAGAAAGAACTTTCCGTACGGAGGCGATTGTCTTGCGTCGCAGCGATTTTGGGGAAGCGGATCGGATGCTGACCTTGTTCAGCCGCGAGTATGGCAAGGTTCAGGCCATTGCCAAGGGGGCGCGGAAACCACAGACGCGAAAGTCTGGCCATGTTGAGCTTTTCATGCGGACTAACTTCCTGATTGCCAAAGGGAAGAATATTGACATTGTTACCCAGGCGGAACTGGTCGAAGCCTACGCTGCCCTGCGCGAGGATTTGGTTCGCACCACCTATGCGTCGTATCTTGTGGAGCTGCTGGATCGATTTACGGCCGAAGAAGACCGCGACCTGCGAAAGTACAACCTTCTGGCCGATGCGCTGGGCTGGTTTAACACCACTGACAACCTGCTCCTGGCGGCCCGCTATTACGAACTGCGCCTGCTGTCTTTGGCCGGTTTTCAGCCCCAGTTTTTCAACTGTGTTAGCTGTGCCGAGCCGATCCAGGAACAGGATCAATATTTCAGCGCCGAACTGGGCGGGCTGTTATGTCCCAACTGTCATCAGGCAGACCGTCGGGCCAGGGCTATTACTCCCAGCGCCGTCAAGGTGCTGCGCTATCTCCAAAGCCACAACTGGGAAACGGTCAAGGCGCTGCAACTGCGGCGCGACCTGCATACTGAACTGGAAAACGTCCTGCACTATTACCTGACTTATTTGTTGGAACGGGAGCTTAAATCGGTGGACTTCCTCCAGCGTTTGCGGCGTGAGGCAGCATTATTCGCTTCAGAACCTGGAGGGGTCGGGTAGGTAAAGGCTTGGCGTGTCAGGCCCCCGCATAGTCCCTTACAGAAACAAGATTCCCAACCCCACCCCAATGAGGAGCGGCAGCCCGGCCCCCTGTGAAAGAACCAGTAAATTTCTCTGCCCCCAATTAATGAGGCGGCTGGTATGTTCCTTGAGCCGACCCTCATCAATTGTCAAAAGCCACAGAAACATGATAATCGGCGGTATAAAGGCGTAGAGCATGGCAAGGGTTACGGCTCCGGTTGGTAATACCGGTTGGACAGTGGGTGAAACGGCCGCTAAAAAGCCGATCGCTGTCAGATGCAGCACCTGATCCAGCAAGAAGCCCGGTACCTGTCGTTCCGTAGGAAAACGCAGCTTTAACCAATCAATTAAAAAATGGGTTGTTCCCAAAATAATAAAAAGTTTTGCCTGCGTTAGTGGTTCCTGAATGAGTAAAGCGGTCACAACCAGGTGTATGAGTACATGAAAGGCAATACCCTTATTGCTTTTCAATTTTAGGGCAAATATCCAGTTGGTCTGAAGTGGGAAATCGGCTATTAAGTGGGCTAATAATAAAGTAAAAAGGATGATCATTTATCGGTTCCAAGTTGATAAAAATAAAGCCGACCTCGGCCGACTATGATCAGAATATCATCGAACTGGCAAGGATTCTGTAAAATAGGGTACACGGACGACGTGACATTAGTCATCCTTTAATGTAATTAACGCGCTCAGAGGTGACAGGCACTTATAAAGTTATATGGGCGAAAAAGACGTTGCCCCAGCCCCTTCTGAAACAAAGTGCCTGTCACTTGAGTAGTCTCAATTATTATTCATCAGAGATATATATCCGATTACGATGACGCTTAACGAAGAAAATAACAACACTAAATGGTGGGACAGCCTGTGGCTGCCAATTGTGCTCTCGCTGGGCGGCTATGTGATTATTGCTGTCTGGTTCCCCCTTTTTCCTGGCTACAACTACGTTCCCCTGGCTGATATAAACACCTTTGTCAACGCGGTCCCGGCCGTTTTGGCCTACATTTTCCTCTTTTCGGCCCTCTATTTTCTTTACCACCGGCTGTATCAGATGGTTCAGAAGCGTGGGCTGTCTTTGGGCGTCATTCTGCTGGTTGGGGTGTTATTTGCCCTGCCGCTGCTGGTCACGTTCCCGGTTAATGCCACAGATGTTTACCGTTACTTCATACGCGGCCGAATCACCAGTGTCCACCATGAAAGCCCCTATCTGGTTACGGCGGCCGAGTTGGGCGACACCGAACCATACCGGCTGCTGGCGGGGGAATGGGCCAACAAGACCTCGCCCTATGGTCCGCTTTGGGAATCATTAGCGGCCGTTGTGACGGCCATTGTCCCAGAAAATCTTGCTTTGGCCTTGCTCACGTTCAAGGGGGTGGCTGTTATCTGCCATCTGCTTGTTGGGGCCTTGATCTGGCTCTCTTTGCGGGGGAAATCGGCCGCTTTTCAGGCCGGGCGAACGGTGCTGTGGTTGTGGAATCCGGCGCTGCTGCTTATCTTCGGGGTGAATGCCCATAATGATGGGCTGATGCTGGTCTGGCTGGCGCTGGCCTGGTGGCTCATGACCCGCGAACGGTTTCAATGGGCAATGGTGGTTGTGGTACTCGCGCCGCTCAGTAAGCCGATTGGGCTGCTGGCCCTGCCCTTCTTTTTCCTGGCTGCCCTGCGACGGATGGAGGATGTGCGAAGCAAAGTCCGCTTTTTTGTGATAACGGCCGTAACCTGGCTGGCGTTGGGCTGGCTCCTGTTTCTGCCCTTTGGCCCACCGCTCAGTCTGGCCCAGCGGCTCGTGGCCGAGGTTGGGTCGGGCGGGGAGTTTTCTTTTCTGGCACTCTTTTTCCTGGTCACCAAATCCTTGGGCTTTACCGTCACGGCCGCTTCAATCGAGCTTGCGCCCCGGATTACGGCCGTGTTGTTCCTGATTTTGGCTGCCTGGCTGATGTGGCGGACGTGGCGCGGTCGTTTGGCGCTGCGGGGAACGGCCGATATTCTGACCGGGTATCTGGTTCAGTCCTTTGTCTTTCGCATCTGGTACACGGCCTGGCCTTTTCCCTGGCTGGTGTTGGATACGGCCGAGGATGAATCTGATCCGGGTGATGGGAAACGCTTTTCGTGGGGGCGGCTGAAAACGGCCGAGGGGCGGCTGTACGCCGGATTCTGGTTCCTTTTCACCGCCCAACTGTCCGTTCTCATCTACGGCCAGATTCGCACCCACCTGCTGCTCGGCCAGCACGTCTACGCCCACCTCATAGGTGTCCCCTTTACCTTTCTGCTGCCGCTTATCCTGGCTTGTTTTGCCAGACGGCCGTTACGCCAAAAGTGACGCCGGTCAACCTGTGTTGGCTGGTGTTGAGGTAGATGATAGTATTGCAAAGAAGACCTCATGAACAAAGATTCAACACCATTAACGAAGCCTTCATTTCCACCATTTTTCCTCTGCGTCTTTGTCTCGCAATCTTTGCGTCTTTGCGTTAATTGCTTTCTGAGGAGGAAGTGAATCGTGAGCGATCAAGGTGATGCCCAAAGCCAGATTAGCTTCTTAGGGGCGGTCGCTATTGGTGTGGGGGGTATGGTGGGGGGTGGAATTTTTGCCGTGCTGGGTTTAGCAACTGTTCTGGCGGGTGGCGCAACGCCGATTGCCTTCTTGATCGCCGGGGCTGTTGCTCTCCTGACAGCCTACTCTTACTCAAAACTGTCGGTCGCCTATCCCAACAATGGCGGCACCATCATTTTTATTGACAAAGCGTTTAACATCAATTGGTGTACGGGGTCTGTCAATAACTTGCTTTGGATCGGGTACATTATCACGCTGGCATTGTATACCGTCGCGTTTGGGAATTATGCTGCGACTTTTCTGCCCCAGACCCTTCAAACACCGCTTGTCAGCCACCTGTTAATTACATTAGGCATCCTTTTGCCAACATTGCTGAATCTGCTAAGTGCGTCCATCGTTAGCAAGACTGAAACGTATATTGTTGTCATCAAATTGGCGATTCTTATCCTGGTCATTGTGCTGGGATTTAGCAGCGTGGATACAACACGCTTGCAACCCGGTACGTGGAAACCACTGTTACAAATTACGAGTGCGGGCATGATCATTTTTGTTGCCTATGAAGGCTTTGAGTTGATTGCCAATACGGCCGCAACCGTCCGCAATTACAAGAAAACCCTGCCCAGAGCCTACTATTCCTCAGTTATCTTCGTGATATTACTCTATGTCCTGA
>JBAPRX010000148.1:0-15504 GCA_049281335.1 Promineifilaceae bacterium (SeqCode)
GACGTGTTGAGCAGCACCGGCACGCCGGTCGCTTCGTCGAACTTCTTGATGAGATTATAGTAGCCGCTGTTCCACTCCTCGCGGACTGTCTGCATACGGCCGGTTCCATTATGGCAGACAGCCTCGATTTTGTCCCACTTGTCTTCGGGAATCTCCGAAACCATTAGCATAAAGCGGGGTGGAAACAGTTTGTCCAGGTTGGGCGTTGTGAAATATTCCGGCGCTCGCTCCTCCATGACAACGGGCGCAAACGGCCGAAACGGTTCCCGGAACTTAATCTTCGTATTGACGATTTCCTTCATTGCCTCACGGCGCGGATCGGCAATGATAGAGCGATGGCCCAAAGCACGCGGCCCCCATTCAAAACGGCCGCGATACCAGGCAATCACTTTTTGTTGGAGCAGCGTATCAACCACTTCCTCAACCAGACGGTTATCATCCTCAAATTCAACACACTCAAAACCAGAAGCTCGGATGGCATCCCTCATCTGGCCCGGCGTGTAATCCGCGCCCCAGTAGGCGTGTTCCATGACAAATTTTCTGGGATGGCCCAGGACAACATGATAGGCATACAGGGCAGCCCCAATCGCGCCGCCGGAATCCCCGGCAGCAGGCTGGATGTAGACATTTTCAAATGGACTTTCACGCACAACTCGGCCGTTGGCGACGCTGTTCAAAGCCACCCCCCCGGCCATGACAAGATTCTTGCTGCCGCCAGACTCCTTATGCGCGGCATGGGTCATTTTTAGGATAATGTCTTCCGTCACGCGCTGGATGCTGGCCGCAATGTCGGCATATTTTTGATTTTGAGCCGCAATCTTGTCATCCCAGGCAGGATGCTCTTTGTGGGGGTGAGTGGTTGGGCTGTAAAATTCGGATTCCGGCTCCCGCTTGGGGCCGAAGAGGGCTTCAAACTTGCTGTTGAAGCTGTGTTTAGGTGAGTAATGGTAGCTGAAGTAGCTCATGTCAAGGGAGACACCACCATCGGAGTCTACTTTGACAACTTTGTAGACTTCGTCCATGTACTTTGGTTCCCCGTAAGGGGCCATACCCATCACCTTGTATTCGCCGCTGTTGACCCGGAAGCCGAGATAAGCAGTAAAGGCTGAGTAAAGCAGTCCGAGAGAGTGGGGAAAGCGCAGTTCGTGATTGAGTTTGATTTGGCTGCTGCCGCCCCCGTTCCAATCGGCCGTTGCTGTTCCAATAGCGGCGGTTGTCCACTCCCCTACCCCGTCAATGGTCAGGACGGCCGCTTCTTCGAATGGTGAACAGAAGATTGAGCTGGCGGCATGGGAAAGGTGGTGTTCGACAAACAAGACCTGATCAGCCCGGACACCTACTTTCGTCTGGAGCTGACTTTTGATCCACAACTTCTCGTCAAACCAGGCAACCATCGCCTCCCCAAAAACGGCCCATGAACGGGGAAAGGTTGAGAGAGACGACTGCAAGATACGTTCAAATTTGAGCAGCGGCTTTTCATAGAATACAACGTAGTCGAGATCGGCTGCCGTCAGCCCTGCTCTATTCAGGCAGAATTTAATAGCATGTTCTGGATAGCTCGAATCATGCTTTTTGCGGGTGAATCTCTCTTCTTCGGCGGCGGCGATCAGCATCCCATCCACAAGAATTGCGGCGGCTGCATCATGGTAGTAGCAAGAAATTCCCAGTATATTCATCGTCTTAAAACTGCCTCGTTATCTCTTCCAAAGTTTTGTCGCCGGTCTTTCGTGGATTCCAATATTCCATCCGGTCTGTTTTGATATGTAAGGGGTCTGTAAATAGGCGTGCGCCAATTCCAAAGGGAACGAAGACGGTAAAATAAAGCAAAGTCAGGACGATTCGCGTGATAATATTGCCCATGAAACGGCCGAACCGCTTCCAGGTTTCCCAAATTGTCCTCAACAATTCTTTCATAGATTACTCCTCTGCCAGACAATCAAAGTGCCTGACTTCTCGATTGATGTCAGGCACTACTCTCTTCCACCACCCAAAGGGTCAGCTACCCGCGAGAGCGGACGATACAATTTGCCTCGCCTCTCAATTAGCGAGGCAGCATATTGGGTGGATGATTTTTAGAACAGGGTGTAGATGAAAGGCGCAACACCGGAAGTTGTGGCGAAGACTAGCAGCAGCGCAAAGAGCAGCAGAACTGTCACCATTGGAATAAGCCAATACAACTTCCGCGCCCACAAGAAACGCATCAACTCCCCTGCCACACCAAAATTTGTTACCATACCACGAAGAAAGTTCATCATCTTAAAAAAAACTCCTACAACGATTCAAGCATAGACGCTTGGGGGGGAAAAGCGCGGAAGGTAATCCTAACAATATGATATGTCTTTATTACTCCTACCTTCTATCACGTCAGAAAGCTTAAAAAGCATTCTTGAAACACAAGACAGGTATCTAGTATTGCTTGGATTGACCGGTACGTCAAGTCAGCGAAACAACTCTGGAAAGCTGGATAGATCGTCTATAATGTAAGGGATATTATTCTGCTGCCAATAGTCCGCCATCTCCGGCGTAGTACGGGCAACGAAATGAAGATTGGTGGCTACGGCTGCTTTATGATCAGATGAGCCATCGCCAACCATGACAGCCTCGTGGGGGGCAAGATGATAATCTTCAAGGATGCCTCGGATAATCTCCGGTTTCTGGCGCGGCGTACCGCAGACTTCTTTGAAATAAGGCTGTAAGCCGCGCTTTTCTACGATTAGATCAAGCTCTTCCTGGGGCGTTCCAGAAGCGACAAATAAATGAATATCAGGGGACATTGTTTGCAGTGTCTCCAACGCGCCAGGAACGAAAGGGGAGAGCAGAACTTTTTGGAGGACAAGGGCCGAGAAATCGCGGCCCAATTGTTCTCGGACCTCGGCCGTAAACGGCCGACCTAATAATTCCTCATAAATCCAGGCGAATTTATCGTAGCGGGAGACACCAAGATTATCGAGATGGTATTGGAGGATAGCGGGTTGTAAATCAGGACGATGGTTGAACAGTTCCAAAAATGCGACAGTTTTGATGTCGGCCGATTCCAGAATAACGCCGTCAAAGTCGAAAACAATGGCTCTGATGTTGGTCAAATGGCCGTTGGAAGAGGGCAAGAGGGAACTCCTTGGGGGATAGGGAGAATAGGGAGATTAGGTTGATTGAGTTGATTGAGTTGATTTAATCATCCCAATCAACATCTTACAGTTTCTTGATCTCCGGGTAATGTGTCAGCCACCATTCGCTGAAGGTGATGTCCAGGTGGGTGTGGACGTCGCGGCCTGTGACCCAGTTACGGATAATGGGGTAGGAGCGTTTGCCCATCCACCACCAGGGGTTGGGGCCGTCCTTGCTTTGGACACATTCTTTGCGGAATGTCCAGACGCCCTGATCGTAATAGTATGCTTTTTGATAGGACTGGCGTTCGGTGGACACCTGGCGATTTTCATCGCCATACGGCCGTAGGAGACCGTCTTTAATCTGCATGGAGCGGAGGGGGTGATCGTCGGCCGCTTCCCAGACAGTCATACAGGAGTCCAAATCCGGCCGTTCTGCCAAAATCTGCAAACTCTGATCAATCAACTCACCGTCAATCATAACAGTGTTGCCTAAAAGGAGGACGACATTCTCCAGGCCGTCGAAATGGTCGTCTACATACTCGACGGCGTGTTTGATGACGTCACCGTGATTGACGTGATCGCCGCCAAGTTCTTCGGGCCGCCAGATGATTTCGCAGCCCATCTCACGGCCGACCTGGGCGATTGATTCGCCATCGGTTGAGACGAAGACCTTTTCAACCCGTTCCGCGTCCAGGGCGGCCTGTATGGGATAAGAAACTAACGGCCGTTCCAAGACCTTAAAGACATTTTTATCAATGATGGATTTGCTTCCGGCGCGAGCGGTGATGATTGCAACGTTCATAGCTTCTCTCTATTCGGGTTTCTGGTCGAAGTGGCCTTCCTGGTAAAGCTGGTCGAGCATTTGGAGAAGGCCCTGCCCCATATCAACGTAGTAGGTTTCGGTTAGTTTTCGGCCGACACGGGGGCTAAAAGCATAAGGGGTAATCCGGTAGTGACTGTCATCCTGTTCATCCGAAGAGGCGAGATATTCAATGTCAATATTACGGCCCAAAATTTCGGAGAACATAGTAAATAGTTCCTCCAGCCGCATCGGATGATTGCCAGTCAGGACGAGATTTTGATTGGCATACCTTTCTTCCAACGCCTGCACACTCAGGCGGGCGGCGTCCTGCACATGAATGTATTCGCGCCGGTCGTTGGGGGTTCCGTTGTGACGAATGCGGCCTTTGACTGCCTGACGCAAAAGGCGGTAGACGCCGTTTGAGTCGTCGGCATGGGGACCATAAAGACTGCCAAATCGTAAGACGGTATAAGAGAGGCCGTACTGCCGTTGGTACTCCTCGATGTAGGCTTCACAGGCTTGCTTGCTGCACCGATAAAAGCTGCCTGCCCGACTGTAGACATAGACGGTGCTGGCAAAAAGAAAACGCTCAACGGCCGTCTTGCGGGCAGCCTCCAGGCAGTTGACGGTTCCGACGACGTTGAGTTGGGCGGTGTCAAGCGGCCGTTCTCTGGCGGCGTTCAGATCGGCCAGGGCTGCAAGATGGTAGATGTAGCTGCTCCCTTCAAAAGCGGCTTCAACCGCTTCCTTATCCAGGATGCTGCCAACGATCATCTCCTGACCGGGCTTGAGGTAAGGAGAAGGACGGGTATCAAATATGGTGACCTCGTAGCCTTTGGCTGTTAAGGTCTCTGCAATGTGGCTGCCAAGAAAACCGGAGCCACCGGTGACGACGACTTTTGTCATAAAGGTAAATTGGTTAGGGGGTAAACCGATTAGGAGTCTCTAGGGCGAAAAAATAATTAATTGGCGAATTGGTGAATTGGTGAATTGGTGAATGATTAATCATTGAAGAATGCCAGTAGATTTTCGACTGCTTCGGTTTCCATGCGGACGCGGCATTCGGCGGCGTAGGAACCCATGTGGGGCGTCAGGAGGACGTTTTCGGCCGTTGTCAGCGGGCCGGAATAGGGTTCTTTTTCGTAGGTGTCGAGATAGGCTCCGGCCAGCTTGCCAGCTTCGAGATAAGCCCGAAGGGCGGCTTCGTCTACAAGGCCGCCTCTGGCACAGTTGACCAGGATGGCGTCGGGCTTCATCTGGCCCAATAATTTTTCGCCAAAGAAATGGTACCGTTCTTTGTCGTAGGAGAGGTGCAGGGAAACGATGTCGGCTTCGGGCAAGATGGCTTCCAACTCACGATATTGAATATCGTACTGCTCGGCGAAAGCGGCGTCCTGATAAGGATCATAGGCCAGGACAGTCACATCAAAGGGCTGGAGCAGCTTGACCAGGCTTTTGGCAACACGGCCGAGGCCGATAATGCCGATGACTTTACCACGCAGCAGCCGCCCCATTGGTTTGCGCCAGGTCCCGGCCCGCAGATTGCGTTCGGCCTGGGGAATGTGGCGCAGGAGATCGAGAATACCGGCCAGCGTCAATTCGGCCACTGCTTCGACGTGGGCATCGGGCGTGTTGACAACATGAATGCCCAACTCCGCCGCCGCTTTCAGGTCTATTGCGTCCATGCCCGTCCCAACTCTTGAAATTACCATGAGACGCGGCAGGCTGGACAGAAGTTGGCGATCCATCTTTTCGGTTCCGGCAATGATGGCGTCTATATCCACCATTAACTCGGCCGATTCTTCGGGGGTTAGTTTACGGCCGTAAGGATTTAACGTGTATTCAAAACCGGCCTCTGTCAGCATCACCAGGGGGTGATCGTCAATTTTGCCAAAGGAAGAGGTTGAAATAAGAACTTTTCGTTTTTCACTCATGATTCATCTGGGTAAGGAAACTGTCTCTGCATATGGCGGTCTAACCCCGGCGGCCTCGAACAACGCGCATACTGACCAATACGATGATCAACACGATAAAACCAACCGGAACAATGGCTCCAAACACGCCCAGCGATCCCAGGAAGGTACTGAGAAAGCCTTCATTGGTATCGGGGATTTCTGGAAGGAAGATTGTTGGCGTTGGCTGTACGACCGGCTGCGGGGTTGCGGTGGCCGGTTCGGAGGCAGCCGCTTCCAGTGTGGTTGTCCCGGTAACGGGCGGCACAGGAGTTGGCGTGGTCATAATGACAGACAGCGAACGGCTGCTGGCGAGATAACCGGGCAGCAAATGGCCGGTTTGCAAATCCAGCTTCAAACCGCTGTACAAGACCGACAGGTTCCCGTTAACAGCCACAACAGCGGCAATACCGTCCACATTGGTCAGGGTTCCAGACTCAGTCACGAAACCCTCTCCCGGAATCCAGCCATCCTCAGACCATGCCCAATGTTGGACACCAGAGGACGCGCCTTCGTCACTCTGAACGGAGCCAGAGAATCCCGTCAACTCCACCAGATGCGGCCGTCCGCCGCCATCCGTCGCCAGAGCTGCTTCGCCAAGAGGGTTGTTGCGGTCGGATATTCTGACCGGTTGTTCCCAGGTCAGTCCGCTGTCACGAGAGGTTTGTGACCAGAAGTTGCTGAAATTATCAACATCCTCCTGCCAGACCCGGAAAAGAGTCTGGAAGCCGGAAGCTGAGATTTCGCTCCAAACCGGCGGCTCGTCGGCAAAGGGCAGCTCGAGGGCTTCTGACCAGGTACTACCACCATCTGTCGAGGCGGCATAAGCCGAAGAAATAGGTTGATTTTCGGGCGGGAAGGACCGTTGAGTCCAGAGGACATGTAGAACATCATCGTCCGTAATCGTTATCTCCGGATCATCCACAGCATCCCAACCGGCTTCTACGCCATCAAAGACCAGGAATGGATTGCTCCAGGTTTCACCCCCATCTTCTGATCGCACCAGATAAACGCCGCGATCTTCATTTAAGCGCAGCGCATAGACAACAAAGATTCGGCCGTCTGAGGCGACAGCAATATCCGGCGAACCGGCAGTTGACTTCATGGCGGGCAGCAGTTCGGGCGTAAACCACTCGGCGGGCGAACCGGCAAGTTCGGCCGAAACGTGACTAAAATAGACTTCCCCCTGAACGCCGTTATCCCAAACAACCATTAGCTGGCCGTCAGGATGGTAAACGGCCGAGGGATTTTCGGCTGCGCTGTTAGAACCCGGCGAAACCAGGATATCTATCGGGGCTGACCAGCCCGCGCCTTCGGAGACGCTGTAATTAATAGTCGAGTCTTTGGAATTTTGTTGGCTCCACATGGCATGGAGACGGCCGTCTGCATCGGCCACCAGGATGGGCGTCTCCGACCGTTCTCCTTCTACCTGCTCAACAGCCAGTTCCGGCGAACTCCAGGTTAAGTCAGTGTCCGACTCACCGCGTGTCAGATTCCCCAGGCTGGTTGAAAGCTCCCAGATGTCCTTATTATTGGAGGTATCGCAACCCACCACATAAACTCGGCCGTCCTGAACGACAAAGTTCCGACAGGCCAGATCAACAGAGCGGAAAGTAGATGGGTTTGAGAAACCGGTCAGGATAGGATGCCGTTCCAATTCACCCCATTCACTGCCGTCCCAATACTGCGAAAAAATCCCCGCATCAAAGGCCGAAACCAACAAAAGGCCACCAGGGACGGTTACATAGGCATTTTCCTGCGAACAGCTCTCAAACTCCGATAGAATCCGTCGGGGAGGCTGCCAGGTCCGACCCCCATCAACAGACCATTGATGATATTGAGCGCACAACAATGCCTCATGTCCCGCCTGCCAGAACAGATGCAGGGTGTCGCCATCATCCACAACCGATATTTTAGAGGGGCCAACGGCCGTATCGAGATCGTCATTCTGACGGTGGTCTATTTCGGCCGGTTCTCCCCAGGTTCCGCCGCGGTTGTCAGAATGAATGATGAAAACCCTTTCTTCCGGCCGGTTATCCCAGGCAACAATGACCTGCCCATCGGCCGTCGCCTGGACACGGACACGCGCGTCCTCTTTAGACAGGGAACGAAAATAGGGGGATTGGTATAACAAAATCGGGGTGGACCAGGTCGTGCCACCATCGTCCGAACTGCGATAGTAGACGCCGGCCGGAAATTCGGCCGTGCTGAGAGGGCGCACATAGGCCAGATGCAGCAGCCCATCCGGGGCAACCCCTACATCAATTGCCAAAGCCGCTTCGGCCAGGGGTTGTTCGGGCGTCCAGGAGGCAAGCGTCTCAAATTCGTCGGCAATTACCCGGCTGTAAAAGAGGGCGTCATCGTCGTCCGTCCAGAAGGCGTGAATACGGTTGTTGTTATCGGCTCTTAACAAGGGCGTGTATGCAGTCCGGTTGGTGTTTCCGTTGGCGAGAATGATTTCTCGGCCAAAGGGCAGGTCAACCTGAACCGGAGCGGACAGATTTTCCCCATCCCCCTGAGTATGGATAAACCCATTAAAGGCGTCCAACCAGATAATGTGAACAACACTATCGGAAGAGACAACCGTCTGGGGCTGGGATGCAGCGCCAGATTGTGAAAGGTTAACCGGTTGGGACCATTCTTGTTCGGCCGTCTGGGCCTGAACCCGAAAAACCAGGGCAAAAGCAACCAGAAAGAGAAGACCAACCAATAATCCCGTAAAAAATTTTGCTCTTTTCAGCATTTATATCAACTCGAAAAATGGATTCGTTCCCCCCGGATGAGAAAGCGCATGTTCAAGCGCAAAAGTATATGGCACCTGGCGAGAGGTAAGCTCCGCCCTTCCGACACCAGGAATGATGCCAAGTAAATTCATTATTTTCATCGAGATATTTGTGAAAAAATAGTCATTATTTTGTTACCATCATCTCGACGTTTTGGGTTCTCACAAAGGCCAGAAACGCAAATTGTAATGTTACCATTGTCTAAAGGTCGTGCAAGCCAGTTGAGACGGTGTTGATTAAGAGTGGTCTAAGATTTGGCTAACAAATTGTTAAATTAGTACAATTCGGCTATGTCCTTCAACAGTACGCCAAAGGGTATCGGCCGTCTTCGGCTGTTTCTCTCTCCAACCCGGTCTATTCTCCTGATCCTGATCATCTTCATTTTAGTAAGCTGCGACAGGGGGGCAGAAACGGCCGCAGAACCCGCTCAAACAGAAACATCTGCAGCAGCTACAGAACCGGAGGTTGTTGTTCGGGCAGTTCCAACCTCAACACCGGTTCCCACGCCAACAGCCACCGTTTTTGAACCGCCAACCCTCACGCCAATTCCAACCGTGACACCCAGCCAGACACCGACGCCCGCCGAAACGGCTACCATGACACCAACCTGGACGCCAACCGCCATTGACTTATGTGATAATCGGATACCATCTGACGATGATCTGCTGGTTTTAGTCACCCACGAATATGGGCTGGGGCAGGGGTACGAACCGGCCGATCTGGTCCCCCTCTCCGACTATTTCCCGGTCAGCGTGACATTGGGCTATCCCAATGAGATTCGGGAAATTGTGATTGAACCGTTGGTGGCAATGGTGAATGCCATGCAGGCTGCGGGATTACGGCCGACAATTATCTCAGGCTACCGAAGCTATTCCTCCCAGGCGATTGCCTGGGCCAAGTGGAGCGATTATAACCCCGACTATGCGGCAGGATTAAGCGCACGACCGGGTCACAGCGAACACCAACTGGGAACGACGCTTGACTTTGGCTCACCTGAACTGGAAGCGGTGACAGGAATCGAAGATATTGAGTTCCACACCTATTTTTATATGACCAGCGAAGGAAAATGGCTGGGCGAACATGCCCAAGAATATGGCTTTACGATGAGTTATCCGCCGGACACCTTAGATACGACCGGCTTTTATTATGAACCCTGGCACTACCGCTATGTAGGAGTGGAACTGGCGACGCAGTTGAAGGAACAGGAGACGTATTTGATTCAGTATTTGTTGGATAATTTTCCGCCGCCCTGCGAGGAAGGAAGCAAGTGAGCTGGGATGAATAGTGGTTGGGTTGGATTGAGGAGGATATTTTGGGGAGGGGTATTGTTGGGCTGTTTGGTGCTGGCTGGCTGTAGTTTGGGGCCGAAGCCGGAGGTGGAGGCGCTGCCAACGGTGGCGGCAACGGCCGAAACGGGAGGACTGCGACCTGCACCTAGCCCTACAGCGGTCGTCTTAGCAGCCGTAGCAACGAATACACCACTGGTTCCAACAGTGGCCGCCGGGCCAACTCTGGCGCCAACGCCTACCCCCCGCTCGACAGTCCTGGTTTATTATCCGCCTAAGATGCCAGTCCCCTGGCAGGAGGCCGTGAGCGGCATTATCGGCCGTCTGCAAACAACAGACCCCAATTGGGCCTGGCAGCTTACGGGCGATCCGGCTGCGGCCGATCTCGTTTTCCAGGTTGGGACGGATGGGATTCCAGCTTTTCAACACCCGATTGCCCTGACGGTTCCTTTTACAACGGATTGGGAGGAGACAAGTTCGGGGCAGGCCCAGGACATCATTCAGGGAGGCCATCCTCTGGTAACGGTGACGAACTGGGAGGCAATGCCCCGATCATTTAAGGCGCTCCGAATTGATGGGCTGCACCCTGACGATCCGGGCTATCCACTGCAACAGCCCTGGTCACTGGCGGCGAAAACAGGCTTTGAAACGGCCGCTTCCCAACTCTCGGCCGAATTACAGGCTAACTCACCAGCAGATTCATGGATCCATCTAACGGCCGTAGGCGACTTGATGCTCGCTCGCTCCCTGGGCGGGGCCATCGCCGGTGGGAACCTGGCCTATCCTTTCGAGGATGTGGTGGACAGATTGAGAACGGCCGATATTACAGTCGGAAATATGGAATCGTCGCTGGGGAATATCGGCGAACCTGCCCCAAAGAGCTATACTTTCCAGGCGCCACCGGATGCGGCCGAATCGTTGGCGCTGGCAGGCTTTGATGTCGTTTCCCTGGCAAACAATCACGCAATGGATTATGGGCCGGAGGCGCTGCTGCAAGGAATCAGCCTCTTGCGGCAGGCCAATGTTGCCCCAATTGGGGCCGGAGCCAATGCGGCCGAAGCGCATACCCCTTACATTCAGGAAGTGAATGGCCTGAAGTTGGCTTTTCTGGGCTACGTTAATGTCCCGGTAGAGGGGGCAACAGCTTTTGACGTCGAAAGCTGGAATGCCACAGAAAACAGCCCCGGACTGGCCTGGGCTTATCCAGAGAATGTTACGGCCGATGTCACCGCCGCCCGCCAGCAGGCCGATTTGGTGATTGTCGTCCTGCACAGCGGCTTCGAATATGTAGATGCCCCAAGCGTACCCCAGATTGCAGCGGCCCACGCAGCCATTGACGCCGGAGCCGCGCTCGTTATCGGCCACCATGCCCACATTTTGCAGGGGATTGATTTTTATATGGAGGGGGTCATTGTGTACGGTTTGGGCAACTTTGCCTTTGAGATTGACGGCGACCCTTCAACCGCGATCCTGAACGTGTGGCTGGGCAAGGACGGCGTTCACCAGATCGAGTTGATTCCGGCCCTGATTCAGTTCGGGGGACAGCCAAGATTGGCCGAGGCGTGGGAGGTTCGGCCGATTTTACAGCGGGTCTATTTTTTGACGCAGCTATTAAATGCAGGGTGATTGGGTTGACTAGTTGATTGGATAGGCTTTCTTAATCAACCCGATCAACAAGCCTACTCATCCCCAAATACAAACAATCCCTCGATTGACTTTCGTTCGTAATTGCGGCGGATAGCTTCGCCAAAGATAGAAGCAACGGAGAGAATAGTCAATTGGGGGACGCGCTTTTCGGGGGGGATGTAAACGGTGTCGGTTGTAACAATTTCGTTAATTTGGGAAACGGCCGTTAATTTTTCCAAAGCGCCGCCAACAAAAACACCATGGGTACAGGCCACATCAATCACCTCGATACCGTTTTCAATGAGCATATGGCTCATTTCAACCGCAGAAGAGCCGGTTGAAATTTCATCATCATAGATAATGGCTTTGCGAAAGCCTTTGACCTGACGGCCGACCAGGCCGCTGATACGGACTTCGGTGTCGGAGACGCGCTCTTTGTTTCCGGCGGCGCTGGGGAGGCCGAGAGACTCAGCAAAACGGCCGGCCGACTTGGCATTGCCAACGTCGGGAGCAACGACAATAGCCCCTGTTAAATCGTGGTTTTTGAAATGGTTTTCAAAAACATGGCGAGCCGTTAGCGGGTCTGCAGGAATGCCAAAGAAACCATGCACCTGGGGCGAGTGGAGCATCATGGTCATCACATGGGTCGCCCCAGCCGTCTGGAGCAGGTCGGCAATGAGCCGGGCAGTGATAGAAATGCGCGGCGCATCCTTTTTGTCGGAACGAGCAAAGGAGAAATAGGGAATGATGGCGTGGACTTCTCTGGCTGCGGCCGAACGGGCGATGTCCAGCATCATAAATAACTCAACCAGATGATCATTAACAGGGGGAAAGAGAGACTGGTCAATATAGACGCGCCTTCCGCGAACGCTTTTGCCAAGTTGAATGTACAGATTATCGTTGCTAAAGCGGCTAATACGGGTTGGTGAAAGGGGAACTTCCAAATAGTCGGCAATATCTTGGGCTAGATGGGGGTGAGAGCTGCCACTGAAAAAACGGGTCTCATTCTTTGTGATTGCATTTCGTTTCATGCGTGCTTCCTAACTGTTCTTTTTCAGTAAAAAGTATACGCTGATAGATTGTAGACGATTCCCTCGTGTTATCAATGCCCTTCCCCGGCAAAGGGTAGACTGAGTTATATTTTCAGAAACGATTTCCTTTTTTCGCCAAATTAATTGTAATTATGACAGGCTTTGTTAATCGAGATTGTTTAACGGTATTGAGGAAACTTGATATGACTTTTTGGTTTAATAGCTGTTCTTACCCGATAACCCGCTCAAGAAAGGCAGCGAAGGAAGTAGGCGGCCGTTTTAGGAGCCAGCTTAAGGTGTTGGGACTGCCTTGAAAGCCGTGTTGGTCGTAGTAGTTGAACATCTTTATTAATGTTTCAATCTGGTAACGGCCGAGTCCATTTTGCTGTGCCTGTTCCCGCCAGCTTTCGATGGGGGTTTGGTGAACCATTATCGGCCGTTTTAGCTTTTGGGTCAGCATCTCGGCAATTTCGGTTTGGCTCAATGGCTGGGGGCCGGACAGTTCATATATGGCATTCTGGTGGCCTGGTTCCAGCAGGACGGTGGCGGCAGCCTGGGCCACGTCGTTGAGGTCAACGATGCTGTGGCGGGATTCGGCCGAGTATGGAACGGGATAAATGCCCTGCTCGGTGATAGACGGCCAGCTTCCGAGAATGTTTTGCATGTAGGCGGCCGGTTGGAGAATGGTAAAAGGCAGGCCGGACGCAAATAACTGCTCTTCGACGCGCATTTTGAGCCAGTGATGGGGCATGGCTTCAACCTGGGGGTGGAGGACGGAGTGGTAGACGAAGTGGGGGAGGCGGGGGAGTGTGGCTGCTTTGGCAGCATTAATGGCATACGCCGCAAATTCGAGTTCGTGGGGGTTGACGTTGGGGCAGATGAAGTAAACGGCCGAGATGCCGGACATAGCCTTTTGATAGGTGTTTGGGTCGGCCATGTCGCCAATGATGAATTCGGCCGTGCCGGCGGCGAGGACGGCTTCAGCCTGGTTTTGGTGGTGAATGAGAGCGCGGACGGGTATATGGCGCGTTGAGAGGGACTGGATGATGGAACGGCCGGTTTTTCCGGCGGCTCCGGTGACGAGAATCATAGGGGGTAACGAAGGTCAGGAAAGTGATTAAGACACTTTCCTGACCTTGAGAGAGACTTTTATTGTTTTAGGTGTTGGTCACTGCATCTTCGAGAGATGCTAAACAACAAAAGTCGGGTGGCTTTGGTTATTCGCCGCCAGGGGTGACTTCGATGTCCATCTTGGTGTAGTCGTTGCCGGTGGTGTCAGCACCGCCAAGACTATCAACGGCTTGTTGGGCCAAATCTTTGCGGAGAGCAGCGGCGTCCGGCGCTTCGGGAATCACATCAAATTCAACAGCAATGTCAACGGTCTGTTGATAGAGGTCATCATTAATAATGCCAAGTCCGTCCGGGGAAGGCCAGATGAGCGCGTTGATTTCGTTGAGCATCCAACGCATATGGCCCTCACCCAAGGTCGGCCCGTTGGCCAGAACAATGTCAACACATTCATCAAAATGATCGCGGCAGAAAATCCAGCCCCGGAAAGAGGCTCGCAGGAAGCGAACGGCGACGTCTTCATTGCCTTCCTGGGCTAACCAACTACCCAGAACAAAGACATGATCCTGGAGCATAGCAGTGCCAATGTCGTTGTAATCAAAGACGGTAAAATCGGATGGCTGGTACAATTGGCCGGTGTCAGGGTTGGTGGTTTCCAGCAGTTGGGCGTATTCATTGTAGGTTTCAGCCTGGGCCACATCAAGTTCATCGTTCAAAAGCTGGGACATATCGAAGGATTGCGAGACAATTTCGACCTGTGCAGGATCATCGGGTTCGATTCCGGCCTGACGCAGAGCGGCGTAGACTTCCCATTCGTTGCCAAAACCCCAGGTTCCGACGCGCTTACCACCCCAATCTTCGACTGAACTAATGCCGGAGTCGGCCCAGGCCACCTGAAGGGTACCACTGCGCTGGAAAACCTGAGCGATATTAACCAGATCGGCGCCCTCGGCACGAGAGGCAAGCATCTTGGGAACCCAGGCGATACCAAATTCGGCTTCACCAGCAGCAACGACCTGTTGGGGAACAATGTCTACTGCCCCTTCCAGAATGGAAACATCGAGTCCCTCTTCTTCGTAATACCCTTGATCTTCGGCGGCATAATAACCGGCAAATTGGGACTGGGCGACCCACTGCAACTGGAGTCGAACAGGAATAAGGCCCTCTGACCCTGAACCGGACCCTCCGGCGGCACCGGAGCCACCACCGCCGCCGCTCGTCCCTGCACCGCCACCGCCACCACCGCCAGGATCATTCTCCGGGCTGGCGCAGGCACTGACGATGAGGATAACGAACAACAGCATAACCATGTAAGTACGACTTAAATGTTTCATAAAATCCTCCTTAAATTGAATATAGTAAGGTAACTGAACAGATGCCAGTGGATAACGGGCTTTTTAACGCCCAATAGTTTCCAGGTGTCTGGCACCTCACTAAACAAATAAGAGAAGCAAATTGGTCTGTAATATATCAATTTAATCAGTTAGACGTTGTATTATGATTTATACGAATATTGCAGCGAAATTCTAAACAGCTTTTCCGCATGGGAGCCAATGACCCCTGTTCTGTAAAGTTTTAGTTTTGGCGGAGGGATGCGTGCCAGGGAATAATGAGCCGTTCGAGAGCAATGATAACCAGATAAAAGGTGATGCCAACGATACAGGCAATGATGATGGCAGCCCAGGCATTATCGAAGCGGAATTGGGCCGCTTCCTGAGTGATAAATTGACCGAGAGAAGTACGGGCGCCGCCGAAATATTCACCAACGACCGCCCCGATCATGCTTAACGCGGCGGCAACTTTGAAGGCATTGAACATATAAGGCAGAGCATTGGGCAGCCGCAACTGG